>CAXTRJ010000082.1:0-10556 GCA_964246585.1 uncultured Sphingomonas sp. | reverse complement strand
GTGTTGCACCAGACCCACAACGGCCTCCATTCCGGATAGCGGGAGGCGCGCTTGCGAGGGCGGGCGGCTGTCTATAGAGCCAAGCGCTATCCTTCAGTCCTTGCGTTCGGAACCCTGCCCATGACCCGCCGCTTCCGTCCCGCTCTCGCCACCGCCCTCGTCCTTGCGCTCACAGCCTGTGGTGGAGGCAGCGATCGCTCCAGCGCCGACCTCGCCGCGTCGCGCGTGACGACGATCGGGGTCAACAGCTATCTGTGGCGCGCGACGCTCGACACGCTCAGCTTCATGCCGCTGGTCCAGACCGACTCCAACGGCGGCGTCATCGTCACCGACTGGTACGTCAACCCGCAGCTGCCGAGCGAGCGGATGAAGGTGACGGTGTCGATCCTCGACCAGGATCTGCGCGCGGACGCGGTGCGCGTCGCCGCGCTGCGCGAGGTCAGCCGCGGTGGCCAGTGGGTCGCCGCCCCAGTCGCCGCCGCCACCACCCAGAAGCTCGAGGACATTATTCTGACGCGGGCGAGGGACTTGCGCCGCGGCTCGCTCGCCGGCTGACACGGTGACGTCGCGCTTCAACGCGCTAAAAGCGGACGCGCATTGGCAAGGCGTGTGGGACGATCGGCGGACGTTCGCCGCCGACGACGCCTCGCCCAAGCCGCGCTCCTACGTCTTGGAGATGTTTCCCTACCCGTCGGGGCGCATCCACATGGGCCACGTCCGCAACTACACCATGGGCGACGTGCTGGCGCGCTATCGCCGGATGACCGGGCACGAGGTGCTCCACCCGATGGGCTGGGATGCGTTCGGCATGCCCGCCGAGAACGCGGCGATGGAGAAGGGCGTTCATCCAGGCGCCTGGACCCGCGCCAACATCGCGACGATGAAGGCGCAGCTCAAGCGGCTCGGCTTCGCGCTTGACTGGACGCGCGAGCTGGCGACGTGCGAGCCGGACTATTACGGCCACGAACAGGCGCTGTTCCTCAACCTGCTCGCCGCCGGCTTGGTCTACCGCAAGGAGTCCTCGGTAAACTGGGATCCGGTCGACATGACCGTGCTGGCCAACGAGCAGGTCATCGACGGCCGCGGCTGGCGATCGGGCGCGATCGTCGAGAAGCGCAAGCTTAACCAGTGGTTCCTACGCATCACCGATTTCGCCGACGAGCTGCTGGAAGGGTTGGGCGAGCTCAAGGATTGGCCCGACAAGGTCCGGTTGATGCAGGAGAACTGGATCGGGCGGAGCCGAGGGCTCAAATTCCGCTTCGCCTTGTCGTCGCCGCCGACGCTGACGGGCGAGGTCGAAGTGTTCACCACCCGCCCCGACACGATTTTCGGCGCGAGCTTCGTCGCGGTCGCCGCCGACCACCCCCTCGCACGGCACATCGCCGATAACAGCGCCGACGCCGCCGCCTTCATCGCACGCTGCAAGCAAGGCGGCACCACCGCGGCCGAGCTCGACACGCAGGAGAAGCTGGGCTTCGACACCGGCCTGACCGTCACGCATCCTTTCGACCCGGACTGGCGCCTGCCCGTCTACATCGCCAATTTCGTGCTGATGGAATACGGCGCCGGCGCGGTGTTCGGCGTCCCGGCGCACGACCAGCGCGACCTCGACTTCGCGCGCAAGTACGACTTGCCGGTCCGCCGCGTCGTGTCGGACGGCGAGGTGAGCGACCCGGTGTTCACCGACGACACCGCCTACACCGGCCCCGGCGCGCTGGTGAACTCTCGTTTCCTTGACGGCATGACCGTCGCCGACGCTAAGCATGCGGTGATTGCGCGCGCCGAGGGCGAGGGCTGGGGCGAGGGCACCACCGTCCATCGCCTGCGCGACTGGGGCGTATCGCGCCAGCGTTACTGGGGCACGCCGATCCCGATCGTCCACTGCGCCTCTTGCGGCGCGGTGCCGGTGCCGCGCGAGCAATTGCCGGTGGTCCTGCCCGAGGACGTATCGTTCGACCTCCCCGGCAATCCGCTCGACCGCCACCCGACGTGGAAGCATGTCGCCTGCCCATCATGCGGCGGGGACGCGACGCGCGAGACCGACACGCTCGACACGTTCGTCGATTCTTCCTGGTACTTCATCCGCTTCGCCAGCCAGCCCGGCGATCGTCCGTTCGACCGGGTCGCGGCGGAGAGGTGGCTTCCCGTCGGCCAGTATATCGGCGGCGTCGAGCACGCGATCCTGCACCTCCTCTACGCCCGTTTCCTGACCCGCGCGCTCAAGCACATCGGCAAGCTCGACATCGCCGAACCTATCGCCGGCCTGTTCACCCAAGGCATGGTGACGCACGAGACTTATCGCAGCACCGGCAACGACCCGCGCTGGCTCGGCCCCGACGAGGTCCGCGACGGGACCGAGATAGAAACCGGGTTACCCGTCACGATCGGTCGCATCGAGAAGATGTCGAAGTCGAAGAAGAACACCGTCGATCCCGAACCGATCGTCGACCAGTATGGCGCCGACGCGGTGCGCTGGTTCATGCTGTCCGACTCGCCACCCGAGCGCGACCTGCCGTGGAGCGAGGCCGGCATCGAGGGCGCGTGGCGCTTCGTCCAGCGGCTGTGGCGATTGTTCGACGGACAGGCCGAACGTGGCGGAGGCGGCGCGCACCGCGACGTCGACCTCGACCTCGACCGCCGCGTCCATCGCACGATCGCCGGCGTCGCGAGCGACATCGAGGCGCTGCAGTTCAACAAGGCCGTCGCCAAGCTCTACGAGCTGACCAACGCGGTCGAGCGCGCGGCCCCCAGCGCCTCGCGCCATGACGCGGTCGCGACGCTGATGTTGCTCGCCAGCCCGATGGCGCCGCACCTAGCCGAAGAAGCGTGGGCGGCGTCGGGCGGCGCCGGCCTGATCGCCGACGCACCCTGGCCAGTCGTCGATGCGGCGCTGCTGGTCGACGACGAAGTGACGGTCGCGGTGCAGGTAAACGGCAAGCTGCGCGACACGCTGGTCTTGCCCAAGGGCGCGCCCCGCGAACAGGTCGAGGCCGCCGCCCTGGCCTCCGACAAGGTCGCGCTCTTCCTCGCCGGCAAACCCCCGCGCAAGATCGTCGTCGTCCCCGACCGCCTCGTGAACCTCGTCGCATGAAGCGGGTCGTCCTACTCGCCTGCGTCCTGCTCGCCGGGTGCGGCCTGCGCCCACTGTACGGCGGCGGCGGGGGAGGCGCGGTCGCGACGACCTTGTCGCAGGTCGACGTCGCCCCGATCGAGGGCAAGGGCGGCTGGCTCGTCGCGAACGCCCTGCGCGACCGGATCGGGGCATCGGGCGCGCCGCGCTACCGCCTCGAGGTTCGCCTTGACGACCGTATCACCGGGCTGGGCGTTCGCCGCGATGACAGCGTCACGCGCGAACGCCGAATCCTGCGCGCGCGTTACCGCTTGGTCGACGCGACGAGCAACGCGGTGCTGCTCGACGCCACCGCCGGGTCGGACGCCGGCATCGACGTCGTTCAATCCGAGTACGCGACGATCGCCGCCGAGAACACCGCGCTGGAACGATTGGCCGGGATCGTCGCCAACCAGATCGTCGCGCGTGTCGCGCTTTTCGCCCGCGACGGACCCACCTCGGATCAGCCGGTTTTTGACCAGCCCGCCGCGAGCCAGCCGGTCCCGGATCAGCCGGTCGCGCCATGAAGGCCGACGCCCGGCGCATCGCCGCCGCGCTCGACAAGCCGCCGGCCGACATCAGGCTCTATCTCCTCTACGGCCCCGACGAGGCCAGCGCGGCCGAACTCGCCGCTCGCCTAGCGCGCGCCATGGGGGCCGAGGCCGAGCGCGTCGACCTCGACGGCGCCACGCTCAAGAACGACCCGGCGCGGCTGGCGGACGAGGCCGCGTCGTTGTCGCTGTTCGGCGGCGCGCGGCACATCCGCGTGGCCGGCGTTGGCGATGAGTCGCTCGCCGCCCTGGAGGCGCTGCTATCGGCCGAGCGCGTCGGCAACCCCGTCGTAGCGCTGGCCCCATCGGTCAAGACGACCGCCAGGATCGTCAAGCTGGCCTTGGACTCCCCCCTCGCGCTGGTTCACGCCTGCTACGCCCCGAGCGGCGCGGAGGCGGCCAAGCTCGCCGCCGCCATCGCGCGCGACCACGGGCTTCGCGCCACCGCCGGGGCGGCGGCACGACTGGCCGAGGCGGCGGGCGGCGACCGCGCGGTGATAACGCGCGAGATCGAGAAGCTGGCGCTGTACCTCGACGCCGACGAGGGCCGTCCCGCCGACCTCGACGAGGTCGCGTTGGACGCGGTCGGCGCGGACATGGGCAATAGCGAGATCGCGCGCGCGGTAACGGCGGTGGTCGATGGCGATCCGGCGGCGCTCGGCGTCGAGCTCGGCCGGCTGGCGACCGCCGGCGCGTCCCCGATCGCCTGGTTGCGTCAGCTCAACCGACGGCTGCTTACTTTGGCGGAGATGCGCGTCGACCTCGACCGCGGCAACGCGGTCGACGCGGTGATGAAGCGCCACCGTATCCACTTCCGCGAGGAGGCCTCGACCGCGCGGGCGCTGCGTCGCTGGACCGGACCGGCGATCGCCGACGCGATGGCGCGATTGCGCGAGGCGGAGCGCGCGACGATGGCGCCGGGCAACGCCGGCGACGTACTCGCCGGTCAGGCGACGCTCGCCGTCACCCGCCGGATCGCGCGTCGCTAGATCGGGCCAGCGCTAGATCGGCTCGCCGCTCAAGCGCTGGCAAACCATGTCGAGCTGGTCGAGCGTGGCATAGCCCAGCGTCAGCGTTCCGCCACGCTCGCTATGGGCGATCTTGATCGACAGCCCGAGCAGGTCGGCCAACTGGTTCTCCAGCGCCGCGATATCTGCATCGGGTACCGCCGAGCTGCTGGACGAGCGAGCGCGGCCCTTGTTCTCGCGCGCCAGCCGCTCGGTATCGCGCACCGATAGGCCTTTGGCGACGATGCGGTCGGCCAGCGCCTCGATGTCGTCGCTGCCCAGGATGGCGCGGGCATGCCCCATCGACAACGACCCGTCGACCAACCGCTGCTGCACCCCGTCCGGGAGGTCGAGCAGGCGGAGCAGGTTGGTAACGTGGCTGCGAGATTTGTGAACGATCTTGGCCAGCGCCTCCTGCGTATGGCCATATTCGCCGATAAGCCGCTGGTAGGCCTGCGCTTCCTCGATCGCATTCAGATCCTGGCGCTGGATATTCTCGACCAGCGCGACTTCCAGCGTCTCGGCGTCGTCGAAGTCGCGGACGACGACGGGCACCTCGTGCAACCGCGCCCGCTGCGCCGCGCGCCAGCGACGCTCGCCGGCGACGATCTGATACGAGGTGCCATGCGGCCGGACGACGATCGGCTGGACCACGCCACGCAACGCGATCGACTGCGCCAATTCTTCGAGCAAAGCGTCGTCGAAGTGGCGACGCGGCTGGTCGGGATGCGGCGTGATCGCACCGACGGCCAGCATCCTGACGCCGGGCGAGGCGTCGCCGCTCGCGTTCACCGGCTCCTCGCGCGCGATATCACCGAGCAGGGCGTTCAGGCCGCGGCCTAGGCCCGAGCGGGCGCGACGCGAACCCTCGCTCATGCCGCCTGCGCCGGTTGCGGCAGGCGCGTGATCAATTCGCGGGCCAGAGCGATATAGGCTTCCGACCCGGCGCAGCGATGGTCGTAAATCAACGCCGGCAGGCCATGACTCGGCGCCTCCGACAACCGCACGTTTCGTGGGATGACGGTGTCGAACACGACCCGGCCGAGCACCGCGCGGACGTCGGCGGCGACCTGGTCGGTCAGACGATTGCGACGATCGTACATCGTCAGCGCCACGCCGAGGATCGACAAGCCGGGATTGAACCGCAAGCGGATGCGTTCAACGGTGTTGAGCAACTGGCTGAGTCCCTCCAGCGCGAAGAACTCGCACTGCAACGGCACCAGCAGCGCATCAGACGCGACCATGGCGTTGATCGTCAGCAGTCCCAGCGACGGCGGGCAGTCGATCAGCGTCACGTCCCAGCGCGGCGGCCGACGCTCGAACGCCCGCGCTAGCCGATGCGTCCGCTCGTCCATCTCGACCAACTCGATCTCCGCCCCGGACAGGTCGACCGTGGCGGGAACGATGTCGAGCCGCGGCACCGAGGTCGGGATCGCTGCTTGGTCCGGCGACAGCCGCCCGATCAGCACGTCATATATCGACCGGGTCCGGGCCGAGTGCGGGATGCCAAGCCCGGTCGACGCATTGCCCTGCGGATCGAGGTCGATAAGCAACACTCGCAATCCGGTCGCGGCCAGCGCCGTCGCGAGGTTGATCGCGCTCGTCGTCTTGCCAACGCCGCCTTTTTGGTTCGCGACGGCAATCCGGGTCACTTGCGCTTCACCTGGCTGATTAGGGCGATTTCCGACGCAAAGTCGGTGACGCTGTGTTCCACGTGGAACACCATATCCCATGTCAGTCGACACTGTGCAACATCATCGTGATCGACTCGGCCTCTCGGCAACACGATCGTGGTGGTCGGGACGATACATCCGGCGCACATAGCCAGCATCGTGGAGATCGACCCGACCGCCCTGGCTGAGATCGTGCCGGCAACGACCGCCACGCCTTCGATTTTTCCTGTGTGCACCGCCACGCGGGCCTTCAAGCCGATCGCGTCGACCATCGCTTGCAGGAAGTCGGCGCGCTTACGCCTAGGCTCGGCCAGGATGAACGGCTCGGGGCGCAGGATCGCGCATACCAGGCCCGGAAAGCCTCCACCCGTGCCAACGTCGATCCATGTAGTTTCGGTAACCGGCGCCAAGATCGCCAGTTGCGCGGAGTCCACAACATGGCGTGTCCAGATTCGGTCGACCGTCGACCGGGCGATCAGGTTCTGGCGTTCATTCTCCGCCCGCACGCATTCGGCCAGATACGTCAACGCCGGCTTCGCCGCGGGCCAGCGTTGCATGATCCAGGCTTGGCCGTCTTCTTCGGTCACGCCGCCTTCTTCGCCGTACCGAGCAGGATCGCGGTCATCGCCGCCGGCGTGATACCCCGGATGCGACTAGCCATGTCGAGCGTCTCGGGTCGAACCGCTTCCAGTCGCTCGATCATCTCGGTCGAGAGCCCGGCGATCGCGCGGTAGTCCAGGTCGGTCGGAAGCATCACCCCCCGGTCACGCGCCAATCGCGCCTGCTCGGCCTGTTGCCGGGCCAGATACGGCGCGTACCGCGCATCCTCGACGACCTCCTCGAGCAGGTCGGCATCGGCGATCATGGCCGCATCCGGCACCACCATCCGCCAGCTATCGCCCACCACCGCGAGCCAATCCGCCACCGACCGACGCGAACCGTCGCGCGCGACACGCACCCCTCGGCCGATCACGTCGTCCGCCGTCAAACGCTCTGACAAGAGCGCTTGCAGATCATCCCGCCCCCGCGCACGCGCCTGGTAACGGTGACGTCGCGCCGCCGACACGCCCGCGCGCCGCGCCACGTCGCCCAGACGCGTTTCGGCGTTATCGGCCCGCAACGCCAGCCGATACTCGGCGCGCGCGGTCAACATGCGATAGGGTTCGGTCACGCCTTGGACGACGAGATCGTCGATCATCACGCCGAGATAGCTGGTGGTCCGGTCGACCAACACCGGCTCCAGATCAAGCGCAACCGCCGCGGCATTGAGCCCCGCGACCAGTCCCTGCCCGGCCGCTTCCTCATACCCCGTCGTCCCATTGACTTGGCCGGCGCAGAACAGTCCCGGCATGGCGCGCGTCTCGAGCGTCGGACGCAACCCGCGCGGATCGAGATAATCATACTCGACCGCGTACCCCGGCTGGACGATCGCCGCGCGCTCCAGCCCCGGCACCGACGCGATCATCGCTTGCTGGACATCACCGGGCAGCGAGGTCGAGATGCCGTTGGGATAAACGGTCGTCGTCGACAAGCCCTCCGGCTCAAGGAACAACTGGTGCCGATCACGGTCGGCAAAGCGCGCGACCTTGTCCTCGATCGACGGGCAATAGCGCGGACCGCCCGCCTCGATCGCGCCGGTGAACATCGGCGACCGATCAAGCGCGCCGCGCACGATGTCATGCGTCGCCGGCGTGGTATGCGCGATGGCGCAATCGACTTGGGGCAATCGGTCACCCTCGGTCATCGGCGACATGCGCCACGGCTCGCGGTCGCTGGGCTGGCGTTCGAGACGGGCCCAGTCGATCGTCCGACCGTCCAGCCGCGGTGGCGTGCCCGTCTTCAATCGAGCGACCCGCAGGTCGAGCGCGCGAAGCCGGCTCGCCAACCTGGTGGCGGCGCGCTCACCCGTCCTGCCGCCCTCGCCGCGCATCGATCCACGAAACAAGCGCCCGCCAAGGAAGGTACCCGACGCCAGCACGACCGCATTAGCCGGGATAACGCCACCGTCGGCTAACACAACCCCGGTGACCCGGTCGCCACTGACCCGCAGGTCGACGACCTCGCCGGCGATGATAGTGACATTGCCCTCGCCGGCCAGCATCGTCCGGATCGCCACGGCGTAGCGGAGACGATCGGCCTGCACCCGTGGACCCTGGACCGCCTTGCCCTTGCTACGGTTGAGCATTCGGTAGTGGATCGCGGCGGCATCGGCCGCCCGCGCGATCAGTCCGTCGAACGCGTCCACCTCACGGACGATATGCCCCTTGCCCAAGCCGCCGATCGCGGGATTGCATGACATCGCCCCGACTTGGTCGGGATCGAACGTCACCAGCAACACGCGAGCGCCACGACGCGCCGCCGCCGCCGCCGCTTCCGTACCGGCGTGACCGCCCCCGATAACGATGACATCGACTTGTTTCACGTGGAACGTCATTTCCCGATGCAAAAGCGCTGGAACAGTTCGTCCAGCATCAAGTCGGTCGCGCTGTGGCCCGTCACCCCGGCCAAATCGGTTATAGCGGCCCTTAAACCTTCCGCCATCAGGATCCAGTCGTCGGTCACGCTGGCCATTGTCAACGCCTCCAGGGCGTCGAGGCATAAGCGGTGCTGACGCTGGTTGAGCGCAAGCTGGTCGGGACGGGGCAGCATTTCCTCCGCCCGTTCCGCGATCGTCCGCCACAAGGCAGCGACCGACTCTGGATCATCGCGGGCGATAGCCACGCGGCCAGCGGGGATACGGCGTCGCTCGGCCAAGTCGGCTCGGGCATGGACCTCGATCGTCGGCGCGGCTCCTCCAAGCGCATCTTCATCGCCGAGCCAAAGTACGAGGTCGGCATCGCGCATCGCCCGCTCCGCCAAATTGATCCCGATCGCCTCGATCGCGTCCGCGCCTTCCCCGCGCAGGCCAGCGGTGTCGGTGATGACGTAAGCCACCCCCTGCCGAATGACCGGCGCCTCGATCCGATCGCGCGTCGTCCCGGCGATGTCGGACACGATCGCCGCCTCGCGTTCGACCAAGAGATTCAACAACGTAGACTTGCCCGCGTTGGGCGGTCCGGCGATCACGATCCTGACGCCATCGCGCAGTCGCTCCACCGTCGGCCCGTCGAGCACTCGGCGCATCTCGGCGACCAGCCGGCCGATCTCGACCCGGAGCGACGGGTCGGTCGCCGCGACATCGCCTTCGTCGGAGAAGTCGATCCGCGCCTCGACCCGCGCCGACAGCGCGATCACGCGGTCTCGCCACGCGCCGATATGACGGCCGACCGCGCCCTCCACCGACGCCTGCGCGCTCCGCCGTTGCGCCTCCGTTTCCGCCTGCAACAGGTCGGCGAGCCCCTCCGCCTGCGCCAGGTCCATCCGGCCATGCGCGATCGCCCGCCGGGTGAACTCGCCCGCCACCGCCGGGCGGAGTCCCAGCCCCATTAGCGCCGCCGACACCGCCGCGACGACCGCGCGCCCGCCATGAAGATGCAGCTCGACCAGATCCTCGCCGTTGGCGCTCGCCGGGCCGGGAAAGGACAAGACCAGCGCCTGGTCGAGCGTCTCGCCATCGGCCCCACGCAACCGCCTTACGCCCGCGACCCGCGGCGGCGGCAGCGTCCCGGCCAGTGTCGTCGCCGCCCCCAGCGCCGCCGGCCCGCTGATCCTCACCACCGCGATCGCCGCCGGCGGCCGCCCGCTCGACAGCGCGAAGATCGTGTCCGCCGTCACCCGCCCGGGCGCGCCTTCTCGAAGAGTTGACGCCAGAACGCGGCCCCCGCTTCGCCCATCGGCGCCCAGCTTCGGATCATCCCCTCCAGCATCTCCGGCTTGATGCCGCCCTCGATCATCTCGCTCATCCTCGCGACATAGCGGTCGTGAATCGGCGTCAGGTCGGGCAACCCCATCGCCCGCCGCGCTTCTTCCGGGGTGCAGTCGATCTCGAGATTGATCTTCATGGCTGGGCCGTCCTCCTTGCAGGGCGGCACAGGCGAAGCCTGCGCCGTCGGCCGAAGCTTCGCCTCGCCGGCCGAGCTTGCGCGAGTCAGCCGGACGTGGCCGGCTACCGCGCCGCGCTATTGATTCATCGAATCGAAGAAGTTCTCGTTGGTCTTCGAATCCTTCATCTTGTCGAGCAGGAACTCCATCGCGTCGATCGTGCCCATCTGCATGAGGATACGGCGCAGGACCCACATCTTGGACAGCTTGGCCTTGTCGACCAGCAGCTCCTCCT
>CAXTRJ010000081.1:0-10564 GCA_964246585.1 uncultured Sphingomonas sp. | reverse complement strand
GTCCCTTCACCTTCGCAGTGCCCGTCACGTCGGTGTAGGCGATGGCTGGGATGTCATTCTCGTCGATGTCCACCCCTCGACCAGATTGGCGTCGATCTTGGACTTGGCGATGAAGCGTTCCTGGACGAACAACCCGAAGGTTTCCCCCTCGTAGTTGAACTGGACCGTCGCACGCCACTTGGGGTTAAGCTGCCAGAGATAAGTCGTCTGCGCTCCGCCACCGCGCAGGTTGATGCGCGGACCAGCGGCAGGCTGGATGAAATCCTTAGTATTGATGTTGAGAAAGCCGCGCAGCCCGAACCTGCCTGCCTCGGTGTCGACGTTGTACTGAGCCTCGATATCGTACCCTTGCACTCGCTGGACATTCAGGTTCTGAGGCGGCGTCAGCACCGTCAGCACGCCGTTCGAGAAGCTTTGCAAGCCGCAGATGGTCTGATCGCCCGACGCGCAAAGGTCGATCTGCTGCTGCGCCGCGAGGCTGCCAATAGCTCGGCGGAGCTTAATGTCGTAGAAGTCCACCGAAGCCTGGAAGCCGGAAAGGAAGCTGGGCTTGAACACCGCGCCGAAGGTCAGAGTGTCGGCCTTCTCGGGGACCAGGTTCGGGTTACCCAAGGTCAACTGGAAGATTGGTCCCGTCGTGGCCACCGTGTTCGGTGGCGCGACATAGGTCGCCGTGCTGCTCGAAAACTGGCTTCCGTTGTAGAGATCGAGGATGTTGGGCGAGCGGATGTCACGCGATCGAGTGATGCGGAAGCGCACGTCTTCGACTGGCGCGAAGTTGCCCCCGATTTTCCAGGTCGTTGCGCTGAAGTCGCTGCTCGTAGCTGTTGGCGCGGTCAACGCGCCAGAGACGATCGACCGCGACAATCCGCTCGTCTTGTAATCGGCGTAACGGATCGCGGCATTGACGTCGAGCAGGCTAAAGATGCCGTCCTCGACCAGCGGGATGCCGATCTCAGCATACGCCTCCTTGACCTCAATTCGGCCGTTGAACGGTTGAGGATTGAAGAAGCGGTATGCCCCTTGGCGATTATTCTGACCGGCGGGCGCGCCGCGTAGGCCGGCAAAATTGTTGGTCAGGAGCGAGAGATCGTCCGCGGTCTGGTTCGCCTTGTCCTCACGGTACTCCGCACCGACAGCAAAGGAGATCGGCGTCTGCGCGAACGTCAGGGTGTCGCCCAGATCCCCCCTGAGATTGACTGCGATGTTGCTGTTCCTGGCGGAGATCCTTGAAGGTGTCGCCGAGTACGTAATCGACCGCCGCAACGCTCGGAGACCCCTCGCCAAAGATGTTGAGTGGAACGCACGCCTGATCCTGCGCGACGAATACCGGATCGAGCCCCGCCGGAACCGGCTGCGTGCGGATACGGCAGACGGGGTTCCCATTCGCGTCGGCGACGACGTCGGCGGCCGAATAGAGATTGCGACTGATCGGGTTGTTTCCCTCGATCGCGCGCTGGTCCGTGCGACCGTAGCTATAGTTGGCGTCCCAATTCCAGTCGCCGAGCTTGCCGTCGAAACCGAAGCTGCCGCGATAGAGCTTAGTGTCGTACTCTAACTCGACGAGCGGGAAGTCCGTCTCGTAACGGCCGACCCCGATCGACTGGAGGTTGAGCGCCACCATCTGCGCGCGGACGGCGGCCGGCAGGTAGAAGTTGTCCCGGAATAACGTGAAGCGCGCAGCGGCGGTTTCGGGCTCGACGAAGGCGCGCTGGAGCGTGTGCGTTCGTGCGTGAATGAAGTCGGCACGCATCGAGAGTCTGTCGGAGAACTCGTAGTTGATGCCGGCGAAGACGTTGTAGCGTTCCTGGTTGGGCACCAGAGAGGCATTGACCTTGCCGCCGTCGCCCCCGGATTGGAAGGCCGAGCCCGTCAGTGATCCCGGATCGAACCTAGTGGTCGCGCCGCCCGGCAGGAAACGCGTGTACGCCAGGGGACCGGTTGTCAGCACGCCAGCGGCGCCGACGATCACTCCACCCGGCGCCCCGACCGAGCTGCGTATGTCGTTCGCGAGGAGGAAGCGCGGTCCGTTGATCGGCAGTCCGGTCGCGGGGTTGAGCGTCGCGCTGAAGTTCGGGTTGGCGATCCGGCCTACGGGACGATCATACCAGTCACGACCGGTCGTGCGGTCGCCGTCAAGGCCATCCTGGTTGCAGTACTCGCCGCTGACGACGACGTTCAGTCGGCCTTCCATGAAGGATTTGCCGATGCTGAGCTGGGCGAGGTAGGTCGGCAGGTCGCCATAGGTCGAGATGCCTGCATTGGCTTCGGCCCTGACGCCCTCGAACTTGCGGTCGAGGATGAAATTGACGACGCCGGAGATCGCGTCCGAACCGTAGGCGGCCGATGCGCCGCCGGTGACGGTCTCAACGCGCCGAACAATACCTTGCGGCAGGACGTTCGCGTCCACCGACCCGATCTGGTTAGTCGCCACGATGCGCTGCCGTCGAGAAGGACCAGATTGCGGTTAAAATCAAGCCCCCTCAAGTTGAGGAGGTTCTGACCCGTCGTGCCGATAGCGACCGAGGGGACGCCCACGGCGGTGCGGTTGCTGCTCGCGAATTGCGGAAGCTGAGCCAATCCGTCGGCAAGGTTGTTGGGCGCGGCGGCTCTGAGATCATCGGCCGATGCCACCGTAACCGGCGTGGGCGCGGTGAAGCCGGTGGTGAGGCGCGAACCAGTCACGACAATGTCTGAAGCTGCGGTCTCCGATTCCGCGGTCTGCGTTGCCGTCGTGGCTTCCGGCGCTGGGTCCGCGACTTGTGCCCACGCCGCTCCGCTCGACACCGCGGTGCTTATGGCGCCCGCCAGGCACATGGCTTTGAAAGCTGCTCTCATAACCCCTCTCCCACGTCTTATTTGCCCGTTTCATGGCGCGCCGCCTTGCCCGAGTCAAGCTTCATGTTATCGGTTGTATAGCATGGGCATTATGTCTATTCGGAATGTAGCTAGGGGGATTGGCAAGTTGGCTAGGCTGTGGCTGCGCAATGCACAGGAAGGTGCCGGAAGGGCGGGTCGCTTGGGGGCGAGGCCGAAGCGGATCGCGGAATGCAGTCAGTTGTGTGACGTTACCGATTCGCCAGAGATGCTCGGTAAGTCTCGCGCCGGGCAGTTCCGGTGTCGTCAAATCGGGTGCCGTGCGTTCTTCAGCACGCGATTCGTCAGATTTGCGCCAAGGCTTGTCGTCGTCCAGCTTCGCGCATGCCGCGCTGTCGCCTGCTTGACCTTCAGCTCGTAAAAGAGGTTCGGTGATGAATATTACCTTCTATAATAAGCACTGGTTTGATCCCGAGGCGGTCGTGATCTGGAGCGAGCGCGCGACGCTGGGCCGCTGGCTCGAGGTCGAGGTGGCGCTTGCCGAGGTGCAGGCGAAGCTCGGCGTGATTCCGCGGAGCGCGGCAGATGGCATCGCCGAGAGCGCCAATGTTGACGCCTTCGACCTCGATGACTTGGCCGTGCGGGTCAGCGTGGCGCAGCACCCGTTCGTGCCGTTTCTGAAGCTGTTTGAGGACATGTGCCCCGAGGGGGCCGGCGGCTGGCTGCACTGGGGTGCGACGACGCAGAACATCTTCGACACGACCCAGGCGCTGCAGCTTAAGGCGACGGTCGAGCTGATCCTGAAGCGCTTGACGTCGATAAACGATCGACTCGCGCGCGACGCCAGCAAGCACGCCGGCACCGTCCAGGCCGGACGCACGCACGGCCAACACGCGCTACCGATCAGTTGGGGCTATAAGCTCGCCGGGTGGCTCGACGAAATGAGGCGGAATGCCGAGCGACTCTATGGGCTACTCGAGCACGCCTTCGTTGCGCGCGCCGGTGGCGGTGCTGGCACCTATGCTGGCATGAACGGCCGCGGCCGCGAGGTGGAGGCGGCACTCGCCACCCGGCTCGACTTGACGGCGCCGCAGCTCGGTGGGCGCGGTGATTTCGATCGCCAGGCCGAGGTGGTCGGCGCATTGGGCCTGCTCGCCGCAGGCTGCGAGCGGATCGCGGACAACCTGATATTCCTGCAGCGTACGGAGATCGGCGAGGTGTACGAGGATCACCACGCTGGGCGCGTCGGCAGCTCGACAATGGCGCAGAAACGCAATCCGGCGGAGGCGCAAAAGACCGCGGGCTTGGCGCGGCTCGCTCGCTCGCGGGTGTCGCTGGCGCTGGACTGCATGGTGCGCGACGACGAGGGCGACGCCGTGTCGACCAACGTGTCCGACTATTTCCTCCCCGAGTTCGGAGTTCTCGTCGCGTCTTGCGTGACCGCGCTCGACGGTTTGCTCGGACAGATAGAGGTGGACGCGGACGCCATGCACCGCAACGCGCTCATCACGGGCGGCATGATGCAGAGTGAGGCGGTGATGATGGAAGTCGCTCGCACGCGGGGCCGCGGCGAGGCGCACCATCTGCTGCGCGAAGCAGCTGCCGAGTGTCTTCGCGACGGCGTTTCCTTCGAACAGGTCCTCGCCTCGCGCTCGGAGCTCGCCGGTATTGACGTGAAGGCGCTGCTTGCACCCGAAAATTATCTCGGAGAGGTCGGCAGCGTCGTGGCGGCGCTTGTCGCGGAGAAGCGCCCGGGCAATGGCTCGGCGGCGAATCGTGAGTGAGCATGCGCGCGGACTATCCCGCGACGGACGCAGTCCCTTATACCCCTGCCATGGTCGACGACCCCAATGCGCAGCCGCCGTCCGAACGGACCCATCGCTCTTCCTGGTCCGGAAGTTGGGCGAGCTTGCGCGACCTCGAGGTTTTCCGGGCGGTAATCGAGCAAGGCGGCATCTCGTCGGCGGCGCGCAGCCTCGGAGTTTCGCAGCCGGCGGTCAGCCGGACCATCTCGCAAATCGAGGAAAAGTCGGCGCGGAGCCTTTTTCGGCGGGATGGCGTCCAGGTCATGCCGACGACGGAGGCGCTACAACTCTACGAGGCCTCGTCGAAGGTCTTTTCGGCACTGTCGGACCTGCAGGATCTGCGCTGGCTGGAAGACGGCGAGGAGCGGCTAGGGATAGTTACCGCCCCGACGCTGGCGCATTGTTGGTTGCCCGGAACAGTGACGGCATTCCGAGCCCGCTTCCCGGACGTCCGCGTCACGATCGAGATTCAATCGTCGATGGACGTGATAAGGACGGTGGCGACCGGTGCCGTCGATGTCGGGATAGCGGAGGTGCCGCAAGGCGACTTCGGTGTGGATGCTCGCGCCTTTCGGCGATCCCGCCTGGTCGTGGCGGTTCGGCCGGATCATCGCTGGGCGTCAAAGACGGTGATCGGGTCCGCCGAGTTCGGCAGCGAGCCGATGGTGGCGCTCGTTCAGCGCAACCCGTTGCGGGCCGTGCTCGACCGGGTGCTCTGGCGGTCGGGCAGCCCGCCCAACATCGTTATGGAGACGTCGGACGCGATCACGGCGATGGAGTATGTCAGCTCCGGCCAGGGTGTTGCCGTCATCAACCCCTTCCCGGTCATCCTCGACACGCGCTTCGACCTGCGCTTCATCCCGCTGGACCCGGTGCTCGAGTACGAGACCTCGATCTTCACGACCGCCAACCGGCCGATGCGCAGCGTCGCGAAGCGATTCGTCGAGCACTTGCTCGCGACGCAGCCCGACTCAGTGCCGATCTCCGAACGGCTCTGACCGAGGCGGCCGCCGGCTACCGCTTCGATGGCTGGGCGTTATGACGGTGCGGACGGGCCTGATCGGCTACGGCCTCGGAGGCCGCGTGTTCCACGCGCCGCTCGTCTCCGCCGTTGATGGCCTCGACTTGACGGCGATCGCGACGTCGCGGGCGGACGAAGTGCAGTCGGCCTATCCGCGAACGCGGGTCACCCATCCCCAGGCGCTTCTCGCCGACAACCTGATCGACCTAGTCGTCATCTCGACGCCCAACGAGACCCACTTTCCGCTGGCGCAGGCCGCCCTGCTCGCCGGCAAGCACGTCGTCGTCGACAAGCCGCTCACGACCACCTCGGTCGAGGCCGAGACCCTCGCCGCCATGGCTTGCGAGCGCGGACTGATGCTGTGTCCGTTTCTGAACCGTCGATGGGACGGCGACTTTCTCACCGTGAAGCGACTGATCGGCGACGGATGCCTCGGCGAGGTCGCGCTTTATGAAGCGCGCTGGGATCGCCTGCGAGCCGAGGTCAAGAAGACCTGGCGCGAGGGTGACCGGCCGGGGTCAGGCCTGCTCGCCGATCTCGGGCCGCACCTCATTGATCAGGCGCTGGTCCTGTTCGGCGTCCCGGATGAGATCAGCGCCGACATCGCAATGCAGCGTCCCGGCGCGAAGGCAGACGACTATTTCGAACTCACGTTCGCCTACGGTGATCGTCGGGCGATTCTGTCGGCGAGCCTGCTTGCGGCCGCGGCGCGCCCGCGGTTCGCCGTCCAGGGCACTCGGGGGAGCTTCGTCAAGCGCGGCCTAGACCCGCAGGAGCAATGGCTGAAGGATGGCGGACAGGCCGGGGCGCATGAGGAGAGCTCGTCGAGCTCTGGCGTGCTGCTCGCTGACAATCGCGATCAGACCATTACGACCGAGAAGGGCGACTATCGCGCCTTCTACGCGGGTGTCGCGGCGTGCATAACCGAAGGTGAGCCCCCGCCGATTTTGGTCGACGACGCCATAATGGGTCTGAAGCTGATCGAGCTAGCCAGGACCAGCGACGAACTCGGTCGACGGTTTCCAACGCAATAGAGAATGGGCAGAGCTCGCAGAGCCGTGCCATAGAGAACCTTCGACCTACGAAGCGCATGCACACAGCCTCGCAGGTCCAACCTCACCTGCCAATGAAGCTTAGTTGAGCGCAAAAGGAGCACGGCCCAACGCTATGATGGCAGTCGGCTGCGAGCGCAAACCCGGCTGCGAACCCGGCTTGAAGCGCCAAGACGCAAAATTAACGGGTAAATTCAACGACTTTTGGCGGAGACGGAGGGATTCGAACCCTCGGTACCAGTAAACCCGGTACGGCGGTTTAGCAAACCGCTGGTTTCAGCCACTCACCCACGTCTCCGGCTGCGGCGCATGTCGGCTATAGCGGCGGTGGGCGCGGCGATCAATGGCGCGTGGCGAGCGCGCGGTGTCGCGACCGGGCGCGTCGCTGGCGCGGATCGTCGCGGACGCCGCCATGTTCATGGTGCAGCAAGCGGCCGGCTGGTCTATCGTCGCGGTCAGGGTGTGATCGGGGGAACGGGCGATGGTCGGATGGTCGGGATGGGCGCGGCTGGCGCTGGCGGCGGCGTTGGTCGTCGGCGCGCCGACGACGGCGCAGGTGCGGACGATCGATCCCAACCAGGCAGTCGACAGTGATCTCGCCCAGCCGCAATACGCGCCCCCGGCGGAGCCCGAGCCCGCCTATCCCGACGAACCGCTGCCGAGCGACCCGGCGCCCGACGAACCGCCCGCTCCTGCTCCGCCCGTGACGTCGCCCGCGACGACGACCGCCCCCCTCGCCCGGTCGCAGGCCGATGCGACGACCCAGGCGGCGACCTATGAGCGCGACGATCTCCTCGCCGCCGCCGAGGGCAGCTTCGGCAAGGGCGCGCAGGGGCTCGCCACCCTGCTCGAGCGAATCCTGAAGGAACAGGGCCAGCCCAGCGCCTACATCGCCGGGCGCGAGGCCTCGGCCGCGCTCGTCATCGGGCTGCGCTACGGCTCGGGGGTGATGACGCACAAGGTCGAGGGCCAGCAGCCGGTCTACTGGACCGGCCCGTCGCTCGGCTTCGACATCGGCGGCGACGCCGACAAGGTGTTCGTGCTCGCCTACAACCTTCACGATACCGAGGAGCTGTTCAACCGCTTCCCCGGCGCGGAAGGCCGTCTCTACCTCGTCGGCGGGTTCGCCGCGACCTATCTGCGCCGCGGCGACATCGTCCTGATCCCGATCCGCCTCGGCGTCGGCTGGCGCGCGGGGGTCAATGTCGGCTATATGCGGTTCAGCCACAAGTCGAGGTTGCTGCCCTTCTAGGCGCGGCGCAATGTCGATCGTCACCATGCTCGACACCATCGCGGCGTCGCGACGCGTCACTGCTAGACTGGCGGTCACTCTCGCAAAAGAGTTCTCGCCCGACGCCAACCTGTTCGACGCACTTGGCTATGCCGAAACACACTTGTCGCGCTTCATCGCTTGGCTACTGACACCGGGTGAGCGTCACGGGCAGGGCACCTCGTACCTGAACCTGTTCTTGCGGCAGTTCGCGCTTTCTGGCGATCAATGGCCCCTTGATGCCTTGGCCAAAGTATCCGTACGAACAGAAGTCGCCACTCTGAAGCAGGACGGGTTCATCGACGTTCTGATTGAACATCCCACTTGCGGCATGGTTGCGATCGAGAGTAAACCGTTTGCGGCGTTCCAGGATCGACAGATAAAGCGCTATCTGACCGACGTGCGTCAGCGCGCGCCAGGTCGCGGTCAGGTTATTGCGTTGATCGGGTGGCAAGGAGACGCAACCGGCCACCTCGCCAAACATCTTGGTGAGGATGAGAAGAACGCACCCGGCTGCGATTGCGCCGCCTACGGCTTCGATGCCTTGGCACGCTGGGCGGACGACTGCCGAACGGCGAGCCACTCGTTACGCATGCACGATCTACTTAGCCAGTTTGGTCAGCATATACGTCGGCGATACGGGTATGGAGGGCAAGACATGAACAGCACGACCATTGTCGAGCACGCACTGTCTAGCCTGGACCGGCTTGAAGCGGCGCTAGCCATCGTCGCCGCCGGTGAAGCAATCAAGCGCGAGGTGGTGAACCAAGCGACGACGCGCCTCCTTGCAACGCTCGCCGCCTACGATCCCCGCGATGACGGATTTGCCTCGGGCAAGCCCGCCGGGCATTTATCGTTCGATGTCGGCCTTGGCCGGACCCGACTGTTCCTCTGGTTTGATCAGGGCAATTACCGGATGCTCAGCTTCGGACTACGTGATGCGTCGCGGGTCGGCGACGATCGCCAGGTTCGCCACAACGCGGCATCGCAAATGCTACAAGCCCAGTTCGGACGATCGCAATATCAACGCCATGGCTGGTCCTACTGGCGCAAGCTGGACGCACAAGGCCCGTTTCCCGGGCTCGACGTTGACGATCCAATCGCGGTGGGCTTGTTCCTTGCCTCCGATGATGTTGTCGATGGATTTCGTGAACTCCTGGACTTGATTACGAATGTGGGCCAGGGGTGACCGGGATTCGCGCCTTGCCATCCACTGCGACGCGGTCTTGGTCCTTCACCTCCGC
This sequence comes from uncultured Sphingomonas sp., assembly GCA_964246585.1. Lineage (GTDB taxonomy): Bacteria > Pseudomonadota > Alphaproteobacteria > Sphingomonadales > Sphingomonadaceae > Sphingomonas. The sequence continues at coordinate 1,355 of CAXTRJ010000081.1, read as the reverse complement.
CCGCCAGCTCAGCCGTTCCCCCGCCTGAAACGGCACCACGCCCGCGACCACGTTCGGCACCGTGACCCCGTCCCGCACCAGCGTCACCGTCCCCTCGTTGAGCGGCAAGCCGTAGAACCGCGCCCCGTCGACGCTCGCGAACGCCTCCAGCCGGTCCAGCGCGCCCTCCTCCTCGAACACCGCCGCGTAACTCTCTAGCGCGAAGGGCGCGTTGAAGATCCCGGCGCAGCCGCACGCCGATTGCTTGGCGGATACCTCGTGCGGCGCGCTGTCGGTGCCGAGGAAGAACTTCGCCGACCCCGAGGTCGCCGCCGCCCGGATCGCCAGGCGGTGCCGCTCGCGCTTCAACACCGGCAGGCAATAGGCGTGCGGCCGGAGCCCCCCGGCGAACAACGCGTTGCGGTTGAGGTGGAGATGCTGCGGCGTGATCGTCGCGGCGATCCCCGCCCCGCCCTCCGTCACGAACGCCGCCGCCTCGGCCGTCGTGATATGCTCCATCACGATCTTGAGCGCGGGGAAATCGCGGCGGAGCGGCGCCAGCACCCGGTCGATGAACACCGCCTCCCGGTCGAAGATGTCGACCGCCGGGTCGGTCACCTCGCCGTGGACCAGCAGCGGCATGCCGATCCGCTGCATCGTCTCCAGCACGGGCGCGAGCCGGCGGATGTCGGTCACCCCCGACGCCGAGTTGGTCGTCGCCCCCGCCGGGTACAGCTTGGCGGCGGTGAACACGCCGCCGGCGTGCCCGCGCGCGATCTCGCCCGCGTCGGCGTCGTCGGTCAGGTAGCAGGTCATCAGCGGGGTGAAACCGGCCCCGACGGGCACGGCCGCGACGATGCGCGCGCGGTACGCCCCGGCCGCCGCGACGCTCGTCACCGGGGGCGCCAGGTTGGGCATGACGATCGCCCGCGCGAAGGTCCGCGCGGTATGGGGGGCCACCGCCGCCAGCATCGCGCCATCGCGCAGGTGGACATGCCAGTCGTCGGGGCGGCGGATCGTCAGGCGCTCGGTCATGGCTCGCCTCTACCCGGCCGCCGCCCCGCTTGGGAAGCGCGCGCCGGCACCCCATCTGGGGGTGATGGGCACCTGTCTTTCCAATCGCGCCGTGCTCCGGCTCTCGGGTGAGGATGTGCGCGGCTTCCTGCAGGGTCTGGTCACCAATGACGTGACCGGTCCGCAACCCGTCTGGGCGGGACTGCTCACTCCGCAGGGCAAGGCGTTGTTCGACTTCATCCTGTGGGCCGACGGCGACGACGTGCTGGTCGATGCCGAGGCCGACCAGGCCGACGCGCTCGCCCGCCGCCTGTCGCTCTACCGCCTGCGCCGCGCCGTCACGATCGCCCGCGATCCGGCGC
>CAXTRJ010000080.1:0-10699 GCA_964246585.1 uncultured Sphingomonas sp. | reverse complement strand
GGGTCATGCCGGCGGTGCGGTCGTAGCGCGGGCGTCGGGCGAGGCCGGAGTCGACGACCTGGCGGACGCCGTCGAGCGTCAGGCTGGTCTCGGCGATCGAGGTGGCGAGGATCACCTTGCGCTGGCCTTCAGGGTCGCGGGCGATGGCGGCGCGCTGGGCGGCGGGGTCGAGCGTGCCGTGGAGCAGGTGGACGATCGCGGGGACGCCCGCCAGCCGCTCGGCGGTGCGCTCGATCTCGGCGACGCCGGGAAGGAAGGCGAGGACGTCGCCCTCCCCTTCCGCCAGCGCGCGGCGGATGGCGGCGGCAACCGCGTCCTCGATCCGGGCGTGGGGATCGCGGCCGAGATGGCGGAGGTCGAGCGGGTGCTGGCGCCCCTCGCTCTCGATCACTGGGGCGGCCATCAAGGCGGCGAAGCGCGCGCCGTCGAGCGTCGCCGACATCGCGACGAGGCGCAAGTCGGGGCGGAACGCGCCTCGGGCGTCGAGCGCCAGCGCCAGGCCGAAATCGCCGTCGAGGCCGCGTTCGTGGACCTCGTCGAACAGCACGGCGGAGACGCCGGCGAGTTCGGGATCGGACTGGATACGGGCGACGAAGATGCCCTCGGTGACGACGGTGACGCGGGTCGCGGCGGAGCGCTTGCTGTCGAGGCGGGTGGCGTAGCCGAATGTGCGGCCAATTGGCTCGCCGGCCTGGGCGGCCATGCGCTCGGCGGCGGCGCGGGCGGCGAGACGGCGGGGGCTGAGCAGCAGCACCTCACCGGCGCACCAGTGCTCGCCGAGCAGCGCGGGCGCGACGGCGGTGGTCTTGCCGGCGCCGGGAGGGGCGACGAGCACGGCGTTGGCGCCGGCGGCGAGCGTGGCGAGCAGTCGCGGCATGACCGCGTCGATCGGGAGCGAACTCATCGGCGTACCCTTGCCACGAGTGGCGAGCGAAGTTGAGGATGTTGAGCCGCCTGTCGTGTTTTCGGCGAGGCTGTCGGATCAAATAGGAGAACGTCAGCCCCGGAACGCGTCGCGATGTCGCCGATCCGGTGCCGATGTGGGATTGGTCGATCATGCTAGCGGAGCCGGCCCTTGTAGGACAGCTCCAGGACAGCGGCCCCGGGATAACCGAACCCTGTACAATCAGGCTTAACGTCCCGGGGTGGCACGGCGCAAATCAGGCGCTGGCGGGCGACGTCGCGTTGCGCGATGGGGCGGGCTGGCAAGGAGTTGGCGATCATGGCGAGCCGAGTCGGGACGATCACCGTACGCGCCGGCGCGGCGCTGTTGTTCGCGGGGACGCTGGCGATGGTCGCGTGGACCGCCGATGCCCCAGCGCCGGCCGTCGCCGCGGTGCGGGCGGTGCCGCCGGCGAAGCCGCTGGCGGTCAAGCCAATGGCGGTTGCGCTCCCCGCCCCGGTCCCCTCCCCCGACGCCTATGTCGTCAAGCGCGTGCTCGACATCCCCGGGCCGCTTCGCCACGGCGACTTCGTCTGGGACGAGGCGGGCGCGCCGGCCGGGCCGATCGTCGTCACCGTCGACCTCCAAGCGCAGACGCTGTCGGTGTTCCGGGGCGGACACGAGATCGGCGTCGCGGTGATCCTTTATGGCGCCGACGAGAAGCCGACGCCGCTTGGCGTGTTCCAGGTGACGGAGAAGGACGCGGATCACGTGTCCAACATCTACGACGCGCCGATGCCGTACATGCTGCGGCTGACCAACGACGGCATCTCGATCCACGGCAGCGAGGTCGAGGACGGGCTGATGACGCATGGCTGCGTCGGGGTGCCGACCAAGTTCGCGCGCAAGTTGTTCGCGGCGGTCGGGCTGGGCGACCGGGTGATCGTGACCCGGGGCGAGGTGCTGGCGGTGGGCGGGGCGATCACGGCGGCGTGAGGGGGGCGAGCGCGGCGAGGTCGAGGGCAAGCACGTGTCCGCTCCTGACGGCTTCGCGACATCGTCCGGTTGGGCGCGGCCGCATGAACGGACGTGGCGGGCGACCGTTGGCAGGTGTCACGACCGTTCGGTTTCGACACCACGAACCACCCGGCATGGCGAGCCCATGGCCAACACGTTGGCGGGCAGGTCTTTCGTCACCACGCTTCCGGCGCCCACCACCGTGTTCTCCCCGATGGTGACACCCGGGCACACGATCGAGCGGCCGCCCAGCCACACGCCATCACCGATCACGACCGGCTTGGCCGACTCCAGCCCGGCACGACGCGTCAGCGCGTCGAGGGGATGCGTGGCGGTGTAGATGTGGATGCCGGGCGCGATCTGGACTTCCTTGCCGATGGTGATCACATTGCAGTCCAGCAGTACGCAGTCATAGTTGATGAAGGAGCGCGCGCCGATCGCGATGTCGTAACCATAATCGCAGCGCAGCGATGGCTTCACGATCGCCGCCTCTCCCAAATGCCCCACCAGCTCGGACAAAAGGGTGGTCAACGTCGCGACTTCGTCGCCGCGCCTCGCATTGAACCGGGCGAGGATCGTCTGCGCTCGCGAATAGTCGGCCGCGAGTTCGGAGTCGTCCGCGAGGTACAACTCGCCGGCGAGCATCTTTTCCTTTTCGGTCATCAGCTGAGGTCGTGCAGGTCTTTCCCTAGCGGAGGCGTGAGCTTCCAATCGGAGAACCGAACCTTCAGCCCCTCGCGCTCCGGCGTGCAGGTTATCGGCCCGACGAGGTAGCTCTCAGCAACTGGGAACGGCGCGAGCCGCACCAGCGGCCACGTCTTGCCGTCCGCGGACACTTGCAGCCTCAACACCCCTTTGTCCACGGTGGCGCGCATCCAGAAGTCGCGCGGGTTCGCCTCATAGGACCCGGTCGACCAGTCCGATTGGCCATCGGTCAGAACGCTGCTGAGCATGGCGCGGCCGTCGGACAGCTCGATACCGGCCTTCACCCAACGCCGCGCATCGACGCGGATCATGATCCCCGCCTGATCGTAGAGCTGTTCATACTGCCCCCGGATGCGGAGTTGCGCGGTGAAGCGGCTACCCGTTTCCAGGCCTAGGAAATGGCCGCTATCGCGCGTGAAGCCGTAAAAGGTCTCGCGCCAGAAATCGGTGGCTTTGTCGGTCGTGACGTCGAGGATGTCGCCGACGGCATCGAACCGACGCGGCTTGTTGAGCCATGTGCCCGCTGTCCAGGGGCTCGCCGATCGCGCGTCGGCATATCCGGCGAGCACCGTCCCGGCGAGCGCACCGCCCACCATCGTCCGGCGGGTCATATCGCCGATACGGTCCGCTTCATCGAAACCTTCATGCGAAAACTCCCCAACAGGTCCAACCCGCTGTATGTACATCTGTACATCCGATGCAAGCCGCCGAGGTAGCAAACCGTGAGCGACGCCCGCCGCACCCGCCGATTCGATCCCGATCGTCGGCGGCGCATCGTCGACGCGGCGATCGACGTGATCGTCGCGCATGGCGTGACGGGCACGACCCACCGCAAGGTCGCCGAAGCCGCGGAAGTGCCGCTGGGCTCGATGACCTATCACTTCACCGGGCTGGACGATCTGCTGCACGCCGCCTTCGAACAGGTCGCCCATGCAGGCTCGCGAGCGATGCTCGCTCGGCTCGACGAGGCTCCAGACCGGGAAGCCGCCGTCACCGCCATCGTCGACATCATCGCCGACAAGCTTTGGTCGGCGCCGCGCACCCTGCTGTTGAGCTATGAGCTTTATGCCTATGCCGCGCGGCACCCGGCGGTGGCCGTCATCATGCGGGACTGGATGCAGCGAAGCAGGGAAGCGCTCGGCCGACATTTCGACCCGCTTACCGCGCGCGCGGTCGACGCCATGATCGAAGGGATCGGCATCCACGATTCGGTGGACAGCGCGCCGCTCGACCGATCTGACATAGATCACATCGTTCGCCGGATAATCGTGCCTTGAGAGCGCTGACCAGCGATTTCAGATATGCGCGTAGTATCAGGATCGTTTTAGGCTGCTGAAAATCCGGCCCTGCCCCGACGCGCGGTGTTGACGAGCAAGAAAGCTGTCAGCTGTAGTCTCGGCAATTGGATCGCGCGACCGAGTTGCTTGATGCCTTGTTCATGCGGCGCTCCCCTCGGACCTCGTGGGGTTGGCGGCGCTAGGTGACGCCGGCGGGGCATCCCGGCGATGCCTTCCTGGCCGAGGCGCGGGCGATGCTGCGCGAGCGGTTCGGCATCGGGCATGCGACGTTGCAGGTCGAGCGCGGCGGGGCGGATGGGGGCGGGTTGGTCGGCTGAAAGGGCCGGCCGCCGCTCGGGGGAGTAGCCCGGCGGAGGCCAGGGCCCAGTCACGGCGGTCGCGGTACGGGTGCGCGATGCTCGCGAGCGCTTCGTGACTGGGCCCCGGCCTTCGCCGGGGTACAAGGCGTCAATCGACCTTGATCGTCACGCCGCGCGCGGCCCAGGCCTCGCGGGTGCGGCAGGTCTTGCGCGACAGCATCGAGCCGGTGACGGTGGTCTCGCCGGTAGGAGTGCGGCCGACGCAATATCGGCGGGTGTCGCCGGCGATGGGGGACGACGCGACAGCGGGCTTGGCGACCTCCTTGACGGGATCGGCCGACGCCGGCGCGGCGGCCGCGAGCGTCGCGAACAGGGCGGCGCCGAACAGAGTGGGGGCGAACAGGGTCGGGGCGGGACGGGTCGTGATCATGATCGGTTCTCCTGCTTGGGCGAACCGCCATCGCGGCTCGTGCCGGGGGCAGTGCATTAGTCGTGCCACACACCTCCGCCCTCGTGGCGGAGGGCGGATTTGACTCCGCAGCGGTTATAGCCCGCCAACAACTAGCGGCTGACGCTGGATAGTTGGCGGAACCCGCCAACTCACCTCTTGGCCGGCGTGGGCAGCCGCGATGGTGGCGCGACCTCGGCATCGGGATCGACCAGCAGCGTGCCGAGCCGGGTCAGCACCGTGACCGGGTCGCGGCCGCCGCCATAGCCATGGGCGGCGCGCTCGGCGTTGCCGCATCGCCGCTGGCCGGCGAAAATGCCACAACCGCCCGCCATCATAGGCTCCGCCGACGCGCGCGGCGCTTCTCCCCCAACCGGCCCGGTGGCCTCGAACGGGTCGCGCTCGATAGCGAGGGGCAGGCGGTGATCCCGCGCGGTGCCGCAGACGATGATCTCGTCGCCCGTCGACCGATCGCACCGCTGCGTCGCGCTGAGGCGGTCGGCTCCGGCACTGGCCTGTCGCAGGTCGTATGCGGTCGTCGGGGGGAGCGGGGTGGCCTGTAGAACGATCAGGATCAGCATCGGGCATTGTCCAAAGCCGAAGTTTCCTGAGCGCGCAAGCGACGTCGGCGAAGCCGCCGTCGGACGGGTTCGGCCACTCGCCGACCCGCCGGCCGCGCGAGCCAATTAGCCGCGCGCAGGCGCGCTAATAGGCGCGCGCTACCGCGAACTCCACCGCTTCGACCATCGCGTCCTTCGCCTGGCCGCCGGCGAAGCCGCCCAACGCGTCGATCGCGCGTTGGCCGTAGTGGCGGGCGCGGGCGAGGGTGTCGTCGACCGCGCGGCTTCCCTGAACCAGGCGCACGGCCTGGGCGAAGTCGTCGTCCCCCGCCCGGCGCCCGGCGACGGCGTCGCGCCAGAAGGCGCGGTCGGCCTCGTCGCCGCGCGCATAAGCGAGGATCACGGGCAGCGTCATCTTGCCCTCGCGAAAATCGTCGCCGGCGTCCTTGCCCATCGTGCCGGCGTCCGAGACATAGTCGATCGCGTCGTCGACCAGCTGAAAGGCGATGCCGAGGTTGCGGCCATAGGCGTCGAGCGCGGCCTCCTCGCCCTCCGGCCGTTCGGCCACGACGGCGGCGATGCGGCAGGCGGCGGCGAACAGGGCGGCGGTCTTGGCGCCGATGATGTCGAGATAGCGCTCCTCGGCGACGTCGACCTGGCGCGCGGCGGTGAGCTGATTGACCTCGCCTTCGGCGATCACGGCCGACGCGTTCGACAGGATTTTCAAGACCTTGAGGCTGCCGTCCTCGACCATCAGCTCGAACGAGCGGCTGAACAGGAAATCGCCGACCAGCACCGACGCGGGATTGCCCCAGATGATGTTGGCGGTTCGCTTCCCGCGCCGGAGGTCCGAGCCGTCGACGACGTCGTCGTGGAGCAGGGTCGCGGTGTGGATGAACTCGACCGCGGCGGCGAGACGGTGGTGGCGCGCGCCGGTGTAGTTCAGCAACCGGGCGCTGGCGAGCGTCAGCATCGGCCGCATCCGCTTACCCCCGCCGGCGATCAGGTGCCCGGCCAGCGCGGGGATCAGCGGGATGTCCGACTGCATCCGGTCGAGGATGACGGCGTTGACCAGGTTGAGGTCGCCGGCGACCAGCCGGAGCATCGGGTCGAGCGACGGCTGCGATTGCGGCCGGGCGCCGATGCGGTGAAGGGTAGCGGTCATCTGTCCGCGCGATGTGGCGGCGCGGGCGAGGTAAGGCAAGAGCTTGGGGTTGCCCTCGCCCCCCGCCCGCGTCAGGACGGGCGCGGACCAGGGAGGACGCCGATGTCCGACGACGTGCTGCGCGGCTATCGCCGGAGCATCGACAATATCGACGCGGCGCTGGTTTTCCTGCTCGCCGAGCGGTTCAAGGTGACGCAGGCGGTGGGGCGTCACAAGGCCACGGCCGGACTGCCCCCGGCCGACCCGGGGCGCGAGGACAAGCAGATCGCGCGGCTGCGCGCGCTGGCGGACGACGCCGAACTCGACCCCGAATTTTCGGAGAAGTTCCTGCGGTTCATCATCGACGAGGTGATCCGCCACCACGAGCGGTTGCGGGGCTGAACCCCGAACGGGCGCGAACAATGGAAACGCGGGCTTAACCAACGCCCGCGCAAGAATTGACGCGATGAACGTCACCCCCGCCACTCAACGCCTGTTCCGGGCGGTCGCCTGCGGCCTCGCCTATGCCGGCGTCGCGGCGGTGACGGTGGCAAATACCCGGTTCGGCGGCGGGGTGGCGTACCTGTGGGTCGCCAGCGCGCTGCTCGTCGCGCAATTGACGCTGCTGCCGCGGCGCCATTGGTTAGCGCCATGCGTCGCCACATTCATCGCCAGCGTGTTCGTGACAGTGATGGTCGGCCTGGGCCCGGTCGCCGCCGTGCCGATCGGGCTGGTCAACATCGGCGAGGCGGCGCTGGCCGCGGCCCTGTTGCGCCGGGTCGGGCCCGAGACGACGAAGTTCGATTCGGTCGAGCGGCTGGCGGCGCTGGTCCTGGCCGCGTGCGCGGCGGCGGCGATCAGCGGTTTCGCCGGGGCCGGGGTCGCCACCGCCTGCTCGGACACGGCGTATTGGTCGAACTGGATCAACTGGGTCACCGGCCACGCGCTCGGCACCGTCGCGTTCACGCCGGTCGCGCGCATGGCGCTGGGCGGCGAGATCGCCCGCTGCGTCGGGAGCGCGACACGGGCCGAGCGCGCGGAGATGGCGGGGCTGCTGACGCTGGTCGCGGTGACGGCGGTGATCGTCTTCGCGCAAAGCATGCTGCCGCTGCTGTTCCTGCCGATTCTGCCGGTGATCCTGGCGACGTTCCGGCTGGGTCAACTGGGCGCATCGATATCGGTCGTGCTGGTGACGCTGATCGGCGGTTGGTACACGCTACGTGGCCTGGGACCGATCAACCTGATCGACGCGTCGGTCGGCGAGCGGGCGCAATTCTTCCAATTCTACCTCGCCATCACCGTGCTGACCGCGTTGCCGGTCGCCGCCGACCTGTCGCGCCGCCGCCGGTTGTTCGAGCAGCTGCGCGACAGCGAGGCGCGATATCGGCTGATCACCGACCATTCGAGCGACATCGTCCTCAACGTCGATGTCGAGGGACGCATCCGCTTCATCTCGCCGTCGATCACGGCGGTCAGCGGCCACGACCCCGCGTCGCTGGTCGGCGGGTTCGCCCGCGCCTTGATCATCGAGGACGACCGGGCCACCGCGATCGCGGCGCACCGCCGCGCGCTGGCTGCCGGGGGCGAGACGACGATCGTCGAGTATCGCGGCGTCACCGCCACGGGCGAGGAGCGCTGGTTCGAAAGCCACAGCCGCGCGGTGCTCGACGAGCATGGCGCCGCCACCGGCGTGGTCAGCGTCGTGCGCGACGTGGCGCACCGGAAATCGGTCGAGGCCGAGCTGTCGCGCGTCGCCGCGACCGATCCGCTGACCGGCCTGGCCAACCGCCGCGCGTTCCACCTAGAGCTCGCCCGGCGGATGCAGCTGGCGCGCGACAAGGGGCTGCCGAGCTGCGTCGCGATCTTCGATCTCGATCATTTCAAGGGCGTCAACGACCGCTGGGGCCACGATGTCGGCGACCGGGTGCTGGAAGCATTCGCCGACGCGGCGCGGCGCTCGGTGCGCGAGCACGACCTGGTCGCCAGGCTGGGCGGCGAGGAGTTCGGCATCATCCTAGCCGGCGCCAGCGCCGAGCAGGCCCGCACGGTGTGCGAACGTCTGCGCGCCGCGATCGCCGGCGCGCCGATGGCGGTGGAAGCGGCGGTGGTGCCGATGACGGTCAGCGCCGGCATCGCGGTGCTCGACGGATCGATCCCGCCCGAGGAAGTGTTGCGCGCCGCCGACGCCGCGCTGTACCGGGCCAAGCGCGCCGGGCGGAACCGGCTCGACCTGGCCGCATGAGGCGGTTTAGGCCGGCGCGGGCTGTTCGTCGGCCTCCTCCAGCTCGTCCCTGGGTTCCTGCCCCGGCCGGTAGCGAGGCGTCATCGGCGGCCAGGCGTAGCTGAGCGTCACCAGCGCGACGAGCGCCATGCCGAGTCGCCAATCGACCCAGGCGGTCAGCGCCACGCCGACCAGGTATAAAGCCGCGCCGATGTCGTAACGTCGCCGGACCTGGATGAGATAGGCCGGCTCCAGCCGCGGATCGGGGAAGCCGCGCCACACCGAATAACGCCAACGCAGCGGCCAGACCAACGCCGGCGCCGCCAGCACCGCCGCGTACACCGTCGCCGCCGTGCCGGCATTGGCGGGATCGCCGGCGTACTGGACGAACGGCGCGGCCGGGAACGAGGTTATCGAGACGCAGGCGAGGAACAGGAGCGTCAGCAGATTGAAGCCGTGATCGGTCGCGCGGACGATCTTGCCGCTGAAATGCGATGCCGCCCAGTAAAGCCCGATGACCAGGAAGCTGAGCGCGTATGCGGCGTATTGCGGCCCGAGCCGGGCATATTCGGCCGCCCGGTCGGTGCCGGGGCGGAACTCGGGCGCTTCCAAGCCGAACGCCGGCAAGGTGATGGCGATCGCCAGGACGGCGTCGCTAAACGCCTCCAGCCGGGTGGTCTTGCGCTCGGTGTTCCTGGGCGGTGGCATGGCTTGTCAACGCACGACCCGGGTTGCGGTCGCGTCGCCGGCGTGTTCAGGCGCGCGGCGTGGAGACGACGCCCCAAACCTGGTTCACCGCCGACACGCATTTCGGCGACCACCGGACGCTGAACATCGGCCGTCGCCCGTTCGCCTCGACCGCCGAGATGGACGAGGCGCTGGTCGCCGGGTGGAACGCGGCTGTCGAGCCGGGCGACACGGTGTGGCACCTGGGCGATGTCGCGCGGACGGCAGGCGACGTCCCCGCCCTGCTCGCCCGGCTGCACGGGGCCAAGCACCTGCTGCGCGGCAACAACGACCCGGCCGCGACGGCGCGAGCGGCCGGGTGGGCCAGCGTCGGCGATTATGCCGAGATCGAGGTCGCGGGCACGCGGCTAGTGCTGTGCCACTACCCGTTCCGCACCTGGAACGACCAGGCCAAGGGCGCGATCAACCTTCACGGCCATAGCCACGGTCGGTTGAAGCCGATGCCGCGCCAGTTCGACATAGGGGTCGATGCCCGCGCGTTCCGGCCGGTGCGGCTGGACGAGTTGCGCCCGGCATGAACGACGCCGACCGCTATGACGCGATCGTGCTCGGCGCCGGCGCGGCGGGGATGATGTGCGCCGCCGTCGCCGGGCAGCGGGGCGCGCGCGTCCTGTTGGTCGACCATGCCGACGAACCGGGCAGGAAAATCGTCATTTCGGGCGGTGGGCGGTGCAACTTCACCAACCTGGGCACCGCGCCCGACCGGTACCTCTCGGCGAACCCGCATTTCGCCCGGTCGGCGCTGTCGCGCTATACGCCGCACGATTTCCTGGCGCTGGTCGAGCGGCACCGCATCGCCTGGCACGAGAAGACGTTGGGGCAGCTGTTCTGCGACGGATCGGCGCGTCAGGTCGTCGCGATGCTGGTCGACGAGTGCGACGCCGGCGGGGTCGAGTGGGCGCTGGGCGCGCCGGTGGGCGAGGTCGACCATGCCGATGGGCGGTTCCGGCTGAGCGTCGGCCGACGTGCGGTATCGGCGTCGCGACTGGTGATCGCGACGGGCGGGCCGGCGATCCCCAAGCTCGGCGCGACGGGCTTCGCCTATGACCTCGCCCGGCGGTTCGGGCTGAAGGTGGTCGAGCCGCGCCCGGCGCTGGTGCCGTTGACGCTGGGCGGCGACGAGGCGCTGTTCCGATCGCTGTCGGGCGTCGCCGCGCCGGTCGCGGCGAGTTGCGGCGGGGCGTCGTTCCGCGAGGCGGCGCTGTTCACCCACCGCGGGCTGTCGGGCCCGGCGATCCTGCAGGTGTCGTCCTATTGGCGGGGGCGCGAGCCGGTGACGATCGACTTCCTGCCCGACCAGCCCGACGACTGGCTGGTCCAGGCGAAGCGGGCGAGCCCGCGCGCGACGCTGCGCTCGGCGCTGGCGCGGGCGCTGCC
>CAXTRJ010000079.1:9270-10749 GCA_964246585.1 uncultured Sphingomonas sp. | reverse complement strand
CGGCGCAGGACCCACATCTTGGACAGCTTGGCCTTGTCGACCAGCAGCTCCTCCTTGCGCGTCCCCGACTTGCCGACATCGAGCGCCGGGAAGATGCGCTTGTCCGCCACCTTGCGGTCGAGCACGATCTCCGAATTGCCGGTGCCCTTGAACTCCTCGAAGATCACCTCGTCCATCCGGCTGCCGGTATCGATCAGCGCGGTGGCGATGATCGACAGCGACCCGCCCTCCTCGATGTTGCGTGCCGCGCCGAAGAAGCGCTTGGGCCGTTGCAGCGCGTTGGCGTCGACGCCGCCGGTCAGCACCTTGCCCGACGACGGCACGACGGTGTTGTAGGCGCGCCCCAGCCGGGTGATCGAATCGAGCAGGATCACCACGTCCTTCTTGTGCTCGACCAGCCGCTTGGCCTTTTCGATCACCATCTCGGCGACCTGGACGTGCCGCTGCGCCGGCTCGTCAAAGGTCGACGACACCACCTCGCCCTTCACCGATCGCTGCATGTCGGTGACCTCCTCGGGCCTCTCGTCGATGAGCAGGACGATCAGGAACACCTCGGGGTGGTTGTCGGTGATCGCCTTGGCCATGTTCTGCAGCAGCACCGTCTTGCCGACCCGCGGCGGCGCGACGATGAGCGAGCGCTGGCCCTTGCCCTGCGGGCTGACGATATCGATCACCCGCGCCGACTTGTCCTTGACCGTCGGGTCGTGCGGGTCGAGCGTCAGCTTGCTCTCGGGATAGAGCGGCGTGAGGTTGTCGAAATTGACCCGGTGGCGGACCACGTCGGGATCGTCGAAATTGACCGCGGTCAGCCGGGTCAGCGCGAAATAGCGTTCGCCGTCCTTGGGCCCGCGGATCTCGCCCTCGACGGTATCGCCGGTGCGCAGGCCGTGCTTCCTGACCTGGTTGGGCGAGATATAGATGTCGTCCGGGCCGGCGAGATAGTTGCTCTCCGGGCTACGCAGGAAGCCGAAGCCGTCCTGGAGCACCTCGATCGTGCCGAGCCCCATGATCAGGTCGCCATTCTCCGCCTGAACCTTCAGGATGGCGAACAGCAGGTCCTGCTTGCGCAATGTCGAGGCGCTCTCGACGCCGAGCTCCTCGGCCATGCTCACCAGCTCGGCGGGCTTTTTCTTTTTCAGGTCTTTGAGATGCATGGGGGAGGTCCGGGTATGAAAAGAGCGTCGATCGGCGAGAAGCGCGGCGAAACGAAGCTGAAAGGACACAGGAAACAGGGCAGGACGCCGCTATGTGCCGGCAAAGACCTAGGCAGCGCCCCGGCCTTAGTCAAGCAGCGGACCGCCGGGTCAGAACGGCTTGACGATCGCCAGGACGACGACCGAGATCGTCGCGAACGCGGGCACCTCGTTGATCAGCCGCAACCGCTTCCCCGTCAACGTCGGCCGTCCGCGCGCCAGCTTCTTGGCATAGCCGACCGCCCAGCCGTGATAGCCCGACAGCGCCAGCACGATGACGATCTTC
>CAXTRJ010000079.1:0-9260 GCA_964246585.1 uncultured Sphingomonas sp. | reverse complement strand
CCAGCCCCGGCGCCCCGTCGACGATGCCGACGTTGAGCGCCAGCGCGATGCCGAGCAGCCACACGACGATCATCGCCGGCGAGAGGATGATGCGGCGCAGCTTACCCTCGCGCTCCACCCAGGTCGCCGCCTCGTCCGCCCTGCCCGCCGCCAAGGCCTCCTGATGGTACACCAGGTAGCGCGGCAGGATGAACAGCCCCGCCATCCAGAAGATGACAAAGATCAGGTGCGCCGCTTTCACCCACAAATAGCCGTTGCCCAGCCAGCCGCTCATCGCGCGCCGCCCCGCACCCGCGCCATCAGCCGCTCGACATGCGCGATGGGCGTATGCTGGTCGATGCCATGGCCTAGGTTGAACACGTGCGGCCGGTCGGCGAACGCCGCGAGGATGCGGTCGACCGCTTCGTCCAGCGCTTCGCCCCCGGCGATCAGCGCCAGCGGATCGAGGTTGCCCTGCACCGGCATGCCCGCCGGCAACGAGGCCGCCGCCCACATCGGATCGACCGTCTCGTCGACGCCCACCGCCGCCACACCCGTCTCGCGCGCATAGGCGGGCAGCTTGCCGCCCGCGCCCTTGGGGAAACCGATCACCGGCACCCCCGGGCAACGCTCAGCCAACGCCGCCACGATCGCCGCGTTGGGCGCGACGACCCAGTGCTCGAACTGCGCCGGGCTGAGGCTTCCCGCCCAGCTGTCGAACAGCTGCACCGCCTCGACACCGCATTCGATCTGCCGCGTGAGATAATCAACCGTCGCCCCCGCGATCGCGTCGATGATCTCGCCGAACGCCGCCGGGTCGCGATAGGCGAAACGCCGCGTCTCGCCCTGGTCCTTCGACCCCTGCCCCGCCACCATGTACGTCGCCACCGTCCACGGCGACCCCGCGAAGCCCAGGAAGGTCGTCTCGGCGGGCAAGGCCGCGGCGACGCGCGCGACGGTGCCGTAAACCGCCTCCAGCCGCCCGGGGACGGCCGCCAGGCTCTCCAGCGCCGCGTCGACCAGCGGCGGGGTCAGCCGCGGCCCCTCACCCACCCCGAACGTCAGGTCCTGCCCCAACGCCCAGGGCACCATCAGGATGTCGGAGAACAGGATCGCCCCGTCGAACCCGAACCGCCGGATCGGCTGGAGCGTCACCTCGGCCGCCGCTTCCGGATCGGTCGCCAGCGCGAGGAACCCGCCCTTCTCCGCCCGGAGCGCGCGATATTCGGGCAGGTAGCGTCCCGCTTGCCGCATCAGCCACACCGGCGGCACCGACTCGCGCCGACCCTTCAGCACGCCGAGCAGCTTCTTGGGTCCGATCGGGTTCAACGGGTGCGTCCTTCTTCCATAAAGAAAGAGTCTAAAAAGAATTGTTGTATTGGTTGGCGCGTGGGTCGCGGGGCTTATGCGGTCATGCCCGGATTGCCAACAGCTTGACGTCCGCAACCCCGCCCGCGGCCGACGATTCGAGTCCGGCGCCCCCGTTATCCACAGGCTGGGGATGGATGCGCGTCCCCGGCAACGGGATGTGGACAACCGGCGGGTTGTCCACCGCCGCCGCCCGGCTTGGCCGCGCCGCCCAGTTGCGCTAGCGACGATGCCCATGTTGTCCACAGATCGGTCCTGAGCGCCCGTGTCGGTCCGGCTCCACCTCCATCTCCTGTCGGACTCGACCGGCGAGACGCTGGAGAACATCGCCAAGGCGGCGCTCGCCCAATATGACGATGTCGAGACGGTGCGCCATTTCTGGCCGATGGTCAGGACCGAGGCGCATCTCGAACGCATTTTGCAGGAGGTCGCGCAGAGCCCCGGGCTGGTGATCTATACGCTGGTCAACGCGACGACGCGGCGCATCCTCGAACAACGCTGCCACGCGCTCGGCCTGCCGGCGGTGGCGCCGCTCGACCCGGTCGACGACGCGTTGTCGGGGCTGCTGGGGAAAAAGGCGAAGGCGCGGCCGGGCCGCCAGCACGTCCTCGACGCCGCCTATTTCGCCCGGGTCGACGCGATCCAATGGACCATCGCCCATGACGACGGCATCGCCCATCCCGATTGGGAGGAGGCCGACATCGTCCTCGCCGGCGTCTCGCGCTCGTCCAAGACGCCGACCTCGATCTACCTCGCCAATCGCGGCTATAAGACCGCCAACATTCCCATCGTCGTCGAGAGCCCGCCGCCGGCCGCGTTGTTCTCGCTAAAACACCCACTCGTCGTCGGCCTGACCACCAGCGCCGACCGGCTGATCCAGGTCCGTCGCAACCGCCTGTTGTCATTGAACCAGGCCCCCGTCACCGCCTATGTCGACGAGGATATGGTCGCGCGCGAGATCGCCTATGCCAGGCGGATGTTCGCCGACCAGGGATGGCCGATCATCGACGTGACCAGGCGCTCGATCGAGGAGACCGCGGCGGCGATCATCGCCTTGTGCAACGAGCGGCGCGGCGACGCCACCGGGTCGCTCGCGTGACCCTGATCCTCGCTTCGCGGAGCGCGTCGCGCCGCGCCATGCTCGCCGCCGCCGGCGTTCCGTTCGAGGCGGCGTCGGCCGGGGTCGACGAGGAGGCCGTCAAGGCGTCGCTCGCCGGCCTGCGCCCGCGCGACCTGGCCGACGCGCTGGCCGAGATGAAGGCGATCAAGCTGTCGATGCGCCACTCGGACGCGCTGGTGCTCGGCTGCGACTCGGTCGTGGCGCTCGCCGACGGCGCGCTGCTCGACAAGCCGGAAAGCCGCGAGGAAGCCGCCGACCACCTCCGCCGGATGAGCGGCGCGCGCCACGAACTGTGGAGCGCCGCCGTCATAGCCGAGGGGGGCCGCGCGGTCTGGCGCCATGTCGAGGCCGCCCGGATGCACGTCCGCCAGCTGTCCTCCAGTTTCATCGAGCGATATCTCGACGCGGAATGGCCGGCGATCGCCGGCTGCGTCGGCTGCTACCGGATCGAAGGGCCCGGCGCGCAGTTGTTCACCCGGATCGAAGGAAGCCAGTTCACCGTGCTCGGCCTGCCGCTGCTGCCCGTGCTCAACTACCTGCGCGTCCGCGACATCCTGCCGAATTGAGAGACACGCATGGCACCTCTCGATATTCTCAACATTCGCGGGGCCGATCGCCCCCATGCCGAGGTCATCGGCGACCCGATCGCGCAGTCGAAGTCGCCGCTCATTCAT
This sequence comes from uncultured Sphingomonas sp., assembly GCA_964246585.1. GTDB lineage: Bacteria > Pseudomonadota > Alphaproteobacteria > Sphingomonadales > Sphingomonadaceae > Sphingomonas. The sequence continues at coordinate 6,119 of CAXTRJ010000079.1, read as the reverse complement.
CGTTTCTGGCTCGACGCGCTCGGCATCGACGCCGACTACCGCGCCACCCGCGTCGAGTCGGATGACCTGGCGAGCTACTTTGCCTCCCGTCGCGCCGATCCCCTCTGGCGCGGGTGCAACGTCACGATCCCGCACAAGATCGCCGCTCTCGACCATGTCGCCGACCCTGGCGACGTCCGCGCCTCGATCGGCGCGATCAACACCGTGTTCCGCGGTGATAGTGGCAATGGGGACGGCGCCGTCATCGCCACCAACACCGACGCCGCCGGCTTCTACGCGCCGATCGCCGAGGTCGACCTGGCCGGTGCGCCCGTCGCCGTGATCGGCGCCGGCGGCGCGGCGCGCGCCGTGCTGTTCGCGCTGTCGCGGGTCGGCGTCGGTCCCGTCACGGTGATGAACCGGTCGCCGCTGAAGGGTGCCGCGCTGCTCGCCCGTTTCGGGCTGAAGGGCGACGTCGTGACGCTCGACGCGCCGGTTCCCCCCGTCGCGCTACTGGTCAACGCCAGCCCGCTCGGCATGACCGGCCAGCCGCCGCTCGACCTCGACCTGTCGCACCTCGGCGAGGATGCGTTGGTCTACGACCTCGTCTACGCCCCGCTGGAAACACCGCTCCTGGCGGCGGCGCGCGCCCGCGACCTCGACACCGTCGACGGCCTCGACATGCTGATCGGCCAGGCCGCGCTCGCCTTCGAGCTGTTCTTTCACGCCGAACCTCCGCGCGACCGCGACGACGAGTTGCGAAGGCTGCTGACGGCATGATGACGGTTGGCCTCACCGGTTCGATCGGCATGGGCAAGTCCACCGTCGCCGCGATGTTCGCCGACGAGGACGTCCCCGTGTTCGACGCCGACGCCGTCGTCCACCGCCTGCAGGGCCCCGCCGGTCGCCTCGTCGCCGCCATCGCGGCCGCCTTCCCCGAGACCACCGGCGAGGGCGGCGTCGACCGCACCGCCCTGGCCGAGGCGGTGCTCGGCAACGACGCGGCGATGCGGCGGCTGGAGGCGATCGTCCACCCCGCCGTCGGCGAGGAGCGCGCCGCTTTCCTTGACCAGCACGTCGACGCGCCGCTCGTCGTCTTCGACGTGCCGCTCCTGTTCGAAACCGACGGCGACGCCCGCGTCGACAAGGTCGTCGTCGTCTCGGCCGACCCCGCCGTCCAGCGCGCCCGCGTCCTCGCCCGCCCCGGCATGACCGCTGGCAAGCTCGAAGCCATTCTCGCCCGCCAGCTGCCCGACGCCGACAAGCGCGCCCGCGCCGATTTCGTGATCGCCACCGATACCTCGTTGGAGGAGACCCGCGCCGCCGTCCGCCGCGTGGTCGCTTGCCTCGCCGTCACGCAAGCGCGATAAACGGGGCCATGCGCGAGATCGTCTTCGACACCGAGACCACCGGCCTGAGCTTCCCCGGCGGCGACCGCATGGTCGAGATCGGCTGCGTCGAGCTGGTCAACCGCTGCGAGACCGGGCGCACTTTTCACGCCTACTACCATCCCGAGCGGACGATGCCGCCCGAGGCGCACGCGGTGCACGGCCTGTCCGACGCTTTCCTATCCGACAAGCCGCTCTTCGCCCATGCGGTCGAGGCGCTGATCGAGTTCCTCGGCGACGCGCCGCTGGTCGCGCACAATGCCGGCTTCGACTTCGCCTTTCTCAACGGCGAGCTGAAGCGTTCCGGCCGCGTCCATGTCTGCCCCACGCGGATGGTCGACACGCTGGCGATCGCCCGCACCCGCCATCCCGGCGCCAAGCACACGCTCGACGCGCTGTGCAACCGCTTCGGCATCGACCGCGGCCACCGCGTCGTCCACGGTGCCCTTCTCGACGCGCAGCTGCTCGCTCAAGTATACGTTGAACTAACCGGTGGCCGTCAAATCGGCCTGACCCTGGAACGCGAGGCGGTCGGTTTCCTCGCGCCGATTGCCGTGTCGCGGCCGGCGACGGTCCGCCCCCCACGTGTTTTTCGCGCCAGCGAGGGAGAACTCGCGGCTCACCGGGCGTTCCTGACTCGGATCACCAATCCTTTGTGGGGGGCCGGGGCGTCCGGTTGACGCTGACGACGGAGCCAACAGGACCGTCGCGAACCAATGGAGATAAGAATATGGATATCCGGATTTCGGGTCATCAGGTCGACACCGGCGAGGCCCTAAAGGCCCATGTCGCCGACCGGCTCCAGGGTATCGCCGACAAGTATTTCGCCCGCGCCATCTCCGCCCAGGTCACCTTCGGCCGCGGCCCCCACGACAACGGCTTTCGCTGCGACATCGTCGCCAACGTGATGAAGGGTCTGGTGCTGAAAGGGCATCACGACGCGCAGGAGGCGCATCCCGCGTTCGACGGCGCGGCGGAGAAGATCGAGAAGCAGCTGCGCCGCTACATGCGCCGTCTGAAGGATCGCCACGCCGGCGACGCGATCGAGATCGCCGAGGCGAACGGTTATGACAATGCCGGCTATACGCTCTTCCAGGAGCAGGCCGGCGAGGAGGAGATGGAGGATGCGCCGCTGATCGTCGCGGAAACCCGCGTCGACGTACCTGACGCCAGCGTGTCGGACGCGGTGATGATGCTCGATCTGCGCAACACCGCCGCGCTCCTGTTCAAGAACAGCGGCACGGGGTCGTACAACATGGTTTATCGCCGCGGCGACGGCACCATCGGCTGGGTGGAGCCCCAGCGCGAGGCGCGCGCGGGCTAGGCCCCTTCCGCTCGGGCGCGGGCACGGCTACAGCGCCGGGCTTTCGCGCCCGAGGCGGGACTCCATTTCCATGTTGAGCGATTTGAGCGACTTGCTGCGCCACGACGGCGTCGCCGACGGCGTCGCCGCCGCGAACAAGAAGGCGCTGTTCGCTGGGCTTGGCGCGATGGCGTCGTCGGCGCTCGGCATCGACCCGCGTGTCGCCGCCGATCGGCTCGCCGAACGCGAGCGCCTGGGCTCGACCGGTTTCGGCGGCGGCGTCGCGATCCCCCATGCCAAGATCGACGGCCTACCGCGTGTCGGCGGTCTCTTCGTTCGGCTCGCCCAGCCCATCGAGTTCCAGGCGGTGGACGGTCTTCCGGTCGACTTGGTGTTCGCGCTGATGTCGCCGGTGGCCAGCGGCGCCGACCATCTAAAGGCGCTCGCCCGCGTCTCGCGGCGGCTGCGCGACGCCGGCTTCCTCGCCCGCTTGCGCGGCGCCGGCTCGAGCGACGCACTCTACGCGCTGTTCGCCGACGAGGGCAGCCGCGATGCCGCCTGAGGTGTCCGTCCGATCACCGGCCGGCGCCGAGGCGCATTTCCGCGCGCTGGAGGGACTATACGCCGCCGCGCCGATCAACCGCTTGTTCGACTCGTCGCTCGAGATCGCCGAGCCCGGCGTCGCCCGTATCCGCTTCGCCGTCGACGAGCGCTACTACCATGCCGGCGGCGCGGCGCACGGCACCAGCTATTTCAAGATGCTCGACGACGCCGCCTTTTACGCGGCTAACAGCTTGGTGACCGATCGCTTCCTGCTCACCACCGGGTTCAACCTGTTGTTCACGCGCCCGCTTACCGCCGGCCCGGTCGCCGCCGAAGGTCGCTGGGTCAGCGGCAAGCGCCGAGTGTTCATCGCCGAGGCGAAGCTGGTCGACGCCGACGGCGAGGAAGTCGCGCGGGGGACGGGGACGTTCATGCGCTCACGTATCGCCTTGGCGGGGCTGCCCGGATACCGCCTGCCCGAGTACCACGCATGAGCGCGCGATTGCCGACGGGGGTGGTCGTCGGCGCCCTGCTTCGGCGAGTCAACGACACGGGCGGGATGGGCATGGTACGCGCCCAGGGCGAGGCGCAAGCGGGTGGCGTTCTGCTGATTATCGGACGGGCGGGGGAGGCCGATCGCGTGCTCGAGCGCGGCCTCGGGCCGGACGGGACGACCGCGCTGATTGAGTCGACCCCGTCGGACGGCGACATCGAGTCTTATTGGCGACGCCGGCGCCAGCGCGACCCTGATCTGTGGATCATCGAACTGGACAGCCCGGAGTCGGAACGGTTCGCCGCTGAAACGATCGGCGTGGTTTGACTCGCTACTGTTACGTTCGGCAAGGCCCCGTTCAGTCGAAACGCAGCGTTGTGCCGTTTGCCGGGTGCGATCCGGACGGTGACGCAGTCGGGGAGCTTATACGCTAAAGCGGGCCCATCGGTCGCGGCTTTAGCGCGCGCTCACCGCCCGTGAATTGAAGTGAATGACCATTCTTCAACGTGCCGCGACGGTCGCGGCCATGTCCTTCGCGATCGTCGGACTTAACCTGAGCGCCGCCGGCAATGCCGCGGAGACCGCCATCACGATCGCCGATACGCCAACCGCCGCGCTGACAGCGCCGATTGTCACCATTCCTAAACTCTCGTCTGTCCCGCCGGTTCCCGTGCTACCCGCCGATACCGCCGTCAGCGCCACCGCAGTCACGAATTTCACCTCGCTTGCCGCCGCCGTCGCCGCCCATGACGGCGTCACCGCGACCCCGGGCATCGCGACGCCAGGCACCGATGCCGACCTCCACTGCCTCGCCGGCGCGATCTACTACGAGGCCAAGGGCGAACCGCTCCACGGCCAACTCGGCGTCGCCGAGGTTATTATCAACCGCGCCAAATCGGGCCGTTTTGCCAGCAACGTCTGCTCGGTCGTCACCCAGCGCGGCCAGTTCTCCTTCGTCCGCGGCGGTCGCATCCCCGCGATCGACCAGGGCCGCGCCGCCTATCGCACCGCGCTCGCCGTCGCCCGCGTCGCGGTGAACAAGCTTTGGGACAGCCCGGCCTCGAACGCGCTCTACTTCAACGCCCGCCGCGCTCCCGCCGCCGGGCTGCGCCGCGTTGCCTCGATCGGCAATCATATCTTCTACCGCTGATTCAGTAGGGCGACGTCTCCCACCGCTGAGCCGCGAAGGCTTGCACTCCGTTCCCACGATGTTCTAATCGCGGGCATGGCTTCCGCCCCGCAAAGCTGCCTCGACGCGCCGGGCTCACCGATGTGCGCTGCCGACGTATCGCGTGGCGTCGTCCGAATGCTCGCGCGCCACGATCTCGTCGCGATGGCGGAGGTGCCGCTCGACGGCGGCCGCCGCGCCGATCTGATGGCGGTCGACGCGCGGGGCGCGCTCGTCATCGTCGAGATCAAGGTATCGCGCGCCGACCTGCTCGGCGACGGCAAGTGGCTCGACTACCTCGGCCACTGCGACCGTTATTACTGGGCGGTCCCGGCCGGGTTCGACGCATCGCCGCTCGACGGTCCGGCGTTCCTGCCCGAGCGAACCGGGGTGATTGTCGCCGACCGCTACGACGCCGCGATCGTCCGCGAGGCGCACACCGCGCCGCTCCCCGCCCATGTCCGCAAGCGTTGCACCCTGGCCTTTGCCCGCCGTGCGGCGCGTCGGCTGACGTCGCTGATCGATCCTGAAGCGCTGGCGAGTTAACGTCCTACGGGTTCTTAGAGTCTTGGCCCTGAGACCGGCGCTTTCGCGCGCGCGGGCGCGTCGGCGAGCAGCTTGGCGATGACGGGACTGCGCGTGTCCTCCGTCGCATAGTCGCGCGCCGACTTGCCGGCGATGATGTCGCTCTGATCGGGGTCGGCGCCGGCGGCGATCAACTCGCGGACCTGGCCGATGTCGCGGCGCTGCACCGCGCGGATCAACGGCGTCTCGCCCGATGAATTGCCAAGGTTGACGTTGGCCTTGGCCTTTACCAACAGCGCGATGAGCCCGGGCTGGCCGCTGTTGACCGCCAGCACCAGTGGCGTGTCGCCACGACCGTCGCGCAGATTGGCGTCGGCGCCGCGCTGGAGCAGGTAACGCAGGTACAACTCGTCGCCGCGCTTGACGACGATGTGGATCGCGCCTTCGCCCGACCCCTGGTCGCGACTGTTGACCAGCGTGGTGCCGGGCTGTTCGAGGAACTTCAGCACCTCCTGGCCATCGGCCTTGCGGACCGCTTCGCGGAACTTGTGCCCCTGCGACATCACCGTCTGCGCCGGGGCGGAGGAGGCGAGCGCCAGGCCGGCGATCAGGAAAGCGGGGCGGGTAAGCATGGGCGATACACCAGGCGAAAGGTTGACCGGAACTTGCGTGGGCGGCGCTAACAGATCATGGCTGGCCACGCCATGAACATGCGTATCC
>CAXTRJ010000078.1:0-10789 GCA_964246585.1 uncultured Sphingomonas sp. | reverse complement strand
GCCTCGCGCCCGGCACCATGCTGACCCAGGCGCGCGCGCAGGTTCCCGGGCTCGTCATCCGCCCCGCCGATCTCGACGGCGACCGCGCCGACCTCCTCGCGCTGGCGCTCACCGCCGCCCGCCGTTGGACTCCAATCGTCGCGATCTCGGGCGACGATGGCTTGTTCCTCGACCTGACCGGCGTCGCCCACCTCCATGGCGGCGAGGAGGCGATGGCCCGCCGCATCGTCCGCCTCCTCGCCCGCTTGGGCGTCACCGCCCGCGTCGCCGTCGCCGACACCGCCGGCGCGGCCTGGCCGCTGGCGCGTTTCGGGTATCAAGGTACCCGTCGCGGACCTGCTCGCATAGGTCAGGTTCCTCTGGTTCGGGTCGTCCCGCCAGGGCTGCACCAAGCCGCCCTCGCCCCCCTCCCCGTCGCCGCGCTCCGCCTCGCCCCCCGTGCGGTCGACCTCCTCAAGCGCCTCGGCGTCGACACCGTCGCCCAGCTCCTCGCCTTGCCTCGCGGCCCTCTCGTCCGCCGCTTCGGCAAAGCCGTCGCCGCCCGTATCGACCAGGCGACCGGCGCCGCTCCCGAGCCGCTCGACCCCGTCATGCCCCCCGAGCACATCGTCGCAGCCCAGCGCTTCGCCGAGCCGATCGCGACCGCCGAGGCGATCGCGCATTGCCTGGGGCAGCTCGTCCCCCGCCTGACGATCGCCCTCGCCGAGGCCGGCCAAGGCGCCCGCGCGATTGAGCTGGTCGCCGACCGCATCGACGGCGTTCCCCAGCGCCTCCGCATCGGCCTCGCCCGCCCGACGCGCGACCCCGTCCACCTGTTGCGTCTCCTGACCCGCCGGATCGAGGAGATCGCGCCGGGCTTCGGCATCGACGCGCTCCACCTCCACGTCCGTCGCGCCGACCCGCTCGGGCCCGAGTCGCTTGCCCCCGCGCTCGCCGAGGACGCCGCGCCCGACCTCGCCCCCCTACTCGACACGCTCGCCAACCGCATCGGCGCGCGGCGATTGTGGCGGACCCGCCCAGTCGAGAGCGATATCCCCGAACGCTCGGTCGCGACCTGCCCGCCGCTCGATCCGCCCGACCACGCCACCCCCGCACTCCGCCTCGACGACGTCCGCCGGCTGGATGCACGATCGCCCGACCATCCGTGGCATCCGCGCTGGCCGCGGCCGGTGCGCCTGTTGCGCCGACCGGAGACGCTCGACCATGTCATTGCCGAGCTCCCCGACCAGCCGCCCCGCCGCTTCACCTGGCGCGGTCGCGCGCACCGCGTCGTTCAGGCCGACGGGCCCGAGAGGATCACGGGGGAGTGGTGGAAGCGCACCGCCGAACAGCAAGCCGTGCGCGACTATTTCTGCGTCGAGGACGAGGGAGGCACGCGCTTCTGGGTGTTTCGGCGCGGCGACGGCGTACGGGTCGAAACGGGCGATCTTAGCTGGTATCTGCACGGCCTGTTCGGATGACCTACTCCGAGCTTCAGGTAACGACACATTTCTCGTTCCTGCGGGGCGCGTCCTCACCCGAGGCACTGTTCAGCCAAGCCGCCGTGATGGGGATGCCGGCACTGGGCGTGTGTGACCGCAACTCGGTCGCGGGCATCGTTCGGTCGCTGGTCGCCGCCGAGAAAGTCTCGAGCCAACAACAAGCGGATGGCGACCAGCCCATCCGCCTTGTCGTTGGCTGCCGACTTGACCTCGTCTCTGGCGCGTCGCTACTGGTCTGGCCCGAGGACCGCGCGGCGTGGAGCAGGCTGACCGCGTTGCTGACGATGGGCAAGGGCCGAGCCGACGCGCAGCACGGCGAGAAAGGGCAATGCTTCCTTCATTGGGACGACGTCGCCGGGGCGGCACAGGGTTTGGTCGCGTCGCTGGTGCCGGGACGCGATGGCGCCGACATGGCCGAACTGCGATGGATGGCCGACATTTTCGGACGCGATCGCGGCCATGTCTGCCTGACGAACTACCGCCGCCCCGGCGACGCTCTGCGCCTCCGTTACATCGCCGAGGATGCCCGCGCGCACGGCCTGAGGCCGCTGGCGACCGGCGACGTGCTATACCACCATACCGACCAGCGCCTGCTTCAGGACGTGGTCACCGCCATCCGCGAGAAGACCACGATCGACGACCTCGGCTTCGCCCGCGAACGCCACGCCGACCGCCATCTGCAGCCGCCCGAGGAGATAGCGCGTCGTTTCCGCCGCCACCTCCCGGCGCTTGGCGCCGTGGAAGCTATCGTCGAGCGTTGCGCCTTCTCCCCGCGCAAACTCGATTACCAGTATCCCGACGAGCTGGTGATGAGCGACCGGACGCCGCAGCAAGCCCTGGAAAAGCTCGCGCGCGACGCGCTGCTGAAACGGCATGGGGGTAAACCGCTCAAGGCCTATACCGACCTGCTCGAGCACGAGCTCTCTCTAGTCGGCAAGATGAACTACGCCCGCTATTTCCTGACAGTCAATTCGATCATCGAGTTCGCGCGCAGCCAGCATATCCTGTGTCAAGGGAGAGGCTCGGCCGCCAATTCCGTTATATGCTTCGTGCTCGGCATCACTTCGATCGATCCCGTTAAGCACAAGCTGCTGTTCGAGCGGTTCGTTTCAGAGAACCGGCACGAGCCGCCCGACATCGACATCGATTTCGAGCACGAGAGACGCGAGGAAGTGATTCAGTGGATCTACGACACCTACGGCCACGCCCATGCCGCATTGACCGCGGTGGTCAGCCGTTTCCGCACGCGCGGCGCGATCCGTGAAGTCGGCAAGGTGCTGGGATTGTCGGAAGACGTGACCGCCGGGCTCGCCAGCCAAGTCTGGGGCTGGTCAAGCGACGGCGTGCCCGACCAGCATGTCGCGGCAATGAACCTGGACAGCAGCGAACCACGCCTCGCGCTGGCGCTTGACTTGGCCAAGCAACTGATCGGCACGCCGCGCCATCTGTCGCAACATCCCGGTGGCTTCGTGCTCACCCGCGACCCGCTCGACACGCTGGTTCCGATCGAGCCGGCGGCGATGGTCGACCGCCGCGTCGTCGAGTGGGAGAAGCTCGACATCGAGGAGCTCGGCTTCATGAAAGTCGATATTCTCGGGCTGGGCATGCTCGGCTGCATGCGCCGGGCGTTCGACTTGCTTGCCGAGCACAAGGCCGAGCGGCTTACCCTGGACAGCGACAAGCTCCAGGACGAGGACAAGCCTACCTTCGAGATGATGTGCAAGGCCGATACGCTGGGCGTCTTCCAGATCGAGAGTCGCGCGCAGATGTCGATGCTGCCGCGGATGAAGCCCAAGGATTTCTATGACATCGCCATCCAGGTCGCGATCGTCCGTCCCGGGCCGATCCAGGGCGACATGGTGCATCCATACCTGAAGCGGCGCGAGAGCAAGGAGCCGATCGAGTATCCCTCGCCCAGGCTGGAACAGGTGCTGAAGAAGACGCTGGGCGTACCCTTGTTCCAGGAACAGGCGATGCAGGTCGCGATAATCGGCGCCGGTTTCACCGCTGGTGAGGCGGACCAGCTGCGGCGCGCCATGGCGACGTTCAAACACACGGAGGGCGTGGGTCAGTTCCGCGACAAGCTTGTCACAGGCATGCTCGGGAACGGCATCACGCGGGAATTCGCCGAGCGGTTGGTCAAGCAGATCGAGGGGTTCGGCTCCTACGGCTTCCCCGAAAGCCATGCGGCGAGCTTCGCCAAGATCGCCTACGCCTCGTCGTGGATGAAGTGCCACCACCCGGACGTGTTCTGCGCGGCGCTGCTCAACGCGCAGCCGATGGGGTTCTACGCGCCGGCACAGATAGTCCGCGATGCGCGAGAGCACGGGGTCGAGGTGCGGCCGGTGTGCGTCAACGAGAGCGGCTGGGACACGCAGGTCGAGCAGGCCGGGCGCATCCAGCCGCGACACCCGCGTTTCTGCGGCACGGACGAGGGCTGGGCGGAGATGCGACCGATCCGGCTGGGGATGCGCGTCGTGACCGGGCTGGCCACCGGCGACGCGCAGGCGGTGATCGAGGCACGCGGAGACAGTCCGTTCACCTCGGTGGCGGACATGTGGCGGCGATCGCGGGTCAAGCCGGCGGCGCTGGAGGCGCTCGCCCGCGCCGACGCGTTCCAAGGGCTCGGGCTCGACCGTCGACAGGCGCTGTGGGCGATCCGCGGATTGGGCGCGCCGCCGCCGCCGCTGCTCGCGCTGACCAAGGCGCGCGAGCCGACGGTCGGGCTGCCGCCGCTCACCGCCGGCCGCGAGGTGGTCGAGGATTACCGCGCCACCCAGATGTCGCTCCGCGCGCATCCGCTCGCCTTTCTGCGGGAAGAGCTGACGCGGCGAGGCATGACCCGTTGCGGCGACCTCGAGCGCATCAAGGATGGCGCCCAGGTCGAGGTCGCGGGCGTCATCCTGGTCCGCCAGCGGCCGGGCAGCGCCAAGGGCGTGCTGTTCATGACGATCGAGGACGAGACCGGGATCGCCAACGGCATTCTGTGGCCCGACCGGTTCGAGGCGCAGCGGCGGACGGTGATGTCGGCGGCGATGGTGAGCATACGCGGCCGCGTCCAGCGCGAGGGGACCGTCATCCACGTCGTCGCCGACCTGGTCACCGACCTTACGCCGATGCTGCGCCAGGTCGGCGACCTCGACCTGCCGCGCCTGACCAGCCGCGGCGACGGCGCGACCCACCCCGGCGCGCCCGATCGCGGCGACAAGGGGTGGGAGCCGAAGGTGCGCTCCGACTATCACTGGCGCGACCGCGACGAGGACGTCATCCCGATCAAGAGCCACGACTTCCACTAATCGCTCAAACTTCCGGCATTCCCGCGAAGACGAGGATTTATGGACTGCGTCGGTGCGACCAGATCCATCACGCAAAGTATATAATCCCCGCCTTCGCGGAGATGACGGGATGAGGGTGCGGCCTAGCCACCGACGACCTGCTCGATCACGCCGAAAATCGGGTGATGGCGATCGTCCTCGGCCCAGATACGGACGGTGTCGCCGGTTTTCAGGAACGGCGTGACCGGGGCACCGCCGGCGATCGTCTCGACGGTGCGGACCTCGGCCAGGCAGGAATAGCCGACACCGCCGTCGGCGACCGGCTTGCCGGGGCCGCCGTCCGCGTCGCGATTGGAGACGGTGCCCGAACCGACGATCGTGCCCGCGCCGAGCGCCCGCGTCCGGGCGGCGTGGGCGACCAGCGTGCCGAAGTCGAAGGTCATGTCCTCGCCCGCCTCGGCGCGGCCGAAGGGCTGGCCGTTTAGGTCGACCATCAGCCGGCGGTGAAGCTTGCCCTCCCGCCACCAGTCGCCCAGCGCCGCCGGGGTGACGAACACCGGCGAAAAGGAGGAGGCCGGCTTGGACTGGAAGAAGCCAAAGCCCTTGGCGAGTTCGCCCGGGATCAGGTTGCGCAAGCTCACGTCGTTGGTCAGCCCGACCAGCCGGATCGCCGCCAACGCCTCGTCGCGCGACGCGCCCTGGGGCACGTCGCCGGCCACCACCACCACCTCGGCTTCCAGGTCGCAGCCCCAGGCTTCGTCGGCGAGCGGGATGGCGTCGCGCGGCCCCAGGAACCCGTCGGAGCCGCCCTGGTACATCAACGGGTCGTGCCAGAAGGTCTCGGGCATCTCCGCCCCGCGCGCCTGACGGACCAGCGCCACGTGGTTCACATAGGCGGAGCCGTCGGCCCATTGATAGGCGCGCGGCAGCGGCGACGCGGCGTCGTGCTCGTGAAAGCGCCTCCGTGGGATCACCTCGTGCGCCAGGTCGGTCGACAGGTTCTCCAGGTCGGGGGCGAGGCGGTCCCAATCGTCGAGCGCGGTCTGCAGCGTCGGGGCGATATGCGTCGCGTCGGCGCACCAGGCGAGGTCGTTCGATACGACGACGAGGCGGCCGTCGCGCCCGTGCTTGAGGCTGGCCAGTTTCATGCGCGCTCTCCCGTTGCTTTCCCGGCGGTGTAGCGGGTGCGGCGAGCGCGGGCAAAGGGTTGGGCGACGCCGCGCGCGCGTCGCGATACCCCGAGTCGCGGCGGCGGAAGTTGTGCAACTTTACGCCACGTCACGATCGGAGCGCCCCCCCGCGTTGGAAGAAAGTCACGCAAGGTAACACTAAGAAGGGTCTTGTCGGTCGACATCGAAGGCACAGCGTCTCGCATCCCGATGGCCTGGCATGAGAAGGGGATTGTAGGACAGAGGAATCCTCGAAGGCGCGATGCTGGTCCCGGCCGCCACCGTCACGGATATAGCTGCCGTTGCTCGTCAATCTCGGGAACCAGCGTCTGGCCGCACGCTGGACCCGGAACAGGTCCGGGGTGACGGGTAGCGCGAAAAGACCGTTAGTCCTGACGCCTGATAGCGAAGGCGCGGTCGGCGGTGATCGGCGACGGGGTGAAGCGTAGGTGGCCACCGCCCGCCGTCGCGGTGAAGCGCTCGACCTCGCGGCCTTTGGCGGTGTTCCAGCCGACGACGCGATACTCGCCGTCGGCCAGCCCCGGCACGGTCACGACGGGGGCGACCGGATCGAGGTCGGTCCGCACCCGCCCGTCGGGGGCCAGCGCGCGGCGGCGGAGCAGCCAGATCACCGCTTGCCCCTGGTCGCCGCAGCCGAAGCTGTTGAAATGCTTGGCGGTGATCTCGGCGTTGAGGTTCGCGCGGGCGAAACGCGACCAGTCGACCAACGGCAGGAACCCCGCCATCGCCGATTGCGCGCGGCGCATCCCGGCGGTCAGCGTGTGCGGGCGGCGGTTGGGCCAGCGCATCCCGCCGCCGACCGCGCCCGACGCCAGGTGCGCCCAGCTCATGTGGCGGAAATACTCGTCGTCGAAGGCGGCGGGCAGCGTCTTCTTCTTGTCCTTGAAGGTGTGGATCGGCCCGTGCTCGGTATCGAGGAATGGGCGACGATCGGTGATCTCGGCGAGGCACTCGCGCACGACCTTGCCCATCGCCACCGCCGGCGCGACGGTGTCCCTCGGGTGGTCGATCGCGCCCTCGCGGTAGATGTGGATCGTCGCGAAATCGAGGTCGGGGTGGCGGAAGATCGGATCGGCCAAAGGCAGCTCGGGGTGCCACCACAGTTCCGGGCCGAACAGCGACACGGTTTGCGGATGCGCGCGGCCGTAGAGCTCCAGTTCGAGCTTGCGAACATGGTCCGACAGGTCGGCGATGAACTCGGGGAAGCAATCGGCCGACCAGCCGGCCTGCGCCGGGTGGATCTCGTTCCACAGATCCCAGGCGAACAGCGCGCCCGACCCGCCCCAGCGGCGGACCATGAACTCGAGCCTGTCCTTGATCGCGGTGCGGGTCGCGCCGCACAACAGCATCTCCGACGGGTGCAGCAGTGGCCCGCCATTGTCGCGGTTCCATGGATGGTGGCGCCAGTGAAGCCACATCCAGAAGGTGTCGACGGGAGTCAGCAGGATGCGTAGCCCGACGCGCTCGCACACGGCGAACAGGTCGTCCCACAGCTGCACCATCGCCGGGACGAAGCGCCCAGCGGGGCGCTCGAAATAGCGGTGCCGAACCTGGGCGTACTCGACCATCAGGCGCAGGCAGGTGACGCCGTGCTCGACCAGCCAGCACAGATGGCGCTCGACCGCGGGCAAGTCCTTGCGGCGGAACAGCCCGGCGAGCTCGACCCAGCTGATCGCGTCGTTCTGCCCGATCGGCGTCCAGGGCCGGCCGTCCTCGGTGAGGAAGTAGGGAGCGTCGGGGGCGACGGTGATCCAGGGGAGCGGGGCCGGCGTCGAATCAACAAGCATGGCGCGCCTTAGCGCGGGGCGGCGTCAATCGGCGAGGGCCATCGCCGCCGCAGCGTCCTCCGTCGCGTATCCCGTCGCCGGCTCGTCCGCGACGACGCGCAGGCGGCGTTCGGCGGGATCGGTCGGGTCGAGGATGAACACGCCGGCGTCGCGGTTGGAGACGAGCCAGGCGACGTGCGCCGGCGTGATCCGCTGGCCGGGAATCAGGCGCGGCACCCCGGGCGGCGCGGGGGCGACGACCTCGGCGGCGATGCGACCGGCGGCGTCTTCGTAGGCGACCATCTCGACCGCGGCGAACAGCGCGTCGGGGCCGGGCATCGCCATGTCGTGGCCGAGCGTGGCGATACTTGGCAGGTCGGCGGGCGCGGGCGGCAGGATCGACGGATCGGCGGCGACGCGCTTGACCAGGTCGCGCATGCCCCGGACCAGCGCGCGCGCGTCGCGCCTGGTCGTGCCGAGCGAAATCGACGCCAGCAGGTGGCGCGCGTCCGACAGCCCCATGCTGATCCGATGATGCTCCATTAACCAGTCGTCGGCGGCGTAGCCCGCGATGCCCAGCCCCGACACGTCGAGGAGGATTTTGCTCGGATCGAACTGCTCGGACGGGTCGAGCCGCTCGGGGCCGTAAAGCGGCAATCCGGGGATCGCCGCCAGCCGTTCGCGCGTGTCGGCGGCGAGGTCGAGCACGGCGTTCCACAGCTTCTCGCCGCCCACCGCGTGATCGCGCCGGGTCGCGTCCATGCTGGCGAGGATGGCGACCGACGGGCTGGTCGTCTCGAACAGCTCATAGGCGAGGGAGAGCCGCTGCTGGTCGATCAGCCGCCCGCGCGCGACCAGCGCGGACCCCTGCGCCAGCGCGCCCATCGTCTTGTGCAGGCTGTACACCGCCGCGTCGGCGCCGAGCGCCAGCGCGTCGGTCGGCAGCCGCGATGAAAAAGCGAAGGCGCCGCCCCAGGCGGCATCGACGATCAGCGGCACGCCGCGCGTGTGCGCCACCTGCGCCAGTTGCCCGATGTCGCTCGTCACGCCGTGGTAGTTGGGGCTGACCACCACCGCCGCCTTGGCATGCGGGTGCCGATCGAGCGCGGCGGCGAGGGTTTCGGGCAGGACGCTCGTCTCGACGTCCCAGTCCGCGTCGACGTGCACCGGCAGCCTGACCGCGTCGAGGCCGGCGGCGAGCGCGTAGGACCACTCCGCCTTGTGCGCGTTCCCCGCCAGCAACACGGTGTCGCCAGGGCGGGCGACGGCGGCGAGCAGCGTGTGGAGGCTCTGCGTCGAGCCGCCAGTCGCATAGCGGCAGATGTCCGCGCCCCAGGCCTCGGCGGCGATCTCGTGCGCGCGCTGCAGGACGAGGCGGCTTTCGGTGCGGTCGTCGGCGCCCTTGGGGGTCAGCACGTCGGCCTGGAACGCGCGGCGGCCGACCAGCGCCTTCATGCCCGCCGGCATCGCCGCGCCCCGGCCATGGCCGGGCGCGCCGAAGCCGATCGGCGGCTTTTTCGCGATCCGCGCGAGCGCGTCGACGATGGGGGCGTCATGCTGATCCATGAAGGGGCAGCGAACGGGCGCGCGGCTTCGTTCCGCCTAAGCGGCGCAGTCTAGGCGGGATCGCTCGCTAGGATTAACATGAGACCCGGCCGACAAGCACCGACGATCGATGGCAACCGACGATCTCGCGCACTTCGCTGGTAATCTTCTACCGGCTATTTTTGCTTACAGTTCGCGTGATTTGATTGATGAGGGTTGCCGGCGCGCGTATCATCGCGATGCATCACCGATGAGTTTGTCGATTACACCTTTCAAAGGAGGATCGATCATGCAGCGCCCGACTACAACCGCGACCCGTTTCCGCGTCGCCATGCGACCGACGATCAAGGACGGCTACCCGCAACGGATCCCGCTCTGGGAAGCGGTGGAGCGGCTCGGCTCGGTTGACCGTGGCGGGTTGCTGCTGGAGCTTCGCCGATCCGGCTATGCGAGGCCCAACGGTGCGATCGTAGACGAAGCCTATTGCAGGACCGAGCTCACCGACATGGTCAAGCGAGGGTTCCTTGCACGCGCCGACGCCGACCCCGCCAAATTCGATTCGCGCACGGTTGAGTGTGCACCCGACCCGCTCCCGGTCCCTGAGCGGGACCATGATGAAGTCCAAAGCGCGGTCGCGACCGAGCATGCGATAACGGCACGTCAGCAAGGGTCGTCATCGTCGTTACCGGCGATCGATGCCGCGCTCGACCGACTGGATCAATCGATCCTGCGCCGATCGGGGTCCGTTTTCTATACTGGTCGATCTGCCTTATCGTCGCCGTCGCGGCTCTATTTGCTCGGGCTCAACCCCGGTGGCGATCCGACCTCGCAGGCGCTCGAAACGGTTGAAGCGGATATTGGGCAGTTTCGCGCGCAGCCGCCAAGATGGTCGGCCTATCGTGACGAGAGCTGGGCCGGAGCGCGGCCGGGCACCTTCGGCATGCAACCGCGAGTGCTGCATATGTTGGCGCGGCTGGGGCTCGCCCCCGAACAAGTTCCGGCGAGCAACGTCGTATTTGTCAGGTCGCGCACCGAAGCGACGTTGGCGGCGGACAAGGCTCAGCTTTTGCGCGTGTGCTGGGACGTGCACGAGACGGTGATATCATCGCTCGGTGTCGACACGATCGTGTGTTTCGGCGGCACCGCCGGTCGTTGGGTGAGGGAGATGTCGGGCGCCGATCGTCCCGTCGACCAATATGTCGAGCAGAACGGGCGTGGTTGGACGAGCGAGGCCCACGCAAGTCCGGACGGCATGTGCGTCGTTACCGTTACGCACCCGTCCCGCGCCAATTGGCTGAATGATTTGTCCGATCCGACGGCGTTAGTCGAACGAGTGCTGCACAGGCGGCGCTGATACGAAAAAAGGGCCCGGGTCGCCCCGAGCCCTTTCCTCCCCTCCCCGAGAGCGTGAAATCAGTCGCGATCGCCCGTCAGGAACGCCGGCGCGAACTCGGGCGCGGGGCCTTCGCCGCTTTCCGAGCGCTCGGGACGCGGACCGCGCTCCCCGCCGCCTTCGCGACGCGGGCCACGGG
>CAXTRJ010000077.1:2992-10791 GCA_964246585.1 uncultured Sphingomonas sp. | reverse complement strand
CCGCGCGATGGGCGCCTGTATGTACGCGTTGGCGGTCACCTCCCACTTGCGGCTTTCCAGCCACCACAGCACCGCCCAGACGATCGCCCCCACGATCGCCAGCAGCACGATGGCGACGATAATCTTGGAACGCGGGCGTTTCAGCCAATCGCGAAAGCCTTCACGCTCCTCGTCGTTATCATCCGCATCTTCGGTCGTGTCGTCGTCCGCATCCTCCGCTTTCGATTTGTCGGGGCGTTCGGCACTCTTTTCGTCTCGTCCGAGCTGGTCACCCTCGTTCCGAGCGGCTTTTACCGCGTCTTTTTGGTCCGTTGCCGGTTCAGTCTCGCTGGTGGCGCGCCCGTCCTTGTCGGTCGTGGAGCCCTTCGGATCGGTCATTCCGTGTCGTCCCGCAGCGCTTCGGCCGCGGCTAAGTTCTCGCGTTCCGCTACCGTCGGCAAGTGGTCGGGCGTCAGCATCCTTTTACCTCTCGTCGTTCAGGCGATCTGCCGCGGTCCTTTGTCGTAGGCCGGCCTATCGCAATGGAGGTTCCCCGGACGCCGACCGCCGAAACGGCGCTCGCGAAGATCCGCACTGACTATTCCATACGCGTATTGATCTCTATAACGCGTACGGCAAAGTGACAAGGCCTGGATTATCTGCAGGCGATCGCGAAGGTAGCCCCGATATGATCCGAACGGTGGCGGCCATCGCGAGGGCGTAAGTTTCGCCGGGCCTGCGATGCTGTAGGGTCGGCGCTGGCTTTGGAGTGTGAGAGGATCAAGGATTGTGCCACCGCCGACGTCCGGCCCCCAGTTTCGCCGCGAGCGGCAACGCGCTGCGTTCCGCGAGGACGTTCTTGCCGAGGCGCGTGCGATCCTGGCGGAAGATGGTCCGGATGGGCTGAGCATGCGCAAGCTGGCGCACCGCTTGGGCTGCGCGCCGATGAGTTTGTACGCTCACTTCCGCGACAAGCACGATCTCCTGACCGCACTGGCAAATCAGGGCTTCGGCATCCTGGCCGAGCGTCTCGCGGCCGAGCCCGCAAAGGAGCCCCTTGCCGCCCTGCGCGCGATGTTCCTGACCTACGCGCGGCTCGGGTTGGAGCGGCCGGACGACTACCGCGTGCTGTTCATGACGGCTTCGGTGGAACAAAAGCCCGAGTTCGAAGGGCCAGAGGAACTCGCCCGGGAGAGCCCGGCCTTCGCCATCGGCCTGGATCGCGCCCAGGCTTGCGTCACGGCGGGGATGCTGGAGGGCGACGCGCACGCGATCACGACGCTGCTGTGGACGTCTGTGCATGGGGCGGTCGCCGCGGTTCTCACCTTTCCGGCGTTCCCGTTCGGCGACCGCGACGCGTATGTCGCGCGGGTCGTGGACTGGACGATCGATGGACTGCGAGCCGCGAGGATTGCGCCGCTCGCATAGCAGGGTTCTCCGAATGAACGCCGTGCGAGTGTCGGCAGCTACCCCTCTATGCCCAACCCCTTCAGCGGGTGATCACAGCATCCGTCAAAACCAGATCACCCGTGAGCAATTCAGTCTACTGCTTCAGGTGCGAGTCCACCATTTTAGCAACCGTCGCCGCCCGCTGACGCCTGGAAACCGAGTCCACTATTTCAGGAAAACCGACACCACATTTTTGGGCTCTTTTGTGTCGTCCGCATCACGCGGAGAGTCCGTATCTCCCGCAGGATGCGGATGTTGACGGCATTGCGGATCACCGGCATGATGCGGGGGTGGTCCTTCCAGGTCCGACAAGCTCCAGGTAACGTCAGCAAACGACTATTCAGACATATGGTGCCCGATCGCTACAAGCGGCGGGCCCGCGATCAGATCCCTACCACGGTAACGCATGATTGGAGCGCCGCTCATGGCGAAGAGCATGGAAGTCGTACCCTCGGGTACGCTGCAAAAGCAGTTCGGCCACTATTCCGACGAGGCGATGATCCGCCCAGTCGGGGTCAGCCGCAACGGCCGCGTGCGGTTCGTCATGGTTCCCGTGGACGAATATGAGCGCCTGCGTCGCAGAGAGCGGATCGCCGGCCGTACGGAGGATCTTGATGACGATACCCTCGAAGCGCTCCGGGCCGTCGAGCCCGGTCCGGGGTCAGAAGAAGCAGAAGCCCGGCTCCAATCTGCCGCAGCCGGGTGAGGTCCTCAATTACAGCTACCTCTGGGAGCGGGAATATGTCGACGGCCGCGACGAGGGCGTAAAGGATCGGCCGGTCGCGGTTGTGCTGCTCACCCAAACTCGCGACGGGCTCGACCTTGTCCACGTCGTGCCAATGACGACCCAGCCCCCCGCGCGTGGCGAGCCGTCGATCGAGGTGCCTCCCGCAGTCCGCGCTCAGCTCGGGCTCTCGGCCGAGCGATCCTGGATCGTGGTCACCGAATGGAACCGGTTCGCCTGGCCGGGCTACGACCTCCGCCCGGTGCCCGGCCGCGAGCCCGACACGAGCCACGGGTTCATTCCGTCGAGCCTGCTCCGCCGGGTGCGCGACGCGATGGTCGCGATCGGAATCGGGCGGCCGATCGATCGCGATGACTGACGTCGACACGCCGGCACGCGAGTGGGCGACCTGTCGACTTCGACGATTTAAGGCGTCGATCGATAACGGCTGGAACTTAGACAGAGCTGTACGGTTAAGCGTGCATCGGTGTACGGTTCGTGTATGCTGGGCCTGCCACTCTTTCCGGGAATGGCATCGCGCTATCTGAGGATCACGCCATGATGACCAACAAGGAACTTCGGACGACCGGATCGATCGCGATCGTCGGCGCGGGACCGGGCGGCGCTACGCTGGCCCGTCTTCTGGACGATCAAGGCTTCTCCGTCCGCGTGTTCGAGCGCGACGCGTCGCCGACCGCGCGGCCGCAGGGCGGCAGCCTCGACCTGCGCCCCGACTCCGGCCGGCGCGCGGTCGACAGGGCGGGACTGGGCACCGTGTTCGAAAGCCGCTCGCGGGAGGAGGCCAAGGCGTTCCGCATGGTCGACTCCGACGGCCAAGACATGCCGGGCGCGGGCGAGGAGACGCACGAGGACGCCGGGCCCGAGATCGACCGCGGCGATCTGCGAGCGATGCTGCTCGAGGCGCTGCCGACCGGCATGGTGACATGGGATCACAACGTCGATGCCGTCGAGCAGGACGGGGATGGCCGCTGGCGGTTGAAATTAGCCGGTCACGACGACGTTGTCGCCGATCTGGTCGTCGGCGCGGACGGCATCGGCTCGAAGGTGCGACGGCAGCTGACCGATGTGCAGCCGATCTACACCGGCATCACCATGATCGAAGCCAACATCCGCCAGGAGCTCTGGCGCGGATCGAAGGTGTCGGAAGCACTCGCCGAAGGCTCGGTCATGTTCGCCGGGGGCGACAAGACGATCTTCGTGCAGCGGTGTGCGCACGATCTGATCCTCCTCTACTATTCGATGGCGGTGCCGCAGGACTGGCCGCGCAGCGCCGGGTTCGATCTGGATGATGCAAGTGCGGTGATGGCGTCGGTGCGCGACACGTACAGCGAGTGGTCGCCCGAAATCCTCGACATGCTGACGGAGGTGCAGGACAAGTTTCAGCTCTGGCCCACGTCGGTGATGCCGCCCGACTATCGCTGGGAGACGAAGCCGGGGCTGACGATGCTCGGCGATGCGTCGCACGTCATGCCTCCGTTTACGGGCAAGGGCGTGAACCTCGCGCTGCTCGACGCGCTGGAGCTGACCGAGGCGCTGACGGACGATCCGGACTGCCACTTCGGCGATGCCGTCGCCGGCTTCGAGCGCCGGATGCAGGCGCGGACCAGCGACGAGATCCGCGCCTGCCTCCAGGTCGGCAAGCAGGCCTACGGCGTCGACCTCGGCTTCGATCTGGCGATCGCCGCCTGATCGCCGGGCTCCAGCCCCGCAGCGTGTCGGACCCGGATCAGGCAAGGACCGCGGCCATCGACCCGATCGCGGACGCCGATGTGCATATCGGCGTCGGCGACGCCTTGCTCCGCTTCGCGGCCGGCACCGACGACGGTGATCTCGCGAAGCTGGAGTCCGCATTCGCGGAAGATGCGGTGGTGGACTTCGGCGCATGCGGCCAAGCGATCGGGCTCGACTTCGAACCCCTTGAGGGAAGTGCGACGATAACCGGATTCCTGGTCGGCACGTCGAGCCGTCAGGTGACCAGTCACGTCGTCACCAATTCCCGGGTCAAGGTGAGTGGCGGCCATGCCCACCTCCGCGCGCTGGTCGATGGAACCACATCGTCAGGGCCGATCGCGCGCGCCGGTTCAGGATGATGAACTGGTACGAAGCCGATCTCGTGGAGCTCGAGGGACGCTGGAGGATCGGGCGGATGGCGATCGAGAACATCTGGTTCGAGGGCGATCCAGCGATCCTGATGCTGCGCGAAAGCTTGGGCTCGTGAGCGGGACGATATGCCTCGTCCCCGAGTTCACCTATTGCACGTCGATCGTCGGACCGCATGAGGTCGGCGACGGGCCTCAAGGTATAAGGCAATATTACGAGATGACCGACGGCGTCGTCGAGGGCGAGCGCCTGTCGGGCCGCACGGTCGGCACGGGGTCGGACTGGATGCTCGCCGGTCCGGACGGCTTCTGGCGGATGGATGCGCGCGTTCAGATCAGGACGGATGATGGCGCCGTGATCCTGGCGCACTATCACGGACCCGCCGAGGCGAACGCCGGTCTGCGCGAGGCGATCCGCGCGAGTGAGCCGACCGGCTTCGAGGATCAGCTAATACGGATGCATTGGCTGCTGGAGGCGGGCGATCCTCATTATGCCTGGGTGAACCAGGCGATCTTCGTCAGCGAAGGTCGGTTCGCGCCGCGCGGACCGGGGATCGCAGGGTTCGAGCACCGTGTATACCGGGTCGGATGAGAGCCCCACCCCACCAGCAACGGCGGAAGCGGAATGCGTAAAGACGCGGCCATCAACCGAGATCGGCTGATCGACGCCGCCAGCGCAGTCATGAGGGCTGAGGGCAGCGATGTCCCGATGGAGGTGATCGCCGAGCGCGCAGGCCTGACGCGAGGTACGCTGTACCGCAATTTTCCGCACCGGCAGGCGATGTACGAGGCGGTGCTGGCACGCGACCTAGACAACGTGACGAGCCTGATCGCGGCCGAACGCCACGATCCGTTGGCGTTCGTGCGGCACATGGCCGAGCTGATGATGGTCTACGACAAGTTCCTCGTGCAGCTCGCCGACATGGCGGATTACGACGCGGCGAAGAACGAGGTGCCCATGGTCGAGGTGCTGTCCGAGCCGCTCGCCTCCGCACAGGAGCGCGGTCTGCTACGCCCGGACCTGACCGGTTCGGACATCCTTATGGCCTGCCGCATGCTTGCCTCGCACTGGAAGCTCGACGCGCGGGCGGACTTCCGGACGGCGTTCGACCGGAGGCTTTCGCTGATCGTCCAAGGTCTCCGACCGACGCACGGCGCCGCAGCCTGAAGCATTGCTCGACAAGCGGGCAGCGAACCGCCGCACACCCAAAGGACCACCACCATGTTCTTCATCGCAGGCATTACCGGACAGATCGGCGGAGCGGCGGCAACGGCGCTACTGGCCGAGGGCAAGCAGGTCCGAGCGCTTGTTCGCGACCGGAACAAGGCGAGCGAATGGGCGGACCGCGGCGTGGAACTTCGCGTCGGCGATCTCACGGACGCCGACGCGCTCGCCGCGGCGCTGACGGCGTCGAGGGCGCGTTCCTGATGCAGCCCACGCCGATGGGCGTGACGCACAACTTCCCCGAAGCGCATGCGCTGACCGACGGCATCGTCGGCGCGCTCGATCGGACGCCGCCGCCGAGAGCCGTGGTGCTGTCCTCCGTCGGATCCGAGCAGGAGAGCGGCCTCGGCAACATCACCCAGACTCACATGCTTGAGCAGGCGCTCGATCGGTTCACGTTCCCTTTGGCGATCTTGCGGCCGGGCGCGCTACTGGAGAACAATCTCCACTCGCTGGCGCGCGCGGGTGAGACGGGGGTATTCGACAGCTTTCTCCAGCCGATCGACCGCGGTTTCCTGTCCCCCGCGCTTGATCGAGGAGCTGCTTACTGGCGCCGGCTGGCCTATCCGTAGATCGCCGAGTCCTCTGAAACCGAGCAGTCTGCGTCTGCCCTTGCACCGAGGATGAAGAGTAGCGCTGCTAGACCTACCGCCCCCGTCCTGCGCTCACGCGAGCTTTCGTGGTGAGCGGCGGTCGACCGGGCTGCTCGCTCTTATGGATTGCAGCGCTTGTCATTCACGGCCGTCGGATTGCAGGACGCGCTCAAGAAGGGACTTAAGCGCTGTAAAGTCGCCATTATCGTCGCCACGGTGGAGGGCGACGTAGCCGTCCGGCCGAACGAGCAGCAACGCGCCGGCAGATGCATCATATGCGTCATGCAAATCGCCCCACGCGTCCAACACGTACGTCACTTCACCGGCTTCCATCTTGTCCGGCAATTTTGCCGCTTGTACGATCACGAATGCCGCGAGGCGCTCGGGTCCCCACTGCTGGACTAGCTTGTTCAGGCGCTGACGTGTCGCCGCGACTGTGTCGGGTTCAGCCTCGGCGCCCGAAAAAGCGATCACGGTCCAGTGCAGCCCGCGCAGCAGATCGTAGAGACGCAATGGCTCCAGGTCTGGCCAGCGGACTAGCTCTCCGTCGACAACGTGTTCGCCGGGCTTCGGGGATCGTCCCCGATGCCCATCGTTCAGAGGGCTTTTAGGGTAAGCGACGTTGAGCTCGGTGTAGAAGTCCGAGATCGTTTCACGCACTTTCCGGAACTTGAGCGCGGTTGGGCCGACCGATTTGAACACGCGCTTCTGGGTCGTGCTTGGATCGAGCACCATCTTGAAAAAGCGGTTCGTCGTCCGGACGAGATGGTCCCCGATCGGCCGCCGATCCGCGCCGTAGCTGTCGAGCAGATGGTCCGGTGCCCAACCTTTGTGGACATAGGCGAGCTTCCAGGCGAGGTCGAACGCATCTTGTACGCCGGTGTTCATGCCCTGACCGGAAAGAGGAGCGATCGAATGAGCGGCGTCGCCGGCAAGCAGTGCTCGGCCTCTCCGAAATTCGTGCGCGAGATAGTTGCCGTACCGCACCACGGTCACCCAGGGAGCGTCGGAGAGCTCGACTGGTCCACCAATCGCATCGGACATCAGCGCCGCGACCTGATCCAACGTCGTATTGGGGTTCTCCCCCTGCGGCGTGTCGTCCGGGACGGCGACGATGATCCGTTGCAGGTCTCCCGGCAGCGGAATGGTTAGCAGATAACCTCTGTCAGTCAGGGCGACTTGGCACTGGCCGACCTTGTTGATGAGCGGCCACTTCGTCTTCGCATCGGCGATCGGAACCATCAAACCCTCGAGCTTGTGACCCTCCCACCCGATCCCCGCGGCTTCGCGCACCAGGCTTTTCGAGCCCTCACAGCCGACAACCCAAGACGCCTCGAACGTCTCCGGTTCATCGCCGTCGGGCCTGATCGTCACTTCAGCGCCATCGTCGCGCAGCACCACGCTGGTTGCTTCGGTCGAGCGCTCCACCGCAGTGCCGATCGCCGCGAGGTGCTTGTCCAAGATTTTCTCGGTAACGTCCTGGCCGACTAGCATCGGCGCAGGATGCGCACTGGCTCCGCCATCCATCACTACGCTGCCCGCGGGACGGCCGTAGATGTTGACGTGTATCCGCCGCATCGGAACCGTGCGGCCGTCCCATAGTGGGAGAAGGCCCATCAGATCGAGCGCCTCCTGCGCTCGCGGCCAGAACACCGGGGCTCGGCTGTAGTCCTTTGTAGAAGCGGCCTTGTCGACGATACGCACCGTCA
>CAXTRJ010000077.1:0-2892 GCA_964246585.1 uncultured Sphingomonas sp. | reverse complement strand
CACTACCAAAGGGAGATTGATCGCGCTTGCGCGGAAATAGATCTAACGCACCTCCAGTTTGTCGTGCTGGTGATCGCCGCTTGGCTTGGACGCCAGCCTGATCCTGTTACACAGACGAGCCTTGCCAGGTTCAGCGGCATCCATAAGATGCAGATTTCGGCGGTATTGAAAGCGCTCGAAGCAAAAGAACTCGTGGAGCGACCGCGAGGCGGACGGGACGAGCGAGTCAAGCACGTGCGACTTACTACGAAAGGTGTCGAGATTCTATGCGCAGCGCTGCCGCTCGTCGAAGCAGCGCAGACGCGGTTCTTCGGATCGAACGAACAAATCGGCACTGAGCTGCACAATTTGTTGCGGCAAATGCTGGACCTAGGCCACGTGGACAAAGGGCAGCCACAGCAATGCTGAGGCGAGGCTGACGACCGCCCGGCGTCGGATGACACATAGGCGGTCACTCGCAAGTCGTTTCGGTTCTTTACTTTCGTCGATGCGTTCATCTCGGTCAGTTGGCGGGTTGAGGCGTCACAAACGAGGCATAGTGGCGTTGCCCAGTCGTCAGGCGACAAGCACCTTTCGAAAAGCAAGTGGCTGACGCGGACATTGACCGAGCAGGGGGCACCGTCGCAGCTACCCAAGAAGCTCGCGCTTCAAGGTCGGAACGGCATGGTCGATGAAAGCCCGCACAACACCTCTTTTTGCTCGATCCGGGTGGAAAACCAGGTGCACTGGCGTCGGTGGCGGCTCGAGATCGGGAAGGAGGCGAACCAGGCGGCCGGCCGCGAGGTCCTCCGTCACCTGATAGGACCGCGCTAGGATCATTCCATGCCCACGCAGCGCCGCATCGATTGTTGCCGCCGCGTTGTTGACGCTGAGCCGAGTATGGACTCGTACCGAACGGAGGCGCGTGCCCCGCTCGGGCGAGACCCGGAAAGGCCAGAGCTCGCCATCGCTTTCCGCGTTCAGCCCGATGCAGTCGTGGCGGTTAAGGTCGTGAGGGGTCGCCGGTGAGCCGGCCCGAGCGAGGTATTCCGGCGAGGCGCATAGGAGCGTGCGCACCTCGCCGACCCTGATGGCCGTCATCGTGGAGTCGGGCAGCGGCGCCAGGCGTATCGCTAGGTCGACGCCTTCGCCGATCAGATCCATTACCCGGTTCACCATCAGCACGCGGGCGGCGACCTGCTCGTTCAGTCGAAGAAAGGCCTCAACCAGCGGCATCACTTTCAAGCGCCCGAACAGCTCGGGCGCGGTCAGCACGATGTTGCCGTGAAGCGGCCCTGCCGCGCTTTCCGGTTCGATCTCGAGCAGCTTCGTCAACACGTCTCGCCAGATCGCGAGATGGCGATCGCCGGCTGCTGTGAGGCTGAGCTTGCGGGTTGACCGCAGCAGCAGCGTTTCGCCGGCATAGCGCTCCAGCAGAGCGACCGCGCGCGTCACGGCAGCGGGCGACCGGCCATGTCGCTTTGCCGCTGCGGCGAGCGAGCCCTCCTCCACCGCTGCCACGAAGAGCACCATAGCATCCAGACGGTCCATCGTTTCACAATCTGCAATCCAGCCGGTCAGGATGCAAGCGTTCTGCTATTTTGGGAAACGTCTACATGGAGGCTTCGATCAAGGACGCACCATGCGCCGCCATGCCGATAGTCAGGCACGCCGCTCCGAACTTGCCATGTTGACGACAGGAACGGTGGCGGCCGCGATGTCCAGGATGGCCTCTGCACAACGTGCGCCCGCAACGCTCAAGGAGATACCGATGTCCCCTATTCGCTATCGCACCCAGAAGGTCGGCGACGTTGAAGTGTTCTATCGCGAAGCAGGCCCGATCGACGCGCCGGTCATCCTGCTCCTTCACGGCTTTCCAACATCGAGCCACATGTTCCGCGACCTCATGCCGGCGCTGGCCGACCGCTATCGCCTGATCGCGCCGGACCTGCCCGGGTTCGGGCTGACCAAGGCGCCGCCGCGAGGTCAGTTCACCTACAGCTTCGACGCGCTGAGCGATGTGATCGGCGGCTTTGTAGATGCCATCGGGCTTCGGCGTTACGCTCTCTACGTCTTCGACTATGGCGCGCCGACCGGCCTGCGGGTCGCGAAGAGACGTCCGGAACGCGTCACCGCGATCATCACCCAGAACGGCAACGCCTATCTCGAGGGGTTCAGCAAGGATTGGGGGCCGTGGGAGACCTATTGGCGGGAGCCGACTCCCGCCCACCGCGAAGCAACGCGCGCGTCGCTGACGGACGAGGCGATCCGCTTTCAGCACGAACATGGCGCACCCGCCGGGCTGGTGTCGCCCGACGGCTACATGCTCGACACCTTCTACATGCACCGGCCTGAAGCACAGGAAATCCAGCTCGACCTGATCCTGAGCTACCGCACCAACGTCGCGCTCTACCCGGCGTTCCAAGCGTACTTCCGCGAGCACCGTCCGCCGCTGCTGGCCGTCTGGGGCAAGAACGACCCGTTCTTCCTGCCACCCGGCGCGGAAGCGTACCGGCGGGACGTTCCGAACGCGGAGATCCACTTGCTGGACACCGGCCACTTCGCGCTCGATACGCACCATCGGGAGATCGCCGGCTACGTTCGGGATTTCCTCGGCCGCAAGCTTCGCACCTGACGCGACGAGAAACAGATCATGTTGATCAAGCTGGAGGCGGTGCAGGTGGGCCGGGTGGCACCTTTGGGTGCCAAGGCGGTGCCCAGCGGTTTCGTCAAAAGCGCTGTCGCAGGCACAGTGTCGGTATCACCAATCGGCTTGGCCGGTGACGAGCAGGCCGACCTCTTGTTGCACGGCGGCCAAGAAAAGGCCGTCTACGGCTACGCCGCCAGCCACTATGCCGCCTGGCGCGCTGAGTTTCCCGAGCATGCCGAACTGTTCGTCGCCGGCGGCATGGG
>CAXTRJ010000076.1:0-10859 GCA_964246585.1 uncultured Sphingomonas sp. | reverse complement strand
CAACAGCGACGCGCTGGCCGAGCGACTGACCGCCGCCGGCGTCCGGGTCGAGCGCCGCCGCTACCCGCGCCTCGGCCATGTCGGCCTCGTCACCGCCATCGCCAGGCCGCTGCGCGGTCGCGGCGCAGTGCTGGCCGACATGACGACTTTCGCGCGCGAGGTGACCGAGGCCCGTTAGTTCGCGGCGTGATCGGATCGTCGCTCCTGATGAGTGGCCAACATCGGCGAGTCGACCGTAGCGGGCTCGGCGGGTTGGACAATCGGCGGCGTGGCGACGTCAGCTATAGGAGCGGGAGCGGTCTCCAATGCCGTGGGCGGCGACGCGGGCGCCACGGGTCGCGTCCCGCGCCGCCCGCGCAGGCCATCGATCTCGGCCTGGCGGCGATCGAGGTAATATCGGCGCGAGGCGGCGTAGGGATCGGGGCTGGCCCTGATCTTGGTCAGCGTGTCGTCGAACTGCGCGCGGTAGCTGAGCGCGCTGAGAACGCCGACGGAAAGCGCCACCTGCGGATCGTTCAGCGGCGGGACCGAACTCACTGGCACCATGATCTGGTCGACGCCGCTGCCGATCAGGTCGCGCAACGTCGTCGGCCCGATCAGCGGCAGGAAGAAAAACGGCCCCGGCTTGACCCCGTAAAGGCCGAGCGTGTTGGCGAAGCTGTTCCTCCGGCGCGGCAGTCTGAACGGCTTGCGCTTGGCCACGTCGACCAACCCTGCCGCGCCCACCGTCGTATTGAGCGTGAACCGGCCGAGCGTCTCCGCCGCTTTGCCGGGCTTCAACTGCAACAGGTAGTTGATGAAGACGATCGGCTCGCGAAGATTGCCGAGAAAGTTCCGCACCCCGTCGCGAACCGGGGTGGGCAACACCTTCTGGTATGCCCGCGCCATTGGTCCGACGATCGCCCGGTCGACCGCCTGCGTGGCGTCGAAGCTAGCCGCGTTGACCGGTTCGAGCGGATCGCCGCGGCGGCTGCGCCCCGTCACGATGAGATCGCTTTCCTGCCCCGGTACGTTATCGCGATCGGTCGACGCCGGCGGCGCCGTTTGGTCGGGCGTGACCGGCAGCGTTGGCACCATGGGTGGGGGCGCCACGGGTGCGTCCGGCGGCGCTTCCTGCCAAAGCACGGGCATCGGTCGCTCGGCGACGGTGGCGTCGGCGGAAGGAGCGGACGCGACACGAACCATGCCGTCGAACGGCGTCGGCGAACCGGCCCCATCCGACTGCGTCGGCCAACCCGCCAACGCCACTGTGATCAAGAATGTCGGAATGCCGATCTGCCTGCCCCTCACGCTACAAGGCGCGCGGCCCCGTCCGCGCACCCAAATCGGCTTCGTCATGACTATCCCGCTTGCGCGCGCTAGATCAATACCACGACCTTATTCGCGAGTAGGAGTGTGGCGCGATGGCGTCACGCGTCGATCGACGTTCCCACCGCCGCGTGGACCAGTCCGCCGTCGACCGTGATCGTGTCGCCCACGACATAATCGCCCGCACGGCTCGCCAGGAAGATCGCGGTTCCCGCCATGTCTTCGTCCACCCCGATCCGCTTGGCCGGGATCCCCTGCGCCACCGCGTCGCCATGGTCGCGCGCGGCGCGGTTCATCTCGCTGGCGAAGGCGCCCGGCGCTATCGAGGTGACGTTGATCGCGTCGCGGATCAGCCGCGCCGCCATCCGCTTGGTCAGATAGATCAGCGCCGATTTCGACGCATGGTAGCTGTACGTTTCCCACGGGTTAAGCCGCTGGCCGTCGATCGAGGTGATGTTGATCACTTTGCCCGGCTGCTCGCGGCTGGCGGCGGCCTTGAGCGCGTTGAACAGCGCCTGCGTCAGGAAGAAGGGCGACTTGACGTTCAGGTCCATGACCTTGTCCCAGCCCTTTTCCGGGAACGCCTCAAACGGCTCGCCCCACGCGGCGCCGGCGTTGTTGACCAGGATGTCGAGCTTGTCCGAGTGCGCGGCGAACTGCTCGGCCAGCGCCTTGCACCCCGCAACGGTCGACACGTCCTGCGGCAGGGCGATGCAGTTCGGCCCGAGCTCGGCCGCCGCCGCCTCGCACGCGTCGGCCTTGCGCGACGAAATGAAGACGGTCGCCCCTTGCGCGACGAAGCCCGCGGCGATCATCCGCCCGATCCCGCGCGATCCGCCGGTGACGAGCGCCGTGCGCCCGTCGAGGCGGAACAGGTTGGTCGTGTCCATGCGATTTCCTCCTGTGACCGTCACCCCAGCGAAGGCTGGGGTCGCCGTGTTCGGGTCGGGTGCGTCCTCGGCGAGAGACCCCAGCCTTCGCTGGGGTGACGAAGGCGAGGGAACGAGTAGGGCGGCCTACCCACCCCGTTTTAACGTCTCGCGCGCGATGATCACCTGCTGGATCTGGCTGGTCCCCTCGTAGATGCGGAACAGCCGCACATCGCGGTACAGTCGCTCGATGCCGTAATCGGCGATATAGCCCGCCCCACCGAAGATCTGCACCGCCCGGTCGGCGACCCGCCCAACCATCTCCGACGCGTAATATTTCGCCGCCGCCGATTCGAGCACGATATCCTCGCCGCGATCCTTCCGGGCCGCCGTCTCCATCACCAGCGCGCGGGCCGCCAGCGCCTCCGTCTTCGAATCGGCCAGCATTCCCTGGATCAACTGATGCTGCGAGATCGCCTTGCCGAACTGGTTGCGCTCGCCCGCGTACGCCACGCAGTCGGCGATCAGCCGCTCGGCGACGCCGACGCACACCGCCGAGATGTGCAGCCGCCCGCGGTCGAGCACCCGCATCGCGATCTTGAAACCCTCGCCTTCCGCGCCCAGTCGGTTGGCGGCGGGGACGGGGACGTTGTCGAAATACACGTCGGACACCTTGGCGCCCTTCTGCCCCATCTTCTTCTCGGGCTCGCCGATCGACACGCCCGGCAAGTCCTTGGGCACCAGAAAGGCGGACACGCCCTTGGCCCCCGACTCCTCGCCGGTGCGCGCCATGACGGTGAACAGCGTCGCCTTGTCGGCGTTGGTGATGTAGCGCTTGGTCCCGGTCAGGCGATAGACGTCGCCATCCCTGACCGCCCGCGTCTTCACCGCGCCCGAATCCGATCCGACATCGGGCTCGGTCAACGCGAAGCTCGTCACCACCTCGCCGGTCGCGATGCGTGGTAGCCACTCCGCCTTCTGCTCGGGGGTTCCAGCCATCACCAGGCCCTGCGAACCAATCCCGACATTGGTGCCAAAGGTCGACCGGAACGCCGGCGTCGTCCGCCCGAGCTCCAGCGCGACGCGGCATTCCTCGACCATATCGAGTTCGAGTCCGCCATATTCCTCGGCGATCGACAGCCCGAACAGCCCCATGTCCTTCATCTCGGCGATGATCGCGTCGGGAATCGCATCCGCCGCCTCGACCTCGGCCTCCAGCGGGCGGAGCCGTTCGGCGACGAAGCGGCGAACCGTGTCGATCAACGCGTCGAAGGTTTCGGGGTCGAGGGCCATGGGCGCGACGCTAGTCGGACCCGACCCGACGAGCAACGTCTACTGCCTATCGCCGCCGAAACACGCTTCGTCCCGAAAGGTTCCGTTCACCCGGGCGACAGGGTTTTCATCATCGCGGCCCCGTTCTAGCGCACCCTCGACAATGGCGATCCGCCCGGAGGTCACTTTGCATTTCAACGCTTTAGCGGCGCGTTTCGCGCTGATGATGGTCTGCGTCCTCGGCACGGCGACCCCCGCCGCCGCCCGGTCCTGGCAGTGCGCGCCCTATGCCCGTGAGATCAGCGGTATCCAGATCCGCGGCAACGCCGACACCTGGTGGGGCCAGGCCGCCGGTCGCTACGCCCGCGGCCAAGCGCCCCGGGTCGGCGCGGTGCTGGCCTTCGCCGCGACCCGCCGGATGCGCGTCGGCCATGTCGCGATGGTCAGCCGCGTCGTCGGCGACCGCGAGGTGCTGCTGACCCACGCCAACTGGTCGCGCCGCGGCGGGATCGAGCGCGACGTCCGCGCGGTCGACGTCTCGCCGGCGGGCGACTGGAGTCAGGTCCGCGTCTGGTACGGTCCGCAAGGCTCGCTCGGCACCTCGAGCTACCCGACCCGTGGCTTCATCTACTCCGGATCGGCCCCCGCCACCGACCTCGCGCCGCTCCTCATCGCCCACGGCTCCGACCGCGCGCGCGGCATCTTCACGCTGGTAGACGAGTAAGAACTCCTCCCCGAGCTCGTCTCGGGGAGGATTTAACCCCGCGCCCGGAACACCATCGCCGCGCCGTTCATGCAATACCGCTTGCCCGTCGGCTTCGGCCCGTCGTCGAACACATGCCCCAGATGCCCGCCGCACTTGGCGCAGTGCACCTCGGTGCGCGCGAACACCATGCCCCGGTCGGTCTTGGTCCCGACCGCCCCCGCCAGCGGCGTCCAGAAGCTCGGCCAGCCGGTGCCGCTCTCGAACTTGGCCGTCGACGCGAACAGCGCGTTGGCGCACCCCGCGCAGGCATAGGCCCCGGCGCGCTTCTCGCCGTTGAGCGGGCTCGAATAAGGCCGCTCGGTACTCTCGTGGCGCAGCACGGCGTAGGCGGCGGCCGGCAGCCGCTTCCTCCACTCGGCATCGGGCAGCGTCACCGGAAACCGCTCGGCCGCCTCGGCGGGCCCGGCGCGGCAGCCCCACAGGGCGGCGCCGGCGGCGCTCAGGCCAGCGAGCGAGAGGAAACGTCGGCGGTCGGGGGATCGAGTCATGGACGCGATATAGGACGGCCGCGCCGCCTACCAAGAGAAGGCACCCTGGCGACAACGCCGTCCCCGGCTTCCGCCGGGATACAGTGGGCTAGTACCGTGAAATCTCCACCGGCAACGACCGGTACCCATGCACGAAGCACGCCGCCACCCGCGTCGGCTCGCGCAGCACGTTGACCCGCATTCGTCGCCTAGCCATCTCCTCCAGCAGGATCGTGATCTGCATCTCGGCCAGCCGCGCGCCGACGCAGCGGTGGATGCCGTGCCCGAACGCCAGGTGTCGCCGCGCGTTCGGCCGGTCGACCCGCAGCACGTCGGCGTCGTCGCCGAACACCGCCTCGTCGCGGTTGGCCGAGATATACCATAGCGCCAGCTTGTCGCCCGCCTTGATCGCCTGCCCGCCCAGTTCGCAATCGGCGGTCGCGGTGCGCCGCATATGCGCGAGCGGCGTCTGCCAGCGGATCACCTCCTGCGTCGTGTTGCCGATCAGCCCCGGGTCCGCCTCCAGCTTGGCCCGCTCGTCGGGGAACTTGTCGAGTCCGTAAACCAGCGCCGACATCGAATTGCGCGTCGTGTCGTTGCCGCCGACGATCAGCAGGATCAGGTTCCCGATGAACTCGTGCGGGTCCATGTGCGCCATCGCGTCCGAATGGATCATCATCGAAATCAGGTCGGGGGTCTGCGGCTGGCCGACCTTGCCGTTCCACAGCCCCTGGAAATAGGCGCCGCACTCGAACATGTAGCGCAGCCGCTCGAGCCGCAGCTCCTCGTTCTTGACCAGTTCGATATCCCCCGCCCAATCGGACCAGAAGGTCAGCTTGCGCCGGTCCTCCCACGGGAAATCGAATAGGATCGCCAGCATCTGCGTCGTCAGCTCGACCGACACCGTGTCGACCCAGTCGAACTCGCGGCCCCAGGGCAGGCTGTCGAGCATGTCGGCGGTGCGCGCGCGAATATTGTCCGACATCCGCGTCATCTCGGACGGCGTGAAGGCGGGCGCGACCGTCCTGCGCTGCGCGGTATGGATCGGCCGGTCGCGCGCGATGAACATCGGCATCTTCACGTCGTGCTTGGCGGGATCGAAATCGGCCAAGGTGATGCCGCCCGCCTCCGACGAGAACAGGTCGGGCAGCGACTCGGCCTCGACGATCTGCTTGTAGCTCGACACCGACCAATATGGCCCGAAGTCCGAATGCGCGACCCGGTGCACCGGCGCCTCGGCGCGCAGCTGGCGGAACGGCTCGTGCCAGGTGTCGTCGCGGTACAGCTCGGCCCGGCTCACATCCAGCGGATCGACCGGGTAGACCATCCTCGCATCCTTCGCCAGCGTCGCCATCGGCCATTCTCCTCTCGCCCGACACAACCGCTAACTGACACTGATGTCAATAGCCCGGCGTCGCCTTGCGCCCGAACAGCGACCGCCAGAATGGTTTCGCGCTCCCCGACTGCAGCACCCCGCGCCGGAAAAGCCGCGCGCCGACGGTGACGAAGATCGCCACCCACAACGCTTGCCAGGCGAGCGCGGCGACGTGCGGCCACAGCTCGGGCCGGTTCGCCGCCCGCGCCGCCATCGCCAGGGGCGACGACAACGGGAACAGCTCCGCCGCCGTCGCCAGCCACGTTCCCGGCTGCGCCGCCGCGGCCGATGAGAGCGCGAAATTGCCGACCTGGAGCACCGTGATCGGCAGCGACAGCATCTGGATCTCGCGCATCGTCGCCGCCTGCGCGCCGACCCCCAGGAACACCGAGCCGAGCAGCAGGTACGCCATGGAGAAGTACAGGACGAACAGCACCGCGAAGGCGGGCGCTTCGACCGCCGGGCTGATCTCGCCTAGCGCCGCGACGGCTTCCGGCGGCAGCAGCGCCGCGCCTTGCGCGATGACGACGCCCCAGAACGCGACGAACAGCACCGCGACGCCGAACATGCCGAGCAGCTTGCCCAGGAACACCGATTCGAGCGGCACGGCGGCGGCGAGCACCTCGATCACCTTGGTGTTGCGCTCCTCCGCCATCGTGCCGACGACTTGGCCGGCGAGGAACAGCGTCAGGAAGAAGATGCCGAACACCGCCAGGAACGCGGCCTGGTTCTGCCCGCCGAACGACGCCCGCTCGCGCCGCAGCTGGACCTTGGTCGCCACGCTGACCGGCGCGTCGGCGCCTAGTCGCTCGGCGTCGAGCGTCTCCTGCGCCAACACCGCGAGATACTCCGCCGCGCGCGCGCCACGCGGACCATAAACGATGCGGGGTCGCTCCAGCTCCCCATAAAGCACCGCCGACACGTCCTGGTCGCGCGCGGCGAACAACGCCTTGGCCTGCGCCTCGACGTCGCCGACGGGCGCTTGCGTGACCAGCTTGGGTGGCGCTTCGTCGAATCGGAACACCCGGCGCTGGCGCGTGTCGGCGGCGACCAGGAGCCGTGCGCGCTCCGGCGGCGCGACCGCGACGACGCGCACCTTGTCCGCCGCGCCGCCGGCGACGGTCGCCGCGCCGATCCCGCCAATCGCCCCGAATGCGCCCATAATGACCGGGGCGAACAGGAACAGAAGGAAAATGGGGGTGAACACCGTGGCGACGAAATCGCGCCGGGCGACGGTCAGCGTCTGGCGAGCGGTGCGGGCCAGGCTCATGCGTTCTTCTCCGCCGGGTTCTTCCGCGTGACGGGCGCGTCCGCCTGCTCGCCGACGATGCGGACGAACGCGTCGTGCAGCCCCGGTCGCTCGATCGACAAGCCGGCGATGCCGTACCCCGCGTCGATCAACCGCACCAGCAGCGCCTCAATCCCCGTGTCGGGCAACTCGAAGCGCCAGCGATTGCCGTCGCGCGCGGCATCGGCGGGCAGCGCCGCCGCGACCGCGTCGCCGCCGCGTTCGGGGGTGTAGTGGACCCGCTGCGGCAACGTGCCGCGCGCGTCGTCGACCGTCCCCTCGAACCGCCGCTTGCCCCCGGCGATGATGGCGAGGCGGTCGCACAGCCGTTCGGCATGGGCCATGACGTGGGTGGAGAACAGGATCGTCGCCCCCCGGTCGCGCTCGCCCAGGATCAGCCGCTCCAGCCCCTCCTGGTTGACCGGGTCCAGTCCCGAGAACGGCTCGTCGAGCACCAGGAAATCGGGCTGGTGCACCACCGACCCTAGCAGTTGCACCAGCTGTGCCATGCCCTTCGACAGCTTCCTGATCTTGGTGTCGACCGCGTGGCCCAGCCCCGCGCCCTCCATCAACGTCACCGCCCGCGCCCGCCCGGTCCGCCACGGCAGCCCGCGCAGCGCGCCCATGAAGGCGATCGCCTCCTTGGCCTTCATCGCCGGGTACAGCCCGCGCTCCTCGGGCAGGTAGCCGACCCGGCCGCTGGCGTCGCGCGGATGCGGGCAGCCGAGCAGCGTCCGATGCCCCGCGTCGGGCTCGATGATGCCGAGCAGCATCCGAAGCGTCGTCGTCTTGCCCGCGCCGTTCGGCCCGAGCACCCCGTACACCGCCCCGCGCGGGACTTGCAGGTCGACCCCGTCGACGACCCGGCGATCGCCGAACCGCTTGACGAGACCGCTCGCCTCGACCGCCCAATCACCCGCCAACGCGAACTCCCCCGACCCCATGGCGATGTGGTAACGGGTGGACGTGCCCGAACACAAGCCATTGACCGATCGCATCAAGGCCAAGGCCGCCGAGCTCGGCTTCGTCGCCTGCGGCATCGCCCGCGCCGACGCCGCGCCCCGGTCCGCCGAGCGCCTGCGCCAATGGCTCGCCGAGGGTGCCCACGGCGACATGATCTGGATGGAGCAGCGCGCCCACCACCGCGAAAGCCCCGCCGGCCTATGGCCCGAGGTCCGCAGCGTCATCTCGCTCGGCATGAGCTACGCCCCCGCCGCCGACCCGCTCGCGCTGGCGGGGGAGGGCGGGGTCGGCCGCATCTCGGTCTACGCCCAGGGCGGCGACTATCACGACGTCGTCAAGCGCCAGCTAAAGGCGCTCGGCCGATGGCTGGCGGGGGAGGCGGGGTGCGACCTGAAGGTCTTCGTCGACACCGCCCCCGTGATGGAAAAGCCGCTGGCCGAAGCCGCCGGGCTCGGTTGGCAGGGCAAGCACACCAACCTGGTCAGCCGGACGCATGGCAGCTGGCTGTTTCTCGGCGCGATCTACACTACGTTGGACCTCGCCCCCGACCAGCCCGGCCGCGCGCATTGCGGCACGTGCGACGCCTGTCAGCGCGCCTGCCCGACCGACGCCTTCCCCGCGCCCTACCGCCTCGACGCGCGCCGCTGCATCTCCTACCTGACGATCGAGCATGCCGGCCCGATCCCGGTGGAGTTCCGCGCCGCGATCGGCAACCGCATCTACGGCTGCGACGACTGCCTCGCCGTCTGCCCGTGGAACCGCTTCGCCGCCGCCGCCCACGCCAACAAGGCCTTTGCCCCGCGCGCCGAACTCACCGCCCCCGACCTCGCCGACCTGCTGGCCTTGGACGACGCCGGCTTCCGCCAAGTCTTCGCCGGCTCCCCGATCAAACGCATCGGCCGCGACAAGATGGTCAGGAACGCCCTGATCGCCGCCGGCAACAGCCGCGCGCCGGCGCTGGTCGAACCCGTCGCCGAGCTTCTCGATGACCCATCCCCGATGGTGAGAGGTGCCGCGGTCTGGGCGCTATCCCACCTCGCCCCGACCCGCTGGCGCGAACAACGCGCGCGGCGCGCGGGCGGCGAGGGGGACGCGACCGTGTTGATGGAATGGACGATGCCGGCCGAGGCGTGACGTCCGCTCTTGGTGATTTTGCGACGGTCTGCTTTCGCCGGCGTGCGCCGCGATCTACCATGAACTGGCTGTATTGCGCGGAACGACAGCTCCTGGTCGAACGGTGAAACTTTTCTATTCCAGCACTGATGAAGGTAGCAGCATATGGTCGATCGAAGCATTTTAGCGAAGCTTTGGCACAAACGTGCGAGTATCACGCGGCAAGACATCTTCGGGTCGGCGGACGTAGACCTGCGACCCGTCGCAACGTCATCTCAGGCCGATGTCGCCGTGCCAGGAATGACGGGTGAGAACTACGAGAGTGGTGGGTTGGCGATCGTTTCTGTTAATCCGGCGGGTGGAAAGGATGATTTCCGGCCTACCTTGGGAGACGCGAAGCTCTACGAAGCCGCGAGGGCAATCGGTAAGTCCGATGATGTGCAATCTTTCGAGCAGATGAACCAAGCGTATCGCTTGGGTATGCCTTCGTGGGGCGCGCAGTGGCGCCATGTCAACGCGATCCTGACGGCAACTGACCGAAGCTTGTTACAGCTTGCCTATCCGTACCTGGTCCCCTTCCGAACCCGGGGCGACAAGGGTAGTGCCCTCAAGCAGGATGTCATTGATCGGGGATATCGGTCAGGGTTTGTGGAAATAATGCGGGAGTTGCAGCCAAATCTGGTGATCCCGGTCGATCGGCATTCGGAAGCCGCCGTTTATCGGCTGAAGAGGGAGACCTCTATGCCGTTCGAAATCGTCTATTACACGCGACAACAAAACGCTTATGCCACCGTGCGGCTACATTACAGGAAATCTTAGGGAATCCTTTCACCAACACGCAGACGAGAGTGACTGGTTTGCGGGCGATCACGCATCGTCATGAATGATCGCAGTCAGGCGAATCCTGACATTCGGCGCTGTCCTACAATCGCTTTCCGGGGCACGATCATCGCGACTCGATCGCACCAGCTCTTTTTCAACGACGCACAGCCGAGACGGCTAATGCGGCCTCGAACGGCCGATCATCACACCAACCAGCCGACGACCGCTTGGCGCTACCCACCGTTACCTTCTTCCGACCATCGAGGCGTCGGCCTCCGCATAGCTCAGCTTCTTCAGCTTAGCCCCTACTTGCCGCCCTCGCGCCGGGTCAGCGCCGCGACGCAGCTCGCCCGGTCGATCGTGCTTCCGTCGGGCTGGCGCGCGTCGATGAAGGTAACCCGCGGCTCGGCCGCTCCCTTGGGATACAGGTACGCGTCGAGCACGCAGAACCGGCTCTCGAACTGGAGCTTGCGCGCGGCGCCTTCGCGAACATCGGCGTTGGGCTGGCCGAACAATTGGGTCAGCCCCGCCGCGCTCTGCCCGACGACGCGCTCCAGCCCGACCGAGGTGTACGGCACCGCCACGCGCGCCGGTGCCGGCCCGGTCGCCGCCGGCG
>CAXTRJ010000075.1:0-10887 GCA_964246585.1 uncultured Sphingomonas sp. | reverse complement strand
GGTCGCGGTTTACGGCGTCCTCGTCGCGCCGACCTACGGCGCCGACCCGGCCGGAGTGTTCGTCGCCGGCATGGCGCATCACTTCCACAATGTGGCGATGCCCGACAGCGGCTTTACCGGAAAGGTGCTGCTCGGCGACCTGCTCGACCGGGTGATCGTCGACGCCCGCGACGCCGTCGTCGCCACCCTCGACCCGCCCGCCGCCGCCACCGTCCGCCTGGCGCTCGGCCCCATCGGCGGCGACGCGACGCCCGAGGCGCGCGCTTTTCACGCCGCCGACGTCGTCGACCGCGTGCTGGAAATCGACAAGCATCTAAAGGCCGCCCGGGCGACGATGGACGACGTGCTCGGCGTCTACGGCCTGGTCCATGACGGCCCGGTGAAGCCGTTCCACGACCGCGTGTTGGGCGAATTGGGGCTGGCGTGACCGCGCTCCGCTCGCCGGTCACCGGCCGGCCGCTCGCCCCCGACACGCCGCATTCCCTAGCCGATGGCGCCGGCGAGCGCTGGCCGGTGGTCGACGGCATTCCGTATTTGCGGACCGACAGCGAGGGGCTGGTCGCGGTCGCGCTCGACCATCTCGACGCCGGCTGCCCCGACGACGCGCTCGTCGCGCTGCTGACCGACCAGGACGCGTGGTGGACCGGTCCCGCGACCAGCCTGCCCGAACTGAAGCGCTTGGTGCGCGAACGCGACACGCTCACCTTGCGCGAGGCGATGGCGCTGCTGCGCATGGGACCGGTGGCGGACGATTTCGCCTATCGCTGGAGCGACCCGACCTATCTCGCCGGCCTCGCGCTGTTGGAGGCGCACTGGGCGGAGCCGCATACCTGCTTCGACCTCGCCTGCGGCATCGGCCATTACCTGCGTGAATTGACCGCGCGCGGCGTCGCCTGCACCGGCGGCGACGTCACCTTCGCGAAATGCTGGCTGGCGAAACACTGGGTCGCGCCGGATGCCGAGTACGTCGTGTTCGACGCCGGCGCGCCCTGGCCGATTGGCGACGCCCGCTTCGACCTGGTGTCCTGCCAGGACGCCTTTTACTTCCTCCCCGACCAGCCCCGGATCGCCGAGCGCCTGCGCGCCGCCACCGCGCCCAGCGGCACGCTCGCGGTCGGCCACGTCCACAACGCCGCCTACGCGCACGGCTTGAAAGGGCCGAGCGTCGAGGCGTCGGCCCTGATCGCGATGTTCCCCGACGCGGTGGTCTACGATGAGCGCGAACTCCTCGGCTCGCTGCTCCGCTCGCGCGTGCCGTCGTCGACCGCGCTCGTCATCGGCGGCGAAGCGGACCCCGAAATCGAGGCTTTTTCGTTGGTCGAAGGCGGCGCGGCCGAACCCCGCGCGCTCGTCGGCGGCCTGACGATGCCGCGACCGGGCGCGACGCTGCGCCCCAATCCGCTGCTGGAGGGTGGCCAGGCGCGCTGGCCTTCCAATCGCTACCGGGACGAATACGCGGCCGCCTGCGCCTGGGCCGACAAGGGCGCGCGCGACATCGACCCCGCCCGATCGCGCCGCGTCGTCGACCTCCCGGCCAGGTGGTGAGATCCGAGGACTTCGCCCACAGTTGGGACAGTGATGCTGACCCATCCCGATCCCCGGAAAAGGCCTTCTACGTGTCAAGTTTGTCAGTTTGGCGGTCCCGTTACCGCCAGGCGTGGTCGCGCTCTCCTTAGTCGGTGAACACCGCCGCGCGCTTCTCCATGTTGGCGCGCACCGCCTCCAGCTGGTTGGGCGAACGCAGGATGCGCGCCTGTTCCTCGCTCTCCGCCAGCAGCACCGTCGCCGCGTCACCATCGGCGGCGGCGTTGTACAGCCGCTTCGACGCCCGGATCGCCGCCGGGTTGCGGGCCGCGATGGCGCGCGCCAGCCGCATCGCCTCGCCCAACGGATCGTCCGCCAGTCGGGTGACGAAGCCTAGCCGCTCCGCTTCCACACCGTCGAACTCGCGCGCGGTGTAGGTCAACTCACGGAGCACATCATCGCGCGCCAGCGTCCGCCACAGCGCGACGCCCGCCATGTCGGGCACCAGTCCCCAATGCGTCTCGCGGATGGCGAAGCGCGCATCGGCCCGCGCGATGCGGATGTCGGCCCCCGATATGATCTGGAACCCGCCGCCGAACGCCACTCCGTGCACCGCCGCGATCACCGGCATCGGCAGCGTCCGCCAGCCCCAGGCCACCTGCTGCACCCGGTTGGCGAGGCCGTGGCTCCGATCATCCAGCGCCATGCCCGACCCGCCGCCGGCCATGCTCGCCATGTCGAGCCCGGCGCAAAAGGCGCGGCCCTCGCCCGACAGCACCGCCACCCGCACGTCGCGCGCGCTGGCCAGCCGGTCGATCGCGGCGATGATGCCGTCGAACATCGCCGGGTCGAGCGCGTTCATCTTGTCGGGCCGCGACAGCCGCACATCGGCGACGCCGTCCTCGATGGTGATGGTCACGCGCTCGTTCATACAACCCGCCTTGCCGCGCGGACGCTATCTCAGCGACCTCAGTCGCCGCAATCGGTAAGTAGGCGGTAACCCCGCCCACGCTCGGTGATGATCGCCGTTCGCGCGAAGCCGTCGTCCAGCCTGGCGCGAAGGCGGGACACGTGCACCGCGACCAGATTGGTGCCGGGGTCGAAGCCAAGTCCCCATACCTGCTGAAGCAATGTTTCGCGCGGCACCAGGTGCCCGGCGGCCCGTGCGAGGCGAAGCAGCAGGTGATATTCCTGCGGCAACAACACGATCGGCCGGTCGCCTCGCGATACCGTTCGCATCGTCGGATCGATCGTGATGTCGCCGACGCGGATCAGCCCGGCGCCGCGTCTGGCCAACGCCGCGGCCCGGGCCGCGATCAAGGTGTCGCTCGCCCCCGTCGCGACCACGTCGTCCACGCCCGCATCGAGCAACGCCGCCGCCCGCGCGTCGTCGTCCGCGACGATCAGCACCGGCGCGCTTGGGCAGGTGGCCTGCGTCATCACCGACGAATCGGCGGCGACGACCAGCATCGGCGCCTCGGACGGATCGGCGATCGCCAGCCCTTGCGCGGCGAGCGCGGCGGTCAGCCCGGGCCGGTCGAGGCCGAGAAGTTGCACCCGCATCATGCGGGGTGGATTATCAGCCTTCCGACCGGTTCACAGCGAAATCGCTCCATTCCGGAGCAGACACGGCGGCTTGGCGCGACCGCTAGCTGTTGCCGCTGTCGCGCACGCTCACGAGACGACCATCGGCGATCGCGTACTCACGGGGAGGCGCTCGCGCGCCGGCCCGTATGGTCGCGGTCAGGACGACGACCGGCTCCGTCGTCGCTTCGATCCGGTGACCGCGCGTCCGCCCGTCCAGCGTCAGGACGACCCCGTCCGCGACCGGCAGCACGCCGATCGGCAGGCACGGCGCCGACCCTTGCGCGTCGATCGGCGCGTGCCACAGTCGCAGGCGCGCGCCATCACCTCGCACGAACCGCATCACCGACCACAGCCCCGGCACGATCACCGTCGCCGGCGGCACCGCATCGATCCCGACCTGCAGAACGTCGGCTTCGATGACCGCCGTCGGGCAGTCGAACAGCACGATATTGGTCGACCGCAAGACGAACGCGCTCTCGTCGACCGACTCGCCGATCGCCGGAGCGAGCAGTTCCCGAACGCAGTCGTCGCACTCCAGCACCGTGCGGGCGGCGCGCACCGCCGCCGTCGCATCGTCGCCGGCGATCCCGTCGAACGCCGCCGCGACCCGGTCGTTTGATCGATCGGCTTCTCTCAAACCCACCTCTTGGATCGTGATGGCGATCACGCTGCGTTGCGAATGTCAGCGGACACGGCCGACCACGTACGACGGACACGGTAAGACTATCTGGTTAGTGGCCGGATCACGCCGCCTTCAAATTACAACGCTGTAATGTTGCGCCCACCCGCCGCCCGTGTAGACACGCGCGGCATGTCCGGTTTCGATCTTCGGCGTTTCTCCGCGCGCGGCTTTGGCGGACACGCGGGCCGGTTGGGCATCGAATACCACGGGCATGGCGATGATTGGGCCGAGCTGGCCTTGCCCTACGACCCCGCCCAGATCGGCGATCCCGAACGCGGCGTCATCGCCTCGGGGCCGATCGTGACGCTGATGGACATGGCGACGAGCATGGCGATCTGGCTGAAGCGGGAAGGCTTCGTTCCCCAGGCGACGCTGGACCTGCGCGTCGACTATCTGCGCGCCGCCACGCCCGGCCGGACGGTGATCGGCCGGGGCGAGTGCTACCGCATCACCCGCTCGATCGCGTTCGTCCGCGGCCAGGCGCATGACGGCGACCCGGCCGATCCCGTCGCGCATGTCGCCGGCACCTACATGTTCCTGGACGCCGCCGCATGACCTTGCCGCCCTATGCCGACCTGCTCGGCGCGGTGCTGGAGGCGGGCGATGACGGCGCGCCCGTGCTGGTCATGCCGTTCGCCGACGCCGTCGTCGGCCGCCCCGGCTTCCTCCACGGCGGCGCGATCTCGGGCCTGCTCGAAATGGCGGCGATCGCCTCGCTGCGCCACGCGCTGGAGGCCGAGGGAGGCGGCCGGATCAAGCCGGTCAACGTCACCGTCGACTTCATGCGCGGCGGCCGCGAAAAGGAAACGCGCGCCGCCGGCATCGTCACCCGGCTCGGCACCCGCGTCGCCAATGTCGAGGCGACCGCGTGGCAGGACGACCGGGCCAAGCCGATCGCGGCGGCGCGGATGAACTACCTCATCGTCCGCGACTAGCGCGGGTCGAGCCGGAGCAGCCGCCCGCCCGCGCCGTCCTCCAGCACCCAGATCGCGCCGTCCGGTCCCTGCTCGACCTCGCGGATGCGCCGGCCGAGCGGGATGCGCGCGACCTCGGCGGCGGTGTTCCCCGTCACGCGCACCCGGACCAATGCTTGCGCCGTGAGGCCGGCGAGGATGAAGTCGCCGTCCCAGCCGACAAAACGTGTGCCGGCATACTGGATCATCCCGCCGGGGGCGATCACCGGCGTCCAGCTGACCAGCGGCGCGGCGAACTCCGGCCGGGTCGAGTGCCTGGGCAGTGTTTCACCGTCATTGCCCTCCGACACGGTACGCCAGCCATAGTCGCGCCCGCGTTCGATCAGGTTGAACTCGTCGCCGCCCTCCGGCCCCATCTCGCTTTCGAATAGCCGCCCATCGCTGGCGAAGACGAGGCCGTATGGATTGCGATGGCCAAGCGTCCAGATCTCCGGCCTGGCCCCGGCGGCGGCGGCGAACGGGCCATCACCCGGCACCGATCCATCGGCGTTGATCCGCACGATCTTGCCCAATGTCCCGCGAAGGTCCTGCGCCGGCGCGCCTTGGTGCCGC
Source organism: uncultured Sphingomonas sp. (assembly GCA_964246585.1). Taxonomy (GTDB): domain Bacteria; phylum Pseudomonadota; class Alphaproteobacteria; order Sphingomonadales; family Sphingomonadaceae; genus Sphingomonas. Next base: position 5,568 of record CAXTRJ010000075.1, on the reverse strand, counting down.
TCGCCCGCCGTGATGAACAGGGCGCCATCGGGGGCAAAGGCGAGCCTGCCGCCGAAGTGGCGGTCGTCGGTCAGCTTGGACGACTGCCGCCAGATCACCGTCACGCCGTCCAACCGGCCACTCCCGGCCGCGTCGATCGCCAGCGTCGCGCGCGCCACCGCCAGCCCGGCGCCGCCATCGCCCGGCTCGGCGTAGCTGAAATAAATCCGGTTGTTGCCGGCGAACGAGGGGTCGAGCACCACGTCGAGCAACCCGCCCTGGCCGGCCGTCGCCACCGCCGGGATGCCCGCCACCGCCGCCGAGACGGTGCCCGACTGGCTGACGACGCGCAGCCGTCCGGGCCGCTCGGTCACCAGCAAGCGACCGTCGGGCAGAAACACCATCGCCCAGGGCGAGTCGAAGGTCGCGACGACCCCCGTCGCGACCGCCGCTGTCGCCGTGACGGGGGTGGGCGATGGCGCAGGCGTGGGCGACGGCGTCGCGACCGGCGCGACGTCGATGCCGCCCGAGTCGCCCGATCCCTCGCCGCCGCATCCGACCAGCGCCAGGATCGCGGCGGCGGCGAGCAGGGAAGGGCGCGCACGCGTCACATCAGGCGGCCGGGGTCAGCTTGACCAGCCGGCCCCGCGACTCGTCGTCGCCGTCCTCAAGGACGTAGATCGCGCCGTCCGGCCCCTGCTCGACCTCGCGGATACGCGCGCCCATGGCCCATTGGTCGCCCTTGCTCGCGCTGGTCCCGTCGATGTCGACGCGGACCAGCGCCTGGCTCGACAGCCCGCCGATGAACGCGTCGCCCTTCCACTGCGGGAACAGGTTTCCCGAATAGATCATCAGCCCGCCGGGCGAGATCACCGGGTTCCACGACACCTTGGGCGCTTCGTAGCCGTCGCCGGCGCGGTGGTCGGGGATCGGGCGACCATCATAATGCTCGCCGTCGGATGCGTTGGGCCAGCCGTAATTGCGCGCCGGCACGATCAAATTGACCTCGTCGCCGCCCTTGGGGCCCATTTCCTGCTCCCACAGATTGCCCGACGCGTCAAAGGCGATGCCGAGCAGGTTGCGGTGGCCATAGGACCACACCGCGGGATTGAAGCCCCGGCTCGCCAGCGGGTTGCCCGGCGCGGGCTGGCCGTCGAGCGTCAGCCGCAGCACCTTGCCGAGCGTCGCTTGCTTGTCCTGCGCGGGGGTGAACTTCTGCCGATCGCCAGCGGTGAAGAACAGGTGCCGCCCGTCGGGGGCAAAGGCGATCCGGCCCGAGTAATGGCCGTTGCCCTCGACGAAGGGGCTGGCGCGGAACAGCGTCCGGACCCCGTCCAGGCGGGCCTGGCCGCCTTGCTCGACGAGTTGCCCGCGCATCAGCACCACGCCTTTACCGCCCGCGCCGGCCTGCGACGCGCTGAGGTAGACGGCGCGGCTCGTCGCGAAATCGGGCGCGAGGACGACATCCATCAACGCGCCCTGGCCGGCGCTGTCGACCGCCGGGACGCCCGCCACGTTGCCGCGCGTCTGGCCGTCGGCCGAGACGAGCAGCAATTGTCCTGCCTTTTCGGTCACCAGCATCCGCCGGTCGGGCAGGAACGTCATCGCCCAGGGCGCGTCGAAATCGGCGACCACCGTCTCTCGGAACGGCTTGTCGCCCGACACCGGCGCCTGCGCCGGGGATTTACCCTGTGCCGCGGGTTGGCCTTGCGCGTCGGCCGTGGCGGAGGGGCCGTTGCCCGAACAGGCGATCAGCAGGATGGGCAGGGTGGCGAGCAGGGCAGGGCGCATGATGTACTCCGACGACTTGTTTTCGGATTGGGTAACGCGCGAGGTCCGGCATGGATGCGGGCGGCGCTTGCGCCAGCGGGCGTCCGCGCGTATATCACCGATGCGTTCTCTACATCGTCATGGTGAAGGGGTCGGGGGCAACGAGCTTCCGGCGGAAAAGTCGCACGTCCTTGGGACGCATCGTTGGAGTGGGCATGGCGGACATCGCCGCGGTTGCATCGTTGATCGAACCCGAGGCGCGCGCGCTCGGCTTCGACTTGGTGCGCGTCCGCATGATCGGCGGCAAGGGCGACCCGACGCTGCAGGTCATGGCCGAGCGGCCCGACACCCGCCAGCTGACGATCGACGACTGCACCGCGTTGTCGCATCGCATCTCCGACGTGCTCGACGCGGCCGACCCGATCGAGGAGGCGTACCGGCTGGAGGTCAGCAGCCCTGGCATCGACCGGCCGCTGACCCGCCTGTCGGATTTCGCCGACTGGACCGGGCACGAGGCGCGGATCAAGCTGGTCGAGGCCGTGGACGGGCGCAAGCAGCTGACCGGCGACCTCGCCGGGGTCGACGGCGACCGGATCGCGGTCGACATGGGCAAGCATGGCCGCGCCACCGTCGCGTTCGACCAGGTTGCCGATGCCAAGCTGGTGATCACCGACCGGTTGCTCGCCGCCACCGCGCCGCTTTCCACCGAGGGCGCCGAAGAAGAAGAAATCGAGGACGTGTCCGACGACACGCTAACCGAGGACGTGTCCGATGACACGCAGGAAGAGGAAAAGATTTGATGGCCACCGCCGTTACCGCCAACCGCGCGGAGCTGATCGCGATCGCCAATTCGGTCGCGTCCGAGAAGATGATCGACAAGGCGATCGTTATCGAGGCGATGGAGGACGCGATCCAGCGCGCCGCCAAGAACCGCTACGGCGCCGAGAACGACATCCGCGCCAAGCTCGATCCCACCACCGGCGATCTCCGCCTGTGGCGCGTCGTCGAGGTGGTCGAGGCGGTCGACGACTATTTCAAGCAGGTCGACGTGGCGCAGGCCGAGAAGCTGCAGCCGGGCGCGGTCGTCGGCGACTATATCGTCGACCCGCTGCCGCCGATCGAGTTCGGCCGCATCCAGGCGCAGGCGTCCAAGCAGATCATCTTCCAAAAGGTCCGCGACGCCGAGCGCGAGCGCCAGTACGAGGAGTACAAGGACCGCGCCGGCGAGATCATCACCGGCGTCGTCAAGCGGGTCGAGTTCGGCCATGTCGTCGTCGACCTCGGCCGCGCCGAGGGCGTTATCCGCCGCGACGCGCAGATCCCGCGCGAGGTCGTGCGCGTCAACGACCGCATCCGCAGCCTGATCTTCAAGGTCGTGCGCGAGAACCGGGGCCCCCAAATCTTCCTCAGCCGCGCGCATCCCGACTTCATGAAGAAGCTGTTCGCGCAGGAAGTGCCCGAAATCTACGACGGCATCATCGAGATCAAGGCGGCGGCGCGCGACCCGGGCAGCCGCGCCAAGATCGGCGTCATCAGCCACGATTCGTCGATCGACCCGGTCGGCGCCTGCGTCGGCATGAAGGGCAGCCGCGTCCAGGCGGTCGTCCAGGAGATGCAGGGCGAGAAGATCGACATCATTCCCTGGTCGCCCGACACCGCGACCTTCGTCGTCAACGCGCTGCAGCCCGCCAGCGTTAGCCGCGTCGTCATCGACGAGGAGGAGGACCGCATCGAGGTCGTCGTCCCCGACGACCAGCTGAGCCTCGCCATCGGTCGTCGCGGCCAGAACGTGCGCCTGGCGTCGCAGCTGACCGCCAAGGCGATCGACATCCTGACCGAAGCCGACGCGTCGGAAAAGCGCCAAAAGGAGTTCACCGAGCGCACCGAGATGTTCCAGACCGAGCTCGACGTCGACGAAACGCTGGCCCAGCTGCTCGTCGCCGAAGGCTTCGGCGCGCTGGAGGAGGTCGCCTATGTCGACCTCAACGAGATCGCCGGGATCGAGGGTTTTGACGAGGATCTGGGTCAGGAACTGCAGAGCCGCGCGCAGGAAGCGCTGGAGCGTCGCGACCAGGCCAGCCGCGAGGAGCGCACCGCGCTCGGCGTCGAGGACGCGCTGGGCGAGCTGCCCTACTTGACCGAAGCGATGCTGGTGACGCTGGGCAAGGCGGGGATCAAGACGCTCGACGACCTCGCCGACCTGGCCACCGACGAGCTGGTCGAGAAGAAGCGCGTCGAGCCGCGTCGCCGCAACGAGGATGCGCCCAAGCGTCCCGAGCCCAAGGGCGGCGTCCTCGCCGAATACGGCCTGTCGGACGAGCAGGGCAACGAGATCATCATGGCCGCGCGCGCCCACTGGTTCGAGGACGAGGCCGCCCCGGCCGAGGCCGAAGCCACGGAGGACAGCGAAGCCTGATGCCCTTTGTCAGCATCCGCATCTCCGGCTCGGCGACGAAGGACCAGAAGTCCGGCATCGTCGCCGACGTCACGCGCTCGCTGGTCCAGCGGCTGGGCAAGAGCCCGGCCGCCGTCCAGATCGTGATCGAGGAAGTGTCGACGGAAAACTACGGTGCCGGCGGTCAGCTGATCGTCGACCGCGACGCGCTCAAAATTGGGGAGGACGCGCATGCGGACGTCCCCCGATGAGGCGCTACCGCTAGACTCCCCTCCCGCGACGCGGGAAGGGCTGGGGGAGGGCTTGTCGATCAGCGCCGCTTCCGTGGACATGCCCTCCCCCGACCCCTCCCGCAAGCGGGAGGGGGGCACCCCCATCCGCCGCTGCATCCTCGCTGGCGACCGGAGCCCCCGCGCGGCGCTGGTGCGACTCGCGCTCGGGCCCGACGGCCGCGTTCTGCCCGACGTCCGCGCCAAGGCGCCCGGGCGGGGCGCTTGGATCGGGGTGACCCGGGCGGAGCTCGAAGCGGCGCTGACCAAGAAAGGCAAGCTGCGCGGCGCGCTCGCCCGCGCGTTCAAGACGGCTGAGTTCACCGTCGCCGACAATCTCCCCGCGCTCGTCGCCGATGCGCTGGAGCGAAACGCTCTCGACCGGCTGGGCCTCGAGTCGCGCGGTGGCGCGCTGGTCACCGGGACCGAAAAGATCGCCGCCGCCGCCCGCGCCGGCAAGGTCCACCTGCTGCTCCACGCCGCCGACGCCGGCGACGACGGCGCGCGCAAGCTCGCCCAGGCGTGGCGGGTCGGATCGGACGCGGAAGGCAGCGATCTGAAGGGGTTGGCGTTGCCGGTGTCGCGTCCCATATTGTCCTTGGCGCTGGGCCGCGAAAATGTGGTACACGTCGCCGTGACCGACCGCCTGGCGGCCGCGCGGGTGAGCGAAGCGCTCAACCGCTGGCTGCACTTTATCGGACCCGACCCAAGCCCGGTGCCTTGCGAAACGGTTTCGCAGGGCGCATCGGCGTCCGGCCTTTCCGGCCCCGAACACGGGCCGCAAAACGACTACGAGGAATACGAGTGAGCGAGACCGACAACGAGAAGCCGAAGCTTGGCATGCGCGCGCCCCTGGGGCTGAAGCGCACGGTCGAGACCGGCAAGGTGAAGCAGAGCTTCAGCCACGGCCGCTCCAACACGGTGGTGGTCGAGGTGAAGAGCCGCCGCGTCCTGCGTCGTCCGGGCGATCCCGAGCCCGTCCAGGAACCGGTCGGTCGGCCCTTCGCCGAAGATGCGGCTGGGGCGGTCAGAGAAGTAGATGGTCTGCCCGCCGTGCCCGTCGAGGGTGAGCAGGTAGTCGGCGCCGCCGCCCGCAACCGGTGAGCCGTCACCGGCGATCAGTGTGCCGGCATCGGGATTGACGGTGAAGGAACC
>CAXTRJ010000074.1:0-11053 GCA_964246585.1 uncultured Sphingomonas sp. | reverse complement strand
CACCTCCACCCGGCGACGCGCCGCCGCCGCGCGAAGCCGCGGCGTTGCGGGCAGCGCCGCCGCGCGGTCCAGCAGCGTCAGCGCGATGTCCAGGTCGCCGCGAACCAGGCGCAACGCCGCCTCGTCGGTCAGCAGGCGGATGTCCTCGTCGGGCGACAAATCATCGCGGTGCGCGGCGGCGAGGAAGGCGAGGGCGGTTTCGGCGCCGCCCCGCCGGGTCAGGAGGTGGCCGATCATGCGGTTGACGTCGGCGTCGGCCCGTGCCTTGCCATCGGCGGGGATGCGGGCGTCGATGATGGTGTCGAGGACTCGGCTCGCCTCGCGCAGCCGGCCCGCCTCGACCAGCGTGACCACATTCGAGCTGTCGGATGACTGGTCAGGCGTGGCCGTGGCCGGCGTCGCCAAGGCGGCCGCGAGCAGCAGCCCCATCATGACCTTCATCGTCCGTCCCCCGCCCCCAGTTTCGAGCGGATGTGATGACGGTGCGACCATGTCGCCGCAACGGAAAAAGGGGCGGCCCGGGACCATCCGGACCGCCCCCGATCGGCGTCGTGGTTCGAGCGGCCTAGCGCTTGGAGAACTGGAAGCTGCGGCGGGCCTTGGCGCGGCCGTACTTCTTGCGCTCGACGGTGCGGCTGTCGCGGGTCAGGAAGCCGGCGGCCTTGACGGGCGCGCGCAGGACGGGTTCGAACTTGGTCAGCGCCTGGCTGATGCCGTGCTTGACCGCGCCGGCCTGACCCGACAGCCCGCCGCCCTTGACGGTGCAGACGACGTCGTACTGGCCGTCGCGCTCGGAAATGCCGAACGGCTGGTTGATGACGAGGCGCAGCGTGGGCCGCGCGAAATACACCGCCTGGTCGCGGCCGTTGATCGTGATCTTGCCCGAGCCGGGCTTGATCCAGACGCGGGCGACGGCGTCCTTGCGGCGGCCGGTGGCGTAGGCGCGGCCCTGTTTGTCGAGGATTTGCTCACGCAAAGGCATCGTCGCGACGGGCGGCGCCTGGAACGCGTCGTTGGGCGTCGGGGCGTTGGCGTTGGCGTCGGTGTCGATCGCGGCGGCGCCCGGCGCGGGGGTGCGCGTCAGGTTGGCGAGATCGGCGAGGGACTGGCGATTGTCGGTCATTTACGCACCCACCTTGTTCTTGCGGTTCATGCCGCCGATGTCGAGGACCGCCGGGCTCTGCGCCTCGTGCGGATGCTCGGTGCCCTTGAAGATGCGCAGGTTGCGCATCTGCTGGCGACCCAGCGGCCCGCGCGGGATCATCCGCTCGACCGCCTTTTCCAGGACGCGCTCCGGGAAGCGGCCGTCGAGCACCTTGGCGGCGGTGACGCCCTTGATCCCGCCGGCATAGCCGGTGTGCTTGTAATAGACCTTCTTCTCGGCCTTGTTGGACGTGAAGCGGATCTTGTCGGCGTTGATCACGACGACGTTGTCGCCGCAATCGACGTGCGGGGTGAACGACGTCTTGTGCTTGCCGCGCAGCACGTTGGCGATGATCGACGCGGCGCGGCCGACGACGAGGCCTTCGGCATCGACGATGTGCCACTTCTTGTCCACCTCGTGCGGCTTGGCCGACTTGGTGGTCTTCATGAGCGCCTTCATGGGGCTTTGACCTTTCGGATCGCGAAATAGCGCGCCGCCCGGCGGGGAACAGCGCGAATGGCGGGCCAATGCGCGAAGCGACGACAAAGGTCAAGCAAACCGCCACTTTGCTGACGGGTATCATGCTACCCGAGCGTGGTCAGGTTCGTCGGCCGACCGCGTGCGCCGCGACGGTGCCGGCGATCAGGAGCAGCGCGGCGCTCGCTTGATGCGTCACCGCCACGGCGATCTGGACCCCGCTCAGCAGCGTGGCGATGCCCAGCACGATCTGAAACGCGACCAGCCCGACCAGAACGGCGGCGACCTCGCGCGCGCCGGTCGCCGAGGCGCGCCAGGCGAGCCAGAGAAGCCCGGCGGCGGCGGCGAAGGCGAACCAGCGATGGGTGAATTGGACGACGACCGGGTTGTCGACCAAGTTGCGCCACAATGGGTCGACCATCGGCGCGCCCGCAGGGAACCAGGCGTCGCCCATCAGCGGCCAGCTGGAAAAGGCGTAGCCGGCGTCGAGCCCGGCGGTGAACGCGCCGAGCAGCAGCTGGACGAAGAGCAGCGCCAGCGCCACCGTCGCCACCGGCCGGAACACCGCCGGCGCCGAGCGCGGCTCGAGCGCCAGCATTCGGAGGTCGAGCGCGGTCCAGACAATGCCGGCGAGAATAAGCAGCGCGGTCAGCAGGTGGACGGCAAGGCGGATGTGGCTGACGTCGGTGCGCGCCGACAGGCCCGAGCTCACCATCCACCAGCCGATCGCGCCCTGGATACCGCCAAGCGCGAGTAGCGCGATGAGGCGCGGACCATAGCCGCGCGGGATCCGCCGACGGATGGCGAACCAGAGCAGCGGCAGCGCGAAGGCGAGGCCGATGACCCGGCCGAGCAGGCGGTGGACATATTCCCAGAAGAATATCGCCTTGAACCCGGCGAGCGTCATGCCGGCGTTGATCTCCCGGTACTCCGGGGTGCGCTGGTACAGGGCGAACTCGGCCCGCCACTGCGCGTCGTTGAGGGGGGGCAGAATGCCGGTTACCGGCTGCCACCGGGTGATCGACAGCCCCGATTCGGTCAGGCGGGTAATGCCGCCGACGATCACCATCAGGACGATCAGCGCCGCCACCGCGAACAGCCAACGCGACACCGCGCGGGGACGGGCGGTGGACAGGAAGGCGGCGCTGACCTGGAGCATCCACCGGAGGTAGTCCTCCGGGCCGTTCGCGCCAACCTTTGTCTTCGCGCGGCGTCTCGACGGCCAGCGCGGCGATGCTCCAGGATGCCTTAGTTCGTTGACGCCCTCGCCGGGAAGGGGATAGGGCCGCGCCATGACCAGTCAGCCTTCCCCGACACCCGCCACGCCGCGCCAGGCGCTGGCCTGGACCACGACGCTCGACGTCGCCGCGATCGCCGGCAGCCTGCTGCTCGCCTGCATGATGCCGTTCGTCGGGCTTGCCGCGGTCGCGGCGCTGACGCTGCCGTGGCGGGCGGGGGTGCTGACGGTGCTTGTCGCCTGGGGTGTCAACCAGGCGATCGGCTATGGCTTGCTCGGTTTCCCGACCGACACCTTCACGATCCTGCGCGGCGTCGCGATCCTCGCCTGCACGCTGCTGGCCTTTGGCGTCGCCCGGTTCGGTCGCGCGGCCGGCGGCCGGTTGGTCGTGTCGCGCGCGGTGCTCGCCTTCGTCGCGGCGTTCGCGGTGTACGAGGCGGCGATGTACGCCTTCGCGGTCCCGCTAGGTGGGGTCGAGACGTTCACGCCCGCGATCATCCGCATGATCGGGGTCAACGACGCGCTGTGGTTCGCCGGGCTGATGGCGCTGCACCTCGTCGCGACGTCGATCGCCCCGGCGCGGTTCGGCGGTCGGCCGGCGGTAGCGCTTGCCTGAAGAGGCGCGAATCGTATCGTTGCTGCCGAGCGCGACCGAGATCGCGGTGGCGCTGGGCTTCGCCGACCGGATCGTCGGGCGCAGCCACGAGTGCGACTACCCGCCGGCGGTCGCGGGCTTGCCGGCCTTGACCGCGAGCAAGCTCGCCAAGGGGCTGAACTCGCGCGAGATCGAGGACCGGGTGCGGGCGATCGTCTCGTCGGGGCTGTCGGTCTATGAAGTCGATGCGGAATCCTTGCGCGCGCTCAAGCCCGATATCGTCCTGACCCAGACGCAGTGCGCGGTTTGCGCGGTGACGCCCGACGACCTCGAGGAAGCGTTGCGCGCGTGGAGCGGTGTTGCGCCCCAGCTCGTCTCGCTCGCGCCCGACGACTTGGCGGACGTGTGGGGCGACTTCGCGCGGGTCGCCGCCGCGCTCGGCGTTCCCGAGCGGGCCGAACCCGTGGTGGTGGACCTGAAGGCGCGCCTCGCCGCGCTCGCGGCGACCGCCGCGCGGCGACCGACCCGGCCGAGCGTCGCGGCGATTGAGTGGATCGACCCGCTGATGGCGGCGGGCAACTGGATCCCCGAACTGATCGAGGTCGCCGGCGGCAGGGGCCTGTTCGCGACGGCCGGGCAGCATTCGCCGTGGATCGACTGGACGGCGCTGCGCGAGGCCGATCCGGAGGTGATCGTGTTGATGCCGTGCGGGTTTCAGATGCCGCAGACGATGGCGGAGCTTGGTTCGCTTACCGGGCGGGCGGACTGGGGCGAGTTGGCGGCGGTGCGGGCGGGACGGGTTTACGTCGCCGACGGGCATCATTTCTTCAACCGGCCGGGACCGCGGCTGGTCGAGTCGGCGGAGATCCTGGCCGAATGCATCCATCCGGAGGTGTTCGATTTCGGTCATGCCGGGCGAGGGTGGCGGAAGGTCATGGCGGAGTGATCGATAGCCGCACACTAGCCTGAATCGGGCGGATCGATGATTATACCGCCCCGGCGGAGGCCGGGGTCCAGTCACGATGGTGGCAGAAGTGGCGCGGCATTCAGGCTTGCCGAGCGCACCGTGGCTGGGCCCCGGCCTTCGCCGGAGTGGCGTCCTTTCTTAATTGGTGAGCCCTCCGACCAAATGTCGAGGTCGCCGATTGTGAATGTGATGTTGTAACCTTTCGCCGGCCGGACTACATCGCGTCGACGATGACCACCACGACTCGCCTTGGCTGGCCGGCGGGGCTCGATCGCTTGGCGATCGCGCTGTCGGGGCTCTGCGTCGTTCATTGCCTAGCCACCTCCGTCCTGCTGGCGCTGATGTCGGCGGCCGGCGGGTTGCTCGGCGATCCGATCATACACGAGGTCGGACTGACGCTGGCGATCGGCCTGGGCGCGGTGGCGCTGGGGCGGGGCATCGTCGGGCATGGCTATATGATGCCGTCGGCGATCGGCGCGCTGGGGCTGGGCGTGATGGCGGGGGCGATGACGCTGCCGCACGATGGGCATGGCGCCGAGACGCTGTGGACGCTGATCGGCGTCGGGCTGCTCGCGCTGGGCCACGACCTTAACCGCCGCGCCCAAGCCTGAACTTGCCGAGGGGGGCGGCAGCGCCTACCTTTCATTCATGGCCGCGCATCATCATCACGAGCCGCAAGGCCCCGATCTCGCCACCGCCGCGCAGGCGACGCTGGAGCGGTCGGGCGAGCAGTGGACGACGATGCGCGCCAGCGTGTTCAAGGTATTGGCCGGGTTCAGCAAGCCTGCGTCGGCCTACGACATCGCCGAGGCGATCTCACAGGCGGAGGGGCGCCGCGTCGCCGCCAACAGCGTCTACCGCATCCTCGACGTGTTCGTCGGCGCCAACCTGGTCCGCCGGGTCGAGAGCTCGAACGCGTACGTCACCAACGCGCATCCCGATTGCCTCCACGACTGCATCTTCCTGGTGTGCGACTCGTGCGGGCAGACGGTCCATCTCGACGACGATCGCATCACCCGCAGCGTCCGCTCGGCCGCCGAGGCGACGGGCTTCTCGCCCGAGCGGCCGGTGATCGAAGTGCGCGGCAAGTGCGCCGCCTGCGACTGACGCGCGGCGACCGGTAGCGGACGGCGGGTAGCAATCGACACGATCGGTCGGCGCGGCTAAGCGTCGGGACATGGCCGACCATTCCGAAACGCCGCTGCTCGATACGGTTGGCACCCCCGCCGACCTGCGTGCGCTGAAACCCGAGCAGCTGCGCCAGTTCGCCGACGAACTGCGAACCGAGGTGATCTCGGCGGTCGGCGTCACCGGCGGGCATCTGGGTTCCGGGCTCGGGGTGGTCGAACTGACGACCGCGATCCATTACGTATTCGACACCCCGACCGACAAGCTGGTCTGGGACGTCGGCCACCAATGCTATCCGCACAAAATCCTGACCGGGCGGCGCGATCGCATCCGGACGCTCAGGATGGGCGGCGGCTTGTCCGGCTTCACCAAGCGGAGCGAGAGCGAATATGACCCGTTCGGCGCGGCTCATTCGTCAACCTCGATCTCGGCCGCGCTGGGCTTCGCCATCGCCAACAAACTGGCGGGCTCGCCGGGGAAGGGCATCGCCGTCATCGGCGACGGCGCGATGTCGGCGGGGATGGCGTACGAGGCGATGAACAACGCCGGCGCGGCGGGCAACCGGCTGGTCGTCATCCTGAACGACAACGACATGTCGATCGCGCCGCCGGTGGGGGGGTTGAGCGCCTACCTTTCCCGGATCGTGTCGAGCCGCGAGTTCCTGGGGCTTCGCGACCTGCTCAAGAAGTTCGCGCGCAAGCTGCCCCGGCCGCTGCATACGGCGGCGCGCAAGACCGACGAGTTCGCGCGCGGGATGGCGACCGGCGGCACCTTGTTCGAGGAGCTCGGCTTTTATTATGTCGGGCCGATCGATGGGCATAATCTCGACCACCTCATCCCGGTGTTGGAGAACGTCCGCGACGCCGAGGAAGGCCCGATCCTGGTCCATGTCGTGACCAAGAAGGGCAAGGGCTATGCGCCCGCCGAGGCATCGGCCGACAAGTACCACGGCGTCCAGAAGTTCGACGTGATCACCGGCACCCAGGCGAAGGCGCCGCCGGGGCCGCCGCAGTACCAGAACGTATTCGGCGAGGCGCTGACGGCGGAGGCCGCGCGCGACGAGCGCATCTGCGCGATCACCGCAGCGATGCCGTCGGGGACGGGGCTCGACAAGTTCGCCGCGGCGCATCCCGACCGGTTCTTCGATGTCGGCATCGCCGAACAGCACGCGGTGACGTTCGCCGCCGGACTGGCGGCTCAGGGGATGCGGCCGTTCTGCGCGATCTATTCGACCTTTCTCCAGCGCGCCTATGACCAGGTCGTCCACGATGTCGCGATCCAGAACCTGCCCGTCCGCTTCGCCATCGATCGCGCGGGGCTGGTCGGGGCAGACGGGGCGACCCATGCCGGCAGTTTCGACGTGACGTACCTGGCGACTTTGCCCAATTTCGTCGTCATGGCGGCGGCCGACGAGGCCGAGCTGGTCCACATGGTCCATACCTGCGCGGCGCACGATACCGGACCGATCGCGGTGCGTTATCCGCGCGGCAACGGCACGGGCGTCGCGTTGCCGTCGGCGCCCGAACGGCTCGCGATCGGGCGCGGGCGGATCGTGCGCGAGGGCAAGAAGGTCGCGATCCTGTCGCTGGGGACGCGATTGGGCGAGGCGCTGAAGGCGGCCGACGCGCTCGACGCCAAGGGGCTGTCGACGACGGTCGCCGACCTGCGCTTCGTCAAGCCGCTCGACGAGGCGCTGATCCGGCGGCTGCTGACGACGCATGAGGTGGCGGTGACGATCGAGGAGGGGTCGATCGGCGGCCTCGGCGCGCACGTCCTGACGCTGGCGTCGGACGAGGGGCTGACCGACGCGGGGCTGAAGATCCGCACCCTGCGGCTGCCCGACACGTTCCAGGACCAGGACAAGCCGGAGGTGCAATATGCCGCCGCCGGGCTCGACGCGGACGCGATCGTCGGCACGGTGCTGAAGGCGCTACGGCACAATTCGGGCGGGGTGGTCGAGGCTCGGGCTTGAAGGCCGCCATGCACATGCTATGTGCATGGCGGGAGACAATCGATGGCGACTCAGCTGACATCGACCCGGACGGAGCGGGTCGTGTTCCTGGTTTCGGCGATGGAGAAGCGGCGGATCGCCGAGAACGCCAGGCTGGCAGACATGACGGTCAGCGATTTCATTCGGACCGCGGCCGAGCATTACAGCGAGCCTACCGACGCCGAACGCAGGCTGATGTCGGAGCTTCTCGCCATGTTGGAGCAGGCGAACGCGCGCACGGATGCATCGCTGGCGCGGCTTGCCGAAACGGAGGCGCGTGTCGCGGCGTTCGATGAGCAGGCGTATCGCGTACAGGTAAGGGCCGAGCTCGAGGCCCGGGATGACCTGGACTGGTCGGCGATGGCGGCCGAGTTGGGCCTTGGACGAGCATGAGCTTCTGGGGTGATGCGCTCCGCGCGGTTCAGCAGGCGGCATTGCTACAGTACAAGGTCGATCAGGCGCTCACCATCGCGGAGGAGGCGCGTCGCCATTCCGCCGACACGCGCGAGCGGGTGATCCAGATCGAGGCGTTCCTGGACGCATTGAAGCGGCAGGCCGTGGCGAGGCGGCTCCCGCCCGCTTGATGCACGTCACGGTCGCCGCGCGATTGCTCGAGGGCTGAACCCCATGCCCAAGTTCCGCGCTGACCAGTTGCTCGTCGATCGCGGTCTCGCCGAGAGTCGAAGCCGCGCGCAGGCGTTGATCATGGCGGGGTTGGTGTTCGTCGGCGATCGTAAGGTCGACAAGCCGGGGCAGGCGTTGGCCGATGATGCGGTGATCGACGTGCGTGGGCGCGATCATCCGTGGGTGTCGCGCGGCGGCGTCAAGCTGGCGCATGGACTCGATCACTTCGGCTGGGATGTGACGGGCGCGGTGGCGATCGATGTCGGGTCGTCGACTGGCGGGTTCACCGACGTGCTGCTCACGCGCGGCGCGAGTAAAGTCCATGCGGTCGACAGCGGGACCAACCAGCTCGCCTGGAAACTGCGACAGGACGCGCGAGTCGTCGTGCATGAGCAGACCAGCGCGAGGGTGTTGACCGCGACGCATATCATCGAGGCGGTCGACCTGATCGTGTGCGACGCGAGTTTCATCGGGCTGGCCAAGGTGCTCGAGGTGCCGCTCGGCTTCGCCAAACCCGACGCGCGCGCGATGGTGCTGATCAAGCCGCAGTTCGAGGCGGGGCGCGCCGAGGTCGGCAAGGGCGGGGTCGTCCGTGACGAAGTCGTTCGCGCGCGCGTGTGCCGCGAGGTGGCCGACTGGATCGCGGGACAGGGCTGGACCGTCCAGGGCATCGTCGAGAGCCCGATCACGGGGCCGGAGGGCAATGTCGAATTCCTGCTCGCGGCGTCGCGCGAAGCCCGGCTTGGGACAGGGGCGGAACGATCCGGCTGAATCGCCGGTTTACCTGATGCGCCGATCCCTTGCAGGATCGTCGTCGGATCGGAGGTTATGTGGGCGGGATCGCATCGAAGGATCAGTTGCGGATGTCGTTCCTGCGCTGGGCGATCGTCACCGTGCCCTTGGTCGTGCTGCTGGGCTTCGCCGCGGGCCGGCTGGTGCCGAGCGGCGACGACAACGCCTGGTACGCGGCGCTGACCAAGCCGGCGCTGACGCCGCCCGGCTGGGTGTTCCCGGTTGCCTGGACGACGCTTTACGTGGCGCAAGGACTGGCGATCGCAATGATCCTGAACGCTCGCGGCGCGACGGGACGCAATGCCGCTATCGTCCTGTTCGTCCTACAACTCGCCGCCAATCTGGTGTGGACGCCGTTGTTTTTCGGCGCGCACGAGGTTGATCTCGCGGTCTGGACCATCGCGCTGATGCTGGCGCTGTCAACCGCGACGACCGTCGCATTTTCCCGTATCCGCGTCGCCGCGACATGGCTGATGGTGCCGTATCTGGTGTGGATCAGCTTCGCCGGCGTCCTCACCTGGCGCATCGGCCAGCTCAACCCCGATGCCGAAACCCTTGTGCCGGGTGCGACGACCACCCAAATCCTCGACTGACGATCACTCGGGTGGGAAGCAAGATGCAGTCGGAAAATCGCATGTTCGACGACTTGGTCAAGTTGGTGAACGGCGCCGCGGGGACGCTGGCGGGGGTTGGTCGCGAAGCAGAAAACAGCGCGAAGATGCGCGCGCGCGAATGGGTCGGCGGGCTCGATTTCGTCAGCCGCGACGAGTTCGAGGCGGTCAAGGCGATGGCCGCGGCCGCGCGCGACGAGGCCGACGCCCTGCGGGTCCGGCTCGATGCGCTAGAGGCCCGCGGCTCGATCGACGCGGTCCTGTCCTGACTTTCCCTCGGGTCCGTCCACCATTGGGTTGCGACGCCGTGTCCTCATACGGCAAGGCGGGCGCGTGATGTTGACCGAACAGGACGACGACGGCGAGGCCGAAGCGCCGATCGACATGCTGGAGCGCTTCTACGCCGCTCATGGCTGGACCCACGAACGCCACGACGAGGAAATCGTCGCCACGGTCAAGGGTAGCTGGGCCGAGTACGAGCTGCGCGCGCTGTGGCGCGAGGACGACAGCGTCCTCCAGTTCCTCGCCTTTCCCGACATCAAGGTGCCCGACGAACGCCGCGCGGCGATGTGGGAAACGCTGGCGCTGGTCAACGAGCAGATCTGGGTCGGCCATTTCGAGCTGTGGTCTTCGTCCGGCATCCTGCTGTACCGCCACGCGGTGCTGGTCGACGGCGACGACGAGGAGGATGGCGGCGAGCGGACGTTGTCGCTGGAGGCGGCCGAGCTGATCGTCGACTCGGCGATCGACGAATGCGAGCGCTTCTACCCGGTGTTTCAGTTCGTCCTGTGGGGCGGTAAGACTCCCAAGGACGCGTTGGCCGCGTCGCTGGTCGAGACCCAGGGCGAGGCGTGACACGGTTTCCGGCGTCGCTGTGGCTGGTCGGCTGCGGCAATATGGGCAGCGCAATGCTGGCGCGGTGGATCGCGGTGGGAATGGACCCGAGCGCCGTCACGGTGATCGACCCCGGAGCGCCCGCCGTGCCCGGCGGCGTCCGCCTGCTAGCGGCCGTACCGCCGGAAGAGGCACCACAGGCAGTCGTGCTCGCGGTCAAGCCGCAACAGCTGGACGCCACCGCCGAGGCGATCGGCGGGGTGGCGACGCCGCTCCTTCTGTCGATCCTGGCCGGGGTCGAGGAGGAGGCGCTCGCTGGGCGCTTCGCCGCGGCGGCGATCGTGCGCGCCATGCCCAACCTGCCGGTGGCGATCGGCGAGGGCGTCACCGCGCTCCACGCCCGTCACGCCGACGTCGCCGCGCGGGAACAGGCGACGGCGCTGGCCAAGCCGCTCGGGCTGGTCGAATGGATCGGCGACGAGACGTTGTTCGACGCGGTCACCGCGCTGTCGGGCTGTGGTCCGGGCTTCGTGTTCCGCTTCGTCGACGCGCTGGCGCGGGCGGGCGCGGCGCTGGGGTTGCCAGCCGATCAGGCCGCGCGGCTGGCGCTGGCTACGGTGGCGGGCTCAGCGACGATGGCGACGCGCGCCGACG
>CAXTRJ010000073.1:0-11282 GCA_964246585.1 uncultured Sphingomonas sp. | reverse complement strand
TGGGCGTGTAGCTCAGTGGTAGAGCACTGTGTTGACATCGCAGGGGTCGCAAGTTCAATCCTTGCCACGCCCACCAGATAGAAGCCCGCCAGGTTACCGCCTGGCGGGCTTTTTCGTGAGGTTAGGCCGGCTGGCCGCCGCCGCCGGTCGCGCCGAAGATCTGGCCGGTGGAATAGCTCAGCGCCGGGTCGGCCGCGGCGACGAACAAGCCGGCGATCTCGGCGGGCTGCCCCGGCCTCCCGAGCGGGCTCATCGAGCCGAACTGTTGCAGCTTCTCCGGCGTCGCGCCGCCGCTGACCTGCAGCGGAGTCCAGAACGGGCCCGGCGCCACCGCGTTGACCCGGATGCCCTTGGGCGCGAGCTGCTTGGCCATCGACTTGGTGAAATTGAGCACCGCCGCCCGCGTCAGCGCATAGTCGACCAGGTCTTCCGACGGATCGCTCGCCTGTTCGGAGGATGTGTTGACGATCACGCCGCCCGCCGTCATCCGCGCCGCCGCCGCCTTGGTCAGCCAGAACGGGGCATAGACGTTGGTCTTCATCGTCGCGTCGAAGTCAGCCGACGAGATGTCGGCGATCGCCGCCCGGGTCTGCTGGCGCGCGGCGTTGTTGACCAGGATGTCGAGCCCGCCCAGCTCGCGCGCGGCCCGCTCGACCAGCCGGCGGCAGAATGCCTCCTCGCGCAGGTCGCCCGGGATCGCCACCGCTTTCCGCCCGTCGGCGCGGATCAGCGCGATCACCTCGCGCGCGTCGGGCTCCTCGGCGGGTAGGTAGTTGATCGCGACGTCCGCGCCCTCCCGCGCATAGGCGATCGCCGCCGCCCGGCCGATGCCGCTGTCGCCACCGGTGATCAGCGCGCGCTTGCCCGTCAGCCTGCCCGAGCCGCGATAGCTCGTCTCGCCGTGATCGGGCCGCGGCGTCATCCGTGATGCCAGCCCCGGCCAGGGCTGCTGCTGCACCGCGAAGGGCGGCTTGGGATAGGCGGCGGCGGCCGGCGTCGTCGGCGCGCCCGGCGCTTTGGGTTCCTGGGCGAACGCCGGGGCCGCCGCAGCGGCGGTCGCGATCGCCGCGCCGGTGACGAACGTGCGGCGTGAGGTGTCGATGTCGGTCATGGCGGCAGTTCCCGGGAAAGTGGCTGGGTTCCCGTCGTAAACCGATCCGACCCAGGCGAGTTCCGGCGCGAAGGGGCGCGCGTACCGGGGGCGGGCCGGGCGAGTAACGCGCGTCATCCCCTGGCTTTCCCCGACGTTTCCGCCCAACAGGCGCGGCGATGAGCCGGGCCTTCCTCCTCGCCGCGACGCTCGTCGCCACCCCGGCCGGCGCGCAAAGCGCCGGTCCGGTCCCCGATCCAGTCCCCGAGCCCGACATCGTCGTCACCGGTCGCGGGCTCGACGACGCGCCGGGCGACCGCGTGTTCGACATCGTCACGCTCGACCGCGACCGCATCGCGCAGAGCGCCAGTGGCCGGCTGGAGAACGTCCTCGCCGACGTCGCCGGGTTGCAGCAGTTCCGCCGCTCCGACTCGCGCTCGGCCAACCCGACCAGCCAGGGCGTGACGCTACGCGGCCTCGGCGGCAACGCGTCGAGCCGCGCGCTGCTCATCCTCGACGGGGTGCCGCAGGCCGATCCGTTCGGCGGCTGGGTCGCCTTCCCCGCCTACGCCACCGGCCGGCTCGGCCGTGTCCGCGTGACGCGCGGCGGCGGCAGCGGCTACCAGGGCCCGGGCGCCATCGCCGGCACGATCGAGCTCGACAGCGCGACGCCCGGGCAGCTCGATCCGCTCGACGCCGGCCTGTTCGGCGGCAGCCGCCAATCGCTCGACGCGCAAGCGTCGGCGACGCTGGAACGCGGGCAAGGGTTCGCGACGCTGTCCGGCGCCTATGCCAGGGGCGACGGCTTCGCGCCGACCGTGGCCGAGGATCGCGGCCCCGTCGACCGCGCCGCGCCCTATGAACAGGCGTCGGGCGCCGTTCGCGGCGTCGTCGCGCTGGCCGGCGCGATCGAGCTCCAGGCCAACCTGTCCGCCTTCGCCGACCGCCGCGATCGCGGCACCGACTTCACAGACAACAAGAGCGAGGGCCTGGACGCCAGCCTCCGCCTGGTCGGGCGCGGCGTGTGGGCCTGGTCGGCGCTCGGTTACCTCCAGACGCGCGGCTTCGCCTCCAGCTTCGCCGCGATCGACGCCACGCGGACGACCGCCACCCAGACGCTCGATCAATACAGCGTCCCCGCCACCGGCCTTGGCGCGCGCGTCGAGGTCCAGCCGCCGCTCCCCGCCGGCCTCGCGCTGCGCCTCGGCGGCGACGTCCGCGCGGTGTCGGGCGAGACCCAGGAACTTTTCACCTTCGTCGCCGCCACCCCGACCCGCCGCCGCGAGGCCGGCGGCGCGAGCCGGACACTCGGCGCCTTCGCCGATGGCAGCGCCGAGATCGGTCGGCTCACCCTGACGCTCGGCGGCCGTCTCGACTACTGGCGGATTACCGATGGCCACTTGATCGAGCGCCCGCTCGCCCCGGGTCTCGCCCTCAACGATGTCCGTTTCGCCGACCGTTCAGGAACGGAGGCGACCGGCCGCGCCGGCGTCGCCTGGCGTCCCGACCCCGCCATCGCGGTCCGCGCCGCCGCCTATCGCGGCTGGCGGCTGCCGACGCTCAACGAACTCTACCGCCCGTTCCGCGTCGGCGCCGACGCCGTCGCCGCCAATGCCGCGCTCTCGCCCGAACGCCTGACCGGGTTCGAGGCGGGCGTTGACCTGACCCCCGCCGACCGCCTGCGCGTGTCGGCCACCTGGTTCGACAACCGCCTCGACGACGCCATCGCCAACGTGACGGCGGGGCAGGGGCCGGGCCAATTTCCCGGTGTCGGCTTCGTGGCCGGCACGTATCGCGTCCGCCAGAACCTCGACGCGGTTCGCGCCCGCGGGGTCGAGCTCGACGCCAGCTACGCCCTTGGCCGAATGGAGGCGCGCGCGTCCTGGTCGCACACCAGCGCCCGCGTCCGCGCCACCGACGCCGCCGTCGCGCTCGACGGCTTGCGGCCGGCGCAAGTCCCCGTCGATCAGGTCTCCGCCACGCTCGGCTATCGTCACGCCGGCGCGGCCGCGTCGGCGACGCTGCGCCACGTCGCCCGCCAGTTCGAGGATGACGCCAACACGCGCTCCCTCGCCGCCGCGACCACGCTCGACACCTACGCCGCGCTTCCGCTGACCCCGGCGCTTGGCGTCGAGGTCCGCGCTGAAAACCTCACCGACGCCCGCGTCGAGGCGGGCATCAGCGGCGCGGACATCGTCGAACGCGCGACGCCCCGCACGCTTTGGCTGGGCTTGCGGTACCGCCTGCGCTGACAATCGCGCTCGGCTGTGGCAGGGCGGGGCAACAACGACGACCGGTCCCGCCCGGCAGGAGAGTTTGATGCGCACGATCGACCATTTCATCGCCGGCCATGGCGGCGGCGCTGGCGGCGCCCGCCGGTCGGACGTGTTCGACCCCAACACCGGCAAGGTACAGGCGACCGTCACGCTGGGCACCCAGACCGAGCTCGACGCCGCCGTCCGTGCCGCGCAAGCGGCGCAACCCGGCTGGGCCGCGACCAACCCGCAACGCCGCGCCCGCGTCATGTTCCGTTTCAAGGAACTGGTCGAGGCCAACCTCGACGCGCTCGCCCACCTGCTGTCGTCCGAGCACGGCAAGGTGGTCGCCGACTCGAAAGGCGACATCCAGCGCGGGCTGGAGGTGATCGAGTTCTGCTGCGGCATCCCCCACGTCCTCAAGGGCGAGTACACGCAAGGCGCGGGGCCGGGCATCGACGTCTACTCCATGCGCCAGCCTTTGGGCATCGGCGCGGGCATCACCCCATTCAACTTCCCCGCGATGATCCCGCTGTGGATGTCGGGCGTCGCCATCGCCACCGGCAACGCCTTCATCCTCAAGCCCTCCGAGCGCGATCCGTCGGTCCCCGTCCGCCTCGCCGAGTTGATGCTGGAGGCCGGCGCGCCCGAGGGCATCCTGCAGGTCGTCCACGGCGACAAGGAGATGGTCGACGCCATCCTCGACCATCCCGCGATTTCGGCGGTCAGCTTCGTCGGCTCGTCCGACATCGCGCATTACGTGTACCGGCGCGGCGTCGCGGCGGGCAAGCGCGTCCAGGCGATGGGCGGGGCCAAGAACCACGGGGTCGTCATGCCCGACGCCGACCTCGACCAGGTCGTCGCCGACCTCTCGGGCGCGGCGTTCGGTTCCGCCGGCGAACGCTGCATGGCGCTCCCCGTCGTCGTCCCAGTCGGCGACAAGACCGCCGACGCGCTTCGCGAGAAACTGATCCCCGCCATCGCCGCGCTCCGGATCGGCGTGTCGACGGACGCCGACGCGCATTACGGCCCGGTGGTCAACGCCGCCCACCGCGCTCGCGTCGAGGGCTGGATCCAGACCGGCGTCGACGAGGGCGCCGAACTCGTCGTCGACGGCCGCGGCTTCAGCTTGCAGGGCCATGAGGAAGGCTTCTTCATCGGCCCGACGCTGTTCGACCACGTCACCCCCGACATGTCGGCGTACAAGGAGGAGATCTTCGGCCCCGTGCTCCAGATCGTCCGCGCCCCCGATTTCGACACCGCCGTGCGCCTGCCCAGCGAGCACCAGTACGGCAATGGCGTCGCGATCTTCACCCGCAACGGCCACGCCGCCCGCGAGTTCGCCGCGCGCGTGGACGTCGGCATGGTCGGCATCAACGTGCCGATCCCGGTCCCCGTCGCCTATCACAGCTTCGGCGGCTGGAAACGCAGCGCGTTCGGCGACTCCAACCAGCACGGCATGGAAGGCGTCCGCTTCTGGACCAAGGTCAAGACGGTGACCCAACGCTGGCCCGACGGCTCGATCCTGCCGCGACAAGCCGAGGACGGCGGCCCGGCCCGCAACAACGACGCCTTCGTCATCCCGACGATGGGGTAGGTGACACGACGTCGCTCCTTTCCTATGATCGCATCCGATGAACGCGCACGTTTCCTTCAATACGCTGGCCTTTGCCCGGCGTATGGAGGCGTCCGGCATGGACCCCCGCCAGGCGGAGGCGCTGGCCGACGCATTGAACGAGGCCGTGTTCGAATCGGTCGCGACAAAGGGCGATGTCCAAGTCGTCAGCGGCGAGGTGCGCGACTCAGCGCGAAAGCTCACGGCTGATCTGCAAGTTGTCAGCGGCGAGGTGCGCGAGTCAGAGCGAAAGCTCACGGCTGATCTGCAAGTCGTCAGCGGCGAGGTGCGCGAGTCAGAGCGAAAGCTCACGGCTGATCTGCAGGTCGTTAGCGCCGACATTCGCGAAACCGAGCGCAAGCTGACCTCCAATTTGCGTGAGCTGGAACTCAAGATCGCGGCCGACCTCCACCAGCTGGAGCTGCGCCTCAACACTCGTCTAGGCGCAACGGTCGCCGGCGCGACGGCGCTGACGGTGGCGATCTTGGGCGCGCTGATCACCCTGAACTGAACCGCTGGACCATCCGATGATGATCCGGCGTCTCTGGCTGCTCCTACTCACCGCGCTGCTGGCGATCACCCCAGCCCATGCGCGGAAGCGCATCGCCCTGACCTTTGACGACATCCCCCGCGAGCAGGGTGCGTTCCTGTCGCCGGACGAGCGCACCGCCCGGCTCATCGCCGCGCTCAAGCGCGCGCGCGTCGCGCAGGCCGCGTTTTTCGTCACCGTCGGCAATCTCCACGTGCCTGACGGTGCCGGCGGCGAAAAGCGCATTGCCGCCTATGCCGCCGCCGGCCACATCGTCGCCAATCACTCCTTCGCGCACCGTTCGTTGAGCGAGACGCCCGCCGCCGACTACCTCGCCGACATCGACCGGGCGGAAGGATGGCTCCGGGCGCTCGCCGGCCACCGTCCCTGGTTCCGCTACCCGTACATCGACGAGGGCGGCCCCGACAAACCTCGGCGCGACGCGGTCCGCGCCGGCCTGGCCGCGCGTGGCCTGCGCAATGCCTATGTCACCGTCGACGGCTGGGACTGGAACATGGACGCGCTGACGATCGCGGCGAAGCGGGCCGGCAAGCCCATGAACATGGCGGCGCTGCGCGACCTGTATGTCGAGACGATGGTCGGCGCGGCCGAACACGCCGACGATCTCGCGCGCCGGACGCTCGGCCGCTCGCCGGCGCACGTGATCATGCTTCACGAGACCGACCTCGCCGCGCTGTTCGTCGCCGACCTGGTCGCGGGGCTACGGCGCGCCGGTTGGGAGATCGTCACCGCCGACGAGGCTTACCGCGACCCCCTCGCCAACCTGACCCCCGACCCGCCCTCGGCGCAGGGCACGATCATCGGCGCGCTCGCCTGGAAGCGGGGCGCGCCCGAGCCCCAGGGGTACGACCGCGCCAAGGCCGGGCTCGCCGATCGCCTCTTTGCCGAACGCGTGCTGGGCGATAAGCCCGCGCCATGACCCAATTCGACCTCTCCGACGACCAGCGCGAGATCCAGGAACTCGCCCGCCGCTTCACCGCCGACCGCATCACCCCCAACGCCGCCGAGTGGGACGAGAAGCACCTCTTCCCCCGCGACGTGATCACCGAGGCCGCCGAACTAGGCTTCGCCGCGATCTACGTGTCGGAGGAGTCGGGCGGCATCGCGCTCGGCCGGCTGGAGGCGGCGCTGATCATGGAGGCGATGGCCTATGGCTGCCCCTCCACCTCCGCCTTCATCTCGATTCACAATATGGCGGCGTGGATGATCGACCGCTTCGGCTCGACCGAGGTCAAGGACAAGTACCTGCCTTCGCTCGTCACGATGGAGCGCCTGGCGAGCTATTGCCTGACCGAACCCGGCTCCGGTTCCGACGCCGCCGCGCTCAAGACGCGCGCGGTGCGTGACGGCGACGACTGGCTCGTCACAGGCGCCAAGCAGTTCATCTCGGGCGGCGGCGAGAACGAGGTCTACGTCACCATGGTCCGCACCGGCGAGGAAGGGCCGAAGGGCATCTCTTGCCTGGTGATCGAGCGCGACATGCCCGGCGTCAGCTTCGGCGCGCCCGAGCGCAAGCTCGGCTGGCACTCGCAACCGACCGCGCAGGTGGTGTTCGACCAGGTCCGTGTTCCGCCTGAGAACCTCGTCGGCGGCGTGGGCGAGGGTTTCCGCATCGCCATGATGGGCCTCGACGGCGGCCGCCTCAACATCGGTGCGTGCAGCCTGGGCGGCGCGCAACGCTGCCTCGACGAGAGCATCAGCTACACCAAGGATCGCCAGCAATTCGGCAAGCCGATCGCCGATTTCCAGAACACGCAGTTTACGCTGGCCGACATGGCGACCGACCTGGAGGCGGCGCGCGCGCTGCTCTACCTCGCCGCCGCGAAGGTCACCGCCAGCGCCCCCGACAAGACCAAGTTCGCCGCCATGGCCAAGCGCCTCGCCACCGATAGCGGCTCGGCGATCGTCGACCGCGCGCTCCAGCTCCACGGCGGCTATGGCTATCTCATGGACTATCCCATCGAACGCTTCTGGCGCGACCTGCGCGTCCACTCGATCCTGGAAGGCACCAACCAGGTCATGCGCATGATCATCGGCCGCGAGCTGACCCGGCAATGAATCCGCGAAGCGGCTTAATTGTCCTTCTTCTCCGCGCCTCCGCGCCTCCGCGCGAACCAACCTTCTTTGTTCACGCGGAGGCGCGGAGACGCGGAGAGAAGAAACAGAGAGCAAGCGCGTGACCGAAAAACTGATCACCGCGATCGAGGGGCCTGTCGGCCGTTTGCGCCTGAACCGCCCCCAAGCCCTCCACGCCCTCACCACCGCCATGTGCCAGACCGCGCTCGACGCGCTCGACACGTGGCGCACCGACCCGCACATCGAAGCGATCCTCCTCGACCACGCGCCCTCGCCGGATGGCGACCCGAAAGCCTCTCGCGGCTTCTGCGCCGGCGGCGACATCCGCATGATCGCCGCGTCGGGCGCGGGCGATGGCGCGGAGGCGCGCGCGTTCTTCCGCACCGAATATCGCCTTAACCACCGCCTGTTCACCTACGCCAAGCCGACCGTCGCGTTCATGGACGGCGTGACGATGGGCGGCGGCGTCGGCCTGGCGCTCCCCTGCCGATACCGCGTCGCGACCGAGAACACGAAATTCGCCATGCCAGAGACCGGCATCGGCCTGTTCCCCGACGTCGGCGGCGGCTGGTACCTGTCGCGCCTCCCCGGCCGCGTCGGCCAGTATCTGGCCCTCACCGGCCACCGCCTCGACGGCGCCGAGTGCCTCGCCCTCGACCTCGCCACCCACTACCTGCCCAGCGATCGCCTCGACGAGGCCAAGCGCCGCATCGCCGAACACCCGCGCGACATCGCCGCGATCCTGGGCGACCTCGCCACGCCCGCCCCCGACGCCCGCATCCTCGCTTACCGCGATGCGATCGACCGCCTGTTCGCGTCGGACAAGCTCGAGGACATCTACACGGCGCTAGACGCCGACGGCGGCGAGTGGGCCGCGCGACAACTCGCCACGCTGCGCACCAAATCGCCCCAGACGATGAAGGTCAGCCTCAAGCTCCTCCTCGAAGGCCACGCCACCACCACGTTCGAGGACGAGATGGCGCGCGAGTTCGCCGTCGCCACCCGCGTCGTCCAGCGCCACGATTTCCTGGAGGGCGTCCGCGCCGTGATCGTAGACAAGGACAACGCCCCCCGCTGGGATCCCGCGACGCCCGAGGAGGTCAGCGATCACCTCATCGACCAGATCTTCGCGGCCCTCGACGACGACGAGGCGTGGACCCCAACTTAGCCGTCACCCCAGCCTACGCTGGGGTGACGAGCAGGAGAGAAGCATGACCTACGACACCATCCTCGTCGAGCACCGCGGCCCCGTGACCCTCGTCACGCTCAACCGCCCGCAAGCACTCAACGCGCTCAACGCGCAAGTCCTCGCCGACCTCCTCGCCGCCTTCGCCGCCTACGACACCGACCCCGACCAGCGCTGCGCCGTCCTCACCGGCAGCGCCAAGGCGTTCGCCGCCGGCGCCGACATCAAGGAGATGCAGCGCCAAGGCTTCGCCCAGATGTACGCCGCCGACTATTTCAGCGGCTGGGAACGCTTCACCGCCACCCGCAAACCCGTCATCGCCGCCGTAGCCGGCTTCGCGCTCGGCGGCGGGTGCGAGCTCGCCATGATGTGCGACTTCATCCTCGCCGCCGACACCGCCAAGTTCGGCCAGCCCGAGATCAAGCTCGGCGTCTCGCCGGGCATGGGCGGCTCGCAACGCCTGACGCGGGCGGTGGGGAAAGCCAAGGCGATGGAGATGTGCCTGACCGGCCGGATGATCGACGCGGCCGAGGCGGAGCGCGCCGGCCTGGTCAGCCGCGTCATCCCCGCCGACGACCTGCTGAACGAGGCGATGGAGGTCGCGGCCGTCATCGCCGGCATGGCGCCCTTGGCGGTGCTGGCGAACAAGGAAATGGTCGACGCGTCGTTCGAGGGGGGCCTGACCCAAGGCATCCGCTTCGAACGCCGCCTGTTCCACGGGCTGTTCGGCACGGAAGACCAGAAGGAGGGCATGGCGGCGTTCGTGGAGAAGCGCGCGGGAGCCTGGACGGGGCGGTAATTCCCCCTCCCGCTTGCGGGAGGGGTTAGGGGAGGGGAGTGCGCGACCGCCGACCGGTGAGGCCCTCCCCCGACCCCTCCCGCGAGCGGGAGGGGAGCAGCAGGAGTAGCAAGCATGACCACCATCGCCTTTATCGGCCTCGGCAACATGGGCGGCGGCATGGCCGCGAACTTGGCAAAGGCCGGCCACGACGTCCGCGCCTTCGACCTCTCCGCCGACGCGCTCGACCGCGCGAAGGCCGCCGGCTGCCTCCCCGCCGCGACCGCGATCGAGGCCGCCGACGGCGCCGAGGCGGTGGTGACCATGCTCCCTGCCGGCAGCCACGTCGAACAGGTCTACGACGCGGTGTTCGCGGCATTGTCGCCCGCCGCGATCCTGATCGACTGCTCGACCATCGACGTCGCCACCGCCAAACGCGTCGCCGAGGCGGCGCAGGCGAAGGGCCTGCAAGCCGTCGACGCCCCCGTGTCGGGCGGCATCCCCGCCGCCGCCGCCGGCACGCTAACCTTCATGGTCGGCGGCAGCGCGGAAAGCTTCGCGCGGAGCCAGCCGTACTTGGCGGCGATGGGCAAGGCGGTGATCCACGCCGGCGCGAACGGCGCGGGGCAGGCCGCAAAGATCTGCAACAACATGCTCCTCGGCGCGACGATGGTCGCGACCTGCGAGGCGTTCGTCCTGGCGGAAAAGCTCGGCCTCGACCCGCAGCGCTTCTACGACATCGCCTCGGTCAGCTCGGGGCAGAGCTGGTCGATGACGAGCTACTGCCCCGTCGCCGGCGTCGGCCCCGACACCCCCGCCGACCACGACTACCAGGGCGGCTTTGCCACCGCGCTGATGCTGAAGGATCTGCGCCTGGCGATGGAGGCGGCCGAGGGCGCCGGCGCGACCACGCCGATGGGGGCAAAGGCGCGCGAACTGTACGAGGCGTTCGCGGCGGCGGGGCAGGGCGGGGTGGATTTCTCGGCCATCATACGGATGCTGGATCAGCGGGGATGAACTTCCCCGCGCACTCGTTCCCCGGCGAAGGCCGGGGCCCAGTCACGGTGCGATTGGCAAGCAGGGGTGGTGCGTACCGACAGCCGCCATCGTGACTGGGCCCCGGCCTCCGCCGGGGAACGGCGGACGGCGGCACTCTCCACTAACAAGGCCCTGTCTTACAGCGAACCACACCGGTTAGCACACCCGCATGACCGAGTCGCACCACACCCCCGCCGCCGCTGCTTCGGCAGCCCCCGCCACCCCCACCGCCCGCCACGACGGCTGGACCCCCGAACGCCAGCGCATCTTCCTCGCCACCCTGGCCGAGACCGGCATCGTCGAGCACGCCTGCCGCGCCGCCGGCCTGTCGGCCGCCTCGGCCTACGCCTTTCGCCAGCGCGCGGCGGGCGGACCGTTCCAGCTCGGCTGGGAGGCGGCGCTGCTCATCGCCCAGCGGCGACTCGCCGACACGCTGACCAGCCGCGCCTTCGAGGGCCAGACCGACACCGTGACCCGCGCCGATGGCGAGGTCGTCACGCGCCATCGCTACGACAACCGGTTGGCGATGAACCTGCTCGACCGTCTCGACCGCCTAACCAATCAGGATACGACCGAGGTCCCCGCCGCGCGCGCCGTCGCCGGCGAGTTCGGTCAGTATCTCGACCTCATCGCCGCCGACGCGGGGCCGGCGCGCGCCGAGCGCTTCCTCGCCGCGCGCGACGCCGATCCCGGC
>CAXTRJ010000072.1:0-11344 GCA_964246585.1 uncultured Sphingomonas sp. | reverse complement strand
GGCCCATACCCCACCCGCGCCGCCGCCACCCGCGCCTGCGCCGCCGCGAAGCGCGCGGGCAACCCGTGCGTGATCGTCGCGTCGTAGCGCGAGTGATCCGCCGGACGGTGCACTTTCTTATGGAGCTGACATTGGCGTTTCATTCAACGCGCCTTGAAAGCGCCACCCCGGCGAAGGCCGGGGTCCAGTCACAATGGTCCCGCTTAGGACGTGTCGCGCTGATGAGCAGGCTTTTCTAACGAAACAACGATGTTCGTCAATTGAGGCTGGCGATGGCGCCACGCGAACTTCGACGGCACGAACGATCTTCCGCGCGGCAATCCCAATGGCCTTGGATACCCTCGCTGAACTGGACGGTTATGACGAGTCGCCGCAAGTTGCTTGTATGGGGGTCGAGCCTGGCCACTGTCCTGCTCAGCGCGAGGCTATCCGCTCGAGTTGCCGGCCAAGGGACCACGCGTTCGTCGACCGCGCGCCATCGTCCGGTGGAACTAGAAGTCGATCGAGCAACGCTCGGCGCCATGGCTGGCTCGCTGACCAGCTTCGCGGTCGAGAAAATCGGCCGCAACGCGTCGTTCGTTTGGTTGCGCGATACGCAAGGCCGAACTTATGGGATCGGCGTCGCCTCACGCGACCTCCAGTTCAAGTTCGAGGTGTTCACTCTCGCGATCGAAACATTTGAAGCGATCCGTCGCCGCCTCGACGCTTGGAGACCGCCGTCGTTACCGGCCGATTTCCCGCCGGAGTTGCGACGCGCGTTGTCGACGCGACCATCGGCGCTGGCACTCCCAGAGACGTTTGAGAGATGGCCGCTGACCTCATGGCGTACCGATGTCCTGTGCCGTGTCGAGTTCATCATCGAGGGCGTCCAGGTCGGCCCGACATTCGGCGGCAATCCGAACGCACAAAGCGCGGCCCCACCAGGGCAAGTGCCCTCGGGTGCCAGCGCTTCGTGCGAAGTGGCTGTCGGGTTGCTCTTCACCAATCGGAACGGGGGCAGGTTTCTGATCGGCGTCGATTGGATGCCGGGAGACATGGTGGTGACGCAGGTAGCGGCCGAGATCGACGACTATGTCTCATCTTGCGACCGCGTGTCGTTGAAGGAATACGCTTCACGGCCCGGTTGAGCCGCTTGACCCGCGATGCCCCAACCTGTCCGTCACGGCCGCTAAAGCCGGCCTCTACCACTTCTCGATGACGGGCGATCACCAACCCCTACCGCCCTTGTAGCGGCCGACCCCTCCTGCCCTATATGCGCCCATGTTCGTCCGCTTCGTCATCGCCGATCGCGACCCCGACTCGGGCAGGCGGCAAGGTCTGTTTCAGGCCGCTGGCGACCTTCGCCGCTCGGGCGGGATGTCGGCCGAGGACGTCGAGCGGCTCGATCGCATCGAGCAGTGGTTCCGGAAACACCTCTCCGCCCCGACGCGCTTCTCGGTTTCCACCAAGCCCCATCGGCAAGCGCGGGCCCTGGGCTGGTTCAAGGACACCGCGACGGAGCACATCAAGAATGTGCGGGATTTCCAAGACTTGCTGGATGTTTATGGCAAGCAGGTTGAGATGCTACGTTGCGAACGTCCGGGATACGTCGTGTACGAAGACGATCATCAGGTGACCGCTTATCCTTTCGCCGACCCGCCCTGCTGACGGCGGACAAGGCCCAATCATTTAGATGACCCAATCCGCCCGAGCGATCCCCTGCGCCCACAACAGCGCGGACAAATCCCCATGCTCGATCCGCGCCCCCGCCCCCGCCGCCACAACCGGCTTGGCCCGATACGCCACCCCCAGCCCCGCGCGGCGGATCATCGGCAGGTCGTTCGCCCCGTCGCCCACCGCCATCGTCGCCGACAGCGCGACGCCGAGCGCCTCCGCCTCGGCCACTAGCGTGTCCTCCTTGGCCGCGGCCCCGACGATCGGCCGCGTGACCCTGCCCGTCAGCCGCCCGTCCGCCACCTCGAGCACATTGGCGATCGCCCGGTCGAAGCCGATCGCCCGCCCGACCGGCTCGGCGAAGCGCGTGAACCCGCCCGACACCAGCACCGCGCGCGCGCCCCGCGCCCGCATCGTCCGCACCAGCACCTCCGCCCCCGGCATGATCCGCACCCGCTCCGCCAGGCACCGGTCGATCGCCGCCTCCTCCAGCCCGGCGAGCAGCGCCACCCGCGCATCGAGCGCCGCCACGAAGTCCAGCTCGCCCCGCATCGCCGCTTCCGTCACTGCCGCGACCTCCGCCTTGATCCCGGCATAGTCGGCCAGCTCGTCGATGCACTCGACCGTGATCATCGTCGAATCCATGTCGGCGATCAGCAGCCGCTTCTCTCGGTCTTCGGCGGGTTGCAGAATCAGATCATATTCTTCGAAGAACCCCTCAAGACGGTAACGCCCGAGCTGCACGCCGTCGGCGTTGAAATCGGCTCCCGGCGCGGGCGTTTCGTAGGAAATGTCGCACGCGGTGCCCGCTTCGAGCCACGCAGGAGTTTCCACGCGGCATCCAACATCGCGGAGAAGCTCTGCCGCACGATCCATGTCGTCGGCGTGTAGGGCGTTCTCGGCTATATAGGTTGCTATGAACACGCGCGGCCCTCGTCTTCCTCTCGTCGTCATCGCAGGGCCGACCGCCAGCGGCAAGTCGGCGCTGGCCCTCGACTTGGCGGAGCGCGAAGGTGGCGACGTCATCAACGCCGACTCGGCGCAGGTCTACCGCGACCTCCGAATCCTTACCGCCCGACCCTCGCCAGGCGACGAGGCCCGCGCGCCCCACCGCCTGTTCGGCTATCTCGACGGGGCGGAAGGGTGCTCCGCCGCGCGCTGGGCCGCCGACGCCCGCGTCGCGATCGGCGCGACCCACGCCGACGGCCGGCTCCCGATCCTGGTCGGCGGCACCGGCCTGTACATCCGCACCCTGCTCGACGGCATCGCTCCCGTTCCCGAGATCGACCCCATCATCCGCGCCGAGGTCCGCGCGCTCCCCGTCGCCGACGCGCACCGCCATCTGGCCGAACTCGATCCCGACGCCGCCGCCCGCCTCGCCCCCGCCGACACCACCCGAGTCGCCCGCGCGCTGGAGGTGATCCGCTCGACCGGTCGCCCTTTGCGCGAATGGCAACGGACCCGCGCCGGCGGCATCACCGACCAGGTCGACCTCGCCGTCACGGTCCTCCTCCCCGACCGCGCCGAGTTGCTCGCCCGCATCGACGCCCGTCTCCACGCGATGTTCGAAGGCGGCGCGATCGACGAAGTCGCCGCCCTCCTCGCTCGTGACTTGCCCCTGGACGCGCCGATCCGCCGCGCGATCGGCGTCCGCCCGATCGGCGACCATCTCCAAAACCGCGCCACCCGCGCCGAAGCTATCGAGCGCACCCGCGACGAAACAAGACGTTACGCGAAACGCCAATACACCTGGTTTCGCAATCAAATGCCGAAAACGTGACTTCGAGCGTACGAAACCTTCAAACACTAAGCTCGACGCACAACATAATTACGTCAAAGCAGCTTGACCAGCAATCTCCAACGAGCTAGCCGGCCTCTCCGCACAACCTTTGCCAACTTCCGGCGGGAGCATCACCATGACCGAGCAAAGCGGCGCCGATATCCTCGTGGAGGCCCTGTGCGATCTCGGCGTCGAGATCGTCTTCGGCTATCCCGGCGGCGCGGTCCTGCCGATCTACGACGCCCTGTTCCGCCACAATGATCAGGGAGGAGCCCGGATCAAGCACATCCTCGTCCGCCACGAACAGGCTGCGACCCACGCGGCGGAGGGCTATGCCCGCTCAACCGGCAAGCCCGGCGTCGTCCTCGTAACAAGCGGCCCCGGCGCGACTAACGCCGTCACCGGCATCACCGACGCGCTGATGGACTCGATTCCGATGGTCGTCATCACCGGTCAGGTGCCGACCGCGCTCATCGGCACCGACGCCTTCCAGGAGGCGGACACGGTCGGCATCACCCGCCACTGCTCCAAGCACAATTACCTGGTGAAGGATCCCGCCCGCCTCGGCGCGATCGTCCACGAAGCGTTCCACATCGCCACCTCCGGCCGCCCCGGCCCGGTGGTGGTCGACATTCCCAAGGACGTCCAGGTCGCCACCGCCCGCTACAGCAAGCCCGGCCCGATCCAGCACAAGACCTACCGTCCCCAGGTCAAGCCCGACCGCGCCGCCATCGAACAGCTCGTCGACCTGCTCGCCGCCGCCGAGCGCCCGGTCCTCTACACCGGCGGCGGCATCATCAACGCCGGCCCCACCGCGTCGCGGCTGCTGCGCGAGCTCGCCCGCGTCACCGGCGCGCCCGTCACCTCAACGCTGATGGGATTGGGTAGTTTCCCAGCGTCTTCGCCGCAGTTTCTCGGCATGCTCGGCATGCACGGCACCTATGAGGCGAACCACGCGATGAACCAGGCCGACTTGGTCGTGGCGCTTGGCGCGCGGTTCGACGACCGCGTCACCGGTCGCCTCGACGCGTTCAGCCCGAACAGCCGCAAGGTTCAGATCGACATCGACCGTTCCTCGATCAACAAGGTCGTGCGCGTCGATCTCGCCATCGTGGCCGACGTCGGCCACGCGCTCGAGGACGCCGTCCGCGTCTGGAAATCGCGCCAGCACCCCAAGCCCGACCTCGCCGACTGGTACGCCCGGATCGAGGGCTGGCGCGCCAAGCGCTGCCTCGACTTCGCCGAGGATGGGCCCGACATCATGCCGCAACGCGCCGTCCGCGCGCTCCACGCGGCGACCGCGCACCTGAACCCGATCATCTCGACCGAGGTCGGCCAGCACCAGATGTGGGCCGCCCAGCATTTCGGCTTCGAGGCGCCCAACAAATGGCTGACCTCGGGCGGCCTCGGCACGATGGGCTACGGCCTCCCCGCCGCGATCGGCGCGCAACTCGGCAACCCGGGGGCGCTCGTCATCGACATCGCCGGCGAGGCATCGATCCAGATGAACATCCAGGAACTGGCCACCGCCGCCCAGTATCGCCTGCCGGTCAAGGTATTCATCCTCAACAACGAATATATGGGCATGGTCCGCCAGTGGCAGGAGCTGACCTACTCCTCGCGCTATTCCGAGAGTTACAGCGATAGCCTGCCGGACTTCGTCAAGCTCGCCGAGGCTTATGGCTGGAAGGGCATCCGCATCGAGCGCCGCGACGATCTCGATGCCGGCATCGCCGACATGCTCGCGCATGACGGCCCGGTGATGGTCGACTGCCGCGTCTCGAAACTCGCCAACTGCTTCCCGATGATCCCGAGCGGCGCCGCGCATACCGAAATGCTGCTCTGGTCCGACGAAGTTTCCGGCGAGATGGATGACCACGCAAAGGCGCTGGTGTGACGAACCGACACAGCGATCGATGGTCGCAGAGCCTCACGATGCGCGAAGCTTATCTTGCGATGGTCGAGTTTGCTTGGACGTATTACCGGGTCGGTAGCGAGAGCGAGAAGGAGGTCGAGTTTTTCGCCGGACATGTGTCCGGAGATCCGGAAGTCTTCCTTGATCCTGCGCTTGAAGATGATTGGTTCGACGCAGTCGCAAAAGTGCGAGCATATTGATGCACATCCACACCGACCCGACCGAGCGTCACACCCTTGCCGTGCTGGTCGACAACGAGCCCGGCATCCTCGCCCGCATCGCCGGGCTGTTCACCGCGCGCGGCTACAATATCGAGAGCCTGACCGTGAGCGACGTCACCGCCGACAAGGCGGTCAGCCGAATCACCATCGTCACCAGCGCCAGCGCCGCGACGATGGAGCAAATCCTGGCGCAGCTCGACCGGCTGATCCCGGTCCACTCGGTCACCGACCTGACCGCGCTCGGCCCCCACGTCGAGCGCGAGCTGGCGCTGGTCAAGGTGGCAGGCCGCAGAGACCACCGCATCGAGGCGCTGCGCCTCGCCGACGTGTACCGCGCCCGCGTCGTCGACGCGACGACGTCGAGCTTCGTCTTCGAGGTGACCGGCGGCCGCGACAAGATCGACAAGTTCATCGAGCTGATGGGCGAGGTCGGCCTGATCGAGGTCGCCCGCACCGGCATCGTCGCCATCGCCCGGGGGCGCGAGGCGGCATAA
Organism: uncultured Sphingomonas sp.; assembly: GCA_964246585.1. Taxonomy (GTDB): domain Bacteria; phylum Pseudomonadota; class Alphaproteobacteria; order Sphingomonadales; family Sphingomonadaceae; genus Sphingomonas. Next base: position 5,281 of record CAXTRJ010000072.1, on the reverse strand, counting down.
ACCCCTCTCCCATCGGGAGAGGGAGGGAGCAGCCGAAGGCTGTGGAAGGGTGAGGGCAGCACCGCCCCTGCCCTCACCAACTCCGACTAGCCGGCGAAGCCGGCAAGTCTTCGTATCCTCTCCCGACGGGAGAGGCAGAAAGGAACATCGAATGCGCGTATACTATGATGCCGATGCCGACCTGAACCTGCTCTCGGCCAAGAAGATCGCCATCATCGGCTATGGTAGCCAGGGCCACGCCCACGCTCAGAACCTGCGCGACTCCGGCGTGAAGGAAGTCGCCGTCGCGCTCCGCCCCGATTCCGCCACCGCCCGGAAAGCCGAGGACGCCGGCTTCGCCGTGATGACCGACGCCGACGCCGCCCGCTGGGCCGACCTCGTCATGATCCTCGCTCCGGACGAGCATCAGGCGGCGATCTACGCCGACGACCTCGCCGCCAATCTGAAGCAAGGCGCGACGATCGCCTTCGCTCACGGCCTCAACATCCATTTCGGCCTGATCGAGCCGCGCGCCGACCTCGACGTGGTGATGATCGCGCCCAAGGGCCCCGGCCACACCGTCCGCTCCGAATATGCCCGCGGCGGCGGCGTGCCCTGCCTGATGGCGATCCACCAGGACGCGAGCGGAAACGCCCACGACCTCTGCCTCGCTTATGCCAGCGGCGTCGGCGGCGGCCGCGCCGGCATCATCGAGACGACGTTCCGCGAGGAATGCGAGACCGATCTGTTCGGCGAGCAGGCGGTGCTGTGCGGCGGCCTGACCCATCTGATCCAGGCCGGGTTCGAGACGCTGACCGAGGCCGGCTACGCCCCTGAAATGGCCTATTTCGAATGCCTTCACGAGGTGAAGCTGATCGTCGATCTGATGTACGAGGGCGGCATCGCCAACATGCGTTATTCGATCTCGAACACCGCCGAGTACGGCGACATCACGACGGGTCCGCGCATCATCACCGACGAGACCAAGAAGGAGATGAAGCGCGTTCTCGCCGACATCCAGGGCGGCCGCTTCGTCAAGAACTTCGTCCTCGACAACCGCGCCGGCCAGCCCGAGCTGAAGGCCGCGCGCAAGCTCGCCGCCGCCCATCCGATCGAACAGGTCGGCGAGCGGCTGCGCGCGATGATGCCGTGGATCGCCGCCAACAAGCTGGTCGACAAGGCGAAGAACTGACGGCGGCCGGCGACGACGTTCGCCGTCGCGGAGACGACGGAAGAGGCTGTCCTACGCGGCCTGTTTCTGCCACCTTCCTGGCGATGACAAGCGAACTTCCCCCTTTCTCCGCGCCGGTGGTCATGCACGGGAAGGCGCTTCGAGCGGGACGTAGCGTTAAGTTAGACAAGTTCCACGGCAACGAATCGGCGGCGACCGCCGTCGCCCGGTCCGCGCCGCGCCCATGATCACCGCCAAGGAGTCTGCCCGATGCGCCTCGCCTCCCTCATCGTCGTCGCCGCCCTCGCCGCCGTCCCCGTGCTCGCCCAGACGCTCGCCCAGACGCCGGGCGCCGCCGACCGCACCCGCATCGTCGCCGGCACCTACCCCGTCGACCCCAATCACACCCAGGTCACCTGGCAGGTCAACCATATGGGCTTCAGCCTGCTCGACGGGCAGTTCGGCGCGTCCGCCGGTTCGATCACGATCGACCCCGCCCGCCCCGCCGCGACCAAGGTCGACGTCACCTTCGCGGTCGACGAGATGGCGACCACCAGCGGCCGCTTCACCACGCACCTGAAGAGCAAGGATTTCTTCGACGCCGCGACCTATCCCACCGCGCGCTTCGTCTCGACCCGCGTCGTCGCCAATGGCGCTTCGGCCACGATCACCGGCGATCTCACGATCAAGAACGTAACCAAGCCGGTGACGCTGCGCGCGACCTTTGTCGGCGCGGGCACCAACCCGATGAACAAGAAGCTGAACTTCGGTTTCCGCGCGACCGGCACGATCAACCGCAGCGACTTCGACCTCGGCATGGCCGTGCCCGCGGTATCGGACAAGGTCGACCTGTCGATCAACGCCGCTTTCGCCGCGACCTGATTTTCGCTGCCGCCAGAGCGGGTTAGCCAGAGATCCTCGATGTTGCGTGATCCCTCGATCAAGTACCGGCCGTTCCCGCCGGTCGACCTGCCCGACCGACGGTGGCCGGGGCGAACGATCACGCGCCCGCCACGCTGGCTGTCGACCGACCTGCGCGACGGCAATCAGGCGCTGATCGACCCGATGGACGCCGAAAAGAAGAACCGGCTGTTCGACCTGCTGGTGAACGTCGGGTTAAAGGAGATCGAGGTCGGCTTCCCCGCCGCCGGGGCGACCGAGTTCGACTTCATCGCCGCCCTGGTCCACTCGGGCCGCGTACCCGAGGACGTGACGATACAGGTACTTACCCAGGCGCGCCGAGACCTGATCGAAACCAGCTTCGCCAGCCTGGAGGGCGCGCCGCGCGCGATCGTCCACCTCTACAACGCGGTCTCCCCCGCCTGGCGCCGCATCGTCTTCGGCATGGACCGCGCCGAGGTGAAGGCGATCGCGGTCGAGGGCGCGATGGTGCTCCGCGACCAGGCGGCGCGCTACCCGGCGACCGACTGGCGCTTCGAGTATAGCCCGGAGACTTTTTCCACCGCCGAACTCGATTTCTCGGTGGAGGTTTGCGAGGCGGTGATGGACGTGCTCCGCCCCACCCCCGATCGCCCGCTCATCCTCAACCTGCCCGCGACGGTCGAGGCGGCGACTCCCAACATCTACGCCGACCAGATCGAATGGTTCGCGCGCGCCATCCGCGACCGCGACAGCGTCGTCATCAGCCTCCATCCCCACAACGACCGCGGCACCGGCGTCGCCGCCGCCGAGCTCGGCCTCCTGGCCGGCGCCGACCGGCTGGAGGGTTGCCTGCTCGGCAATGGCGAGCGCACCGGCAACTGCGACCTGGTGACGGTCGCCCTCAACATGTATACGCAAGGCGTTGATCCGGCCCTGGATTTTTCCGACATCGACGCGGTGATCAACACCGTCGGCTACTGCACGCAACTGCCGCTCCACCCGCGCCACCCCTATGCCGGCGACCTCGTCTTCACCGCCTTTTCCGGCAGTCATCAGGACGCCATTAAAAAAGGCTTCGCCGCGCAAGGCCAGCGCAACGACGATCTCTGGCAAGTCCCCTACCTGCCGATCGACCCCGCCGACCTCGGCCGCAGCTACGAGGCGGTGATCCGGGTCAACTCGCAGTCGGGCAAGGGCGGCGTCGCCTGGGTGATCGAACAGGACCGCGGGCTGAAGCTCCCCAAGCGGCTCCAGACCGAGTTCAGCCGCCACGTCCAGGCCGTCGCCGACGAGACCAGCCGCGAGCTCGACGCCCGTGACATCTGGGCGGTCTTCGAACGCCACTACCTGCCCGGCCCCGCCGACCGCGTCACCCTGATCGACTATAGCGAGACCGGCACGGCGGGCGATCGCCTGTTCGTCGGCACCGTCGCCATCGACGGCGAGCGCCGCTCGCTGTCGGGGCGGGGCAACGGCCTGATCTCGGGCGTGGTCGACGCGCTCGGCGCGTGTGGCATGGCGCTCGACGTGGTCGATTATAGCGAGCACGCCATCGGCCACGGCGCCGATGCCCAGGCCGCCGCCTATGTCGAGGCGCGTACCCCCGACGGTCGCACCGTGTTCGGCGTCGGGCTCGACCCCGACATCGCCACCGCCTCGGTCCGCGCGGTGCTCGGCGCGGCCAACCGGGGCTGACGGTGAATCCGGGGCTCGACGCCAAGCATTTCGTCCATCTGCCGCGCTGGGCCAAGGCGCTGTGCCTCGGCACGCTGGCGCTGGCCCTCCTCGCCGCGCTCGCGGTGGTGGCGCGCTCGCTCGGCACCGGCGACCAGGACTGGCTCCTGATCGGGATCAGCGGCGTCCAGTTCCTCGCCACGACCTTCGTCATCGCGGTGGTGCTGTTCGTCTCTCAGACCGACGCCAACATCGCCACGCTGCGCGCCCGGGCCGAGCAGTTCCTCATCGACACGCTGCCCGCGGCGCTCGCCCGGATCACCCTCGCCGACCCGCAAGCGCCGCCGCTCACCGTCTCGCGCGGCGTCCACTCGGACATCTTCGGCTATGATTACGCGATCGAGCAGGGCGGCGTGCCCCTGCTGCGCTTCTGGTGCGGGGTGAATGTCGGCCGGATGATCGTGATCTACCGCTTCGCCGATCCCGAACCAACGCTGCCGATCGGCGATTTCGCCGAGCGCGTCCAACGCGTCTTCCACTTCAGTCTCGGCGGCGCGGCGGCGGTCGGCTACAAGCCCAGTTTCGAGCCGCTGCCCGGCTCGGCGGGCGCCGTCTCGATGTTGCGCACCGTCGTCACCCAGCCCGATTTCCTGACCGATCCCGCCGTCAAGCTGTTCTGGTCGCAGGACGTGGCGATGATGACCGAATCGATCCTGCGCACCGGGCTGCGCCACGAAGGCGAAGTTCGCTTAGACGTCGCCAGCCGGCCACACCCGCTCTAAGCTCAACGGTCTAGGTGCATGAAATCGCGGCCGAACGACTCCAGCCGCGCCCCCGCGTCGACGTAGATCACCTGCCCCGTCACCGACCTCGCCCCGGCCAGGTACATCACCGCCTCGGCGATCTCGGCCGGGTGCGGCAAGCGGTCGAGCGGCATCCGCCCGGTCAGCCGCGCCACCTGCGCCGGGTCGTAATCGGGCGTGGCGATCGTCAGCCCCGGCGCGACCGCGTTGACCCGCACCGCCGGCGCCAGCTCGCGCGCGGCGATCCGCGTCAGCCCGGCGAGCGCGATCTTCGACAGGGTATAGGCGAGTTGGTCGCCGTGGGGCTGGTCGATCCGCTGGTCGAGCAGGTTGACCACCGACCGCGCCCCCGGCTCGGCGGCCGTCTCCGCCGCCGCGAACGCCTGGATCAGCAGCGCCGGCGCGGCGCAATTGACCGCATGGTGCTCGGCCAGTTCGGCCGCGGTCACGTCCCTCAACCGGTCCTGCCCGAACATCGACGCGTTGTTGACCAGCAGGTCGGGCGCGCGCCCGAACCGGGCGACGACCTCCCCGAATAGCGCCGTCGCCGCCGCCGGGTCGGCGAACGACGCGGCGAAGCCGTGCGATTCGGCCCCGCTCTCCTCCAGCACCGCCGCCAACGCCGCCTCCGGCTCGGCGTCATGGCCGCCGTGCAGCGCCAGAGCATAGCCCCGTCTCGCCAGCGCCGCGGCGATCGCCGCGCCGATCCGCCGGCACCCGCCCGTCACCAGCGCCAGCGGCGGCGCGTCCCCCGCGCTCACGCCCCGCCCCC
>CAXTRJ010000071.1:0-11363 GCA_964246585.1 uncultured Sphingomonas sp. | reverse complement strand
CCAGGCGAGCGTCGCGACGACCCCCGCCCCCGCCATCGCCGCCAGCGCGCGGGGCCCCGCCTCCGGCGCGCCGGCGACATCGCGGAAATAGAACAATACCGATTGCCCGACCACCGCGCTCGCCACCGCCACCAGCGCGGCGGCGATGTTGAGCGTGACGAACGCGCGGTTGCCCGCCAGCACCGCCAGGCAGCGCCCGATCGTCGGGGCGGCGGTATTCGCGATCGACTCGGGCGTGGTCGCCGCCACCGCGATCAGCCACGGCGTCGCGATCACCGCCGACAGGATCGCTGCCGCCATGTAGCCGCGCTGGCCGAACGCGTCCGACAGCGCGGGCGCGGCGAGCGCCACGACCCCCGCCGCGGCCGCGCCGAACAACATGCGCGCGCCGGCGATCAGGGTGCGGTCGCCGCTTTCGTCGGTGATCCGGCTGCCCCACGCCGAATAGGGGATGTTGAGCGCGGCGTAGAGCGTGCGGAACACGACCTGCGCCGCCAGCGCGGCGGCGATGGTCGGGGGTGCGGCGTAGAGCAGGACGAAGCCCAGCCCGAGCGGCGCCGCGCCAAGCGTCAGGATGGGCGCGAAGCGGCGCGGGCGGCGCTGGACCAGGCCACCCACGGCGAGGTTGGCGACGCCGTCCCACAGCGATCCGGCGAGCAGCACCAGCCCGGCGACCCCGGGGTCGAACCGCGCCACGTCGGTGTAGTAGAAGAACAGCAGCAGCGTCAGGCTCTGCCAATACAGGTTGAACGCGAAATCGCCGCCGGCGAACCAGATCAACCGCGCGGTCGACGGACGCGCCCCATCCTGGCGCGCCGGCGACTTGGCGGTCACAGCCACCGGGCGTGACGACAGGAGTAGGCGGCGGTGATCATGTCGGCTCCCCGGGCGGCGTCACGGCCTTCGCGCCCCCGACACCGTGGGTGACGCGTCGTCGCGCGCTTGTCGAGGGGGCGGCGGACAAGCCCCTCGCGCGCGCGTCGGCGCTCGATTATGGCGCTGGTCGCCTCGCCCCAGCCCTCACCCCCGCCCGCGTCGCCGGAGACCAGCCTTGCCCGATCACGATCCCGAGCGCGCCCTGACGTTGGCCGATTTCACCCCGGCGCTGGGCGACCGTTTCGACGCAGTGCCGGACGAGGGGGCGCCGCCGATGACGTTGACGCTGACGGCGGCCGATCCGCTGCCCGCGGGCGGCTATCCCGGCGCGGCGCGCGCGCCGTTCGCGCTCGCCTTTCGCGGCGACGGGGCCGTCGTGCTGCCGCAACGCATTCACCGGTTGCGCCACGCCGCGATGGGCGAGATGGCGATGTTCCTCGTGCCGATCGCGCGCGACGCGGCGGGCGTCACCTACGAGGCGGTGTTCAACTGACGCCGGGCGAGCGCCACGTCATGCGCCGGTGGGTCGACACCGCGCTGGCGACATCGCCAAAGCCGAGCCGCCGGTAAAAGGCGATCGCCTTTCCATTATCGCTGGCGACGTGCAGTTCGACCTCGGCCGCGCCGGCGCTGGCCGCCGCGTCGCACAGCCAGCCGACCAGGACCGCGCCGGTCCCGCGCCCCTGCTCGGTCGGCGTCAGTCCCAATTCGAGCAATCGCCAAGTCGCGGCGTCACGCGACACATATAGTCGGCCGATGTCGCGTGGCGCGAGTGGTGGCGCGGCGCGGGTGACGATCAGGCGATCGGCGTCGGGGTGGTTGGCCGCGTAGTGCGCGGTTTGGTGGCCGAATTGGTCGTCGAGGAACCGCTCCTTGGCCGCCGCCGGCCAGGGTGCCGGCGCCAGTTCGGCGGCGCGATGGCTACCATATAGCCGGCGCAAGGATGATTGGTCGCCGGCGCGCGCCGGTCGCAGCGCCAGGCCCAGCGCCGCCATCGCCGGGCTCGGCGGCGGCATCGGCGTGTCGGCGGGCACGTCAGTTCTGGCTGGGAAAGATGCCCTGGAGCGCGATGATGTGGGTCAGCGCCAGAAAGGGCTGGCGGTTCTCGTGCGGCTGGCTGCCCCCGGCATTGCCGATCGCGGTGGCGGCCATCGCGATGTTGGGGGCGCCGGCGCCGTACAGGTTCACGTCGCGTTGCGGGTTGGTCGCGGTAGTGCCCTGCGCCAGGGTCGCCCCCGCCTTCGGGACCGCGCCGCCGACCAGCGCCGCGCGCGCCGCGCGCGCCTGGCCGATGTGGCTGTGCTGCGGCAACTCGTTCACGTTGAGCGTCTGGAACTCCGCGCCCAGCACCTGTCCTTGCTGAAAGCCTCCGCCGATATGGATCGGCACGCGGCCCTGCAGGTTGGGCAGCGCGAAGTTGGTCCGGCCGTCGCCGCCATACATCGTGCCCAGCAGCGCGAACAGCGCCTGGTTCTGGTTGATCGGCAGTAACTGGCCGTTGCACAGCGCCCAGCCCCTGGGCGGGAAGTTGAACGACGCGAGCTTGATCTCGCCCAGGAACGGTTCGGACATGGTGGATGCTCCAAGCGGTTTATGGACGCGGCGGGAAGAAGCCCTGCAACGCGATGCAGTAATTGACCACCAGCGACGGCATCATGTTGTTGTGCGGTAGGCCGGCGCCGGCGGGCGCGATCGCCTGCGGGTTCAACCGCGTGTTCGGCGGATCGTCCGAATAGAGCGGCGCCGCGCCGGTCGCGCCCTGGAACAGGAAATTGCCCCGCGCCAGCACCTTGCCGGTGGGATCGCCGCTCGTGGCGGGGGCGACGCTCGCCATCAGCGAATGGGTGTGGAGCGGGATCTCCGATTGCAGCAGCGTGATCGCCTCGCCGCCGCGCCGCTCGCCCAGGAACCACTCGTTCAACCCCTGGCCTCGGCCGACGCCGACCGGGGCGCTTTCTTGCAGGTTGGGCAGCGCGAAGGTCGACCTGCCGTCGCCGCCATAAGAGGTGCCGATAAGCGCGAATAGCGCGGTGTTCTGGCTGATCGGCATCAGCTGGCCGTTGCACTGCGCCCAGCCCCTTGGCGCGAAGTTGAACCCGAACGCCCGGATTTCGGCGACGAAGGGATCGGACATGGGAGGAACTCCTGGACGGTCGTGACGCGCGGGGGAAGGCCGGCGGCGATCAGGTCTGGCTGGGGAATAGGCCGATCAGCGAAATGATGAAGTTAAGCCCGAGCGACGGTTGCGTATTGTCGTGCGGCTGGCTGCCGCCGCTGGGGAGGATCGATTGCGCGCCCAGCGCGATCCCCGGGGTAGCGGCGCCATAAGCGCGCGCACCGCCTTGCGCGCTTTGCACGGTGGCGAGCGTCGCGTTGGTCGGCGCCAGCGTCGCCCCGCCGCCGGCCGCGCGCAAGGCATGCGTATGGGCGGGCATCTGCTGCGTCGTCAGCGTGACCGACTCGGCGCCGCCCATCTCGGCCAATTGGTAGGATTGGCCACCCGAACTCCCGAAATGGATCGGCACGCGGCCTTGCAGGTTGGGCAGGTTGAACGTCTCCTGCCCGTCGCCGCCATAGGTCGTGCCGATCAGCTGGAACAGCGCCTCGTTCTCACTGATCGGCAGGGTCGCGCCGTTGCAGAACATCCAGTAGCGGGGCGCGAAATTGCCCGCGAAGATGCGGATTTCGCCGATGTAGGGATCTGACAAGGGCTACTCCCGCGCGAGGGCTTCAGAGGAGATTGGATGGGCATGGGTTGTGCGACCAAGCCGCGGCGCTGTCAAACGTCGATGCGCTCAAGGTTCGACGGCGTCCCGACTTCGCAATTGGTCACCGGCTACTGGCGATAACGGACGATTCGTGCGATGGCGCGCGCCAATGTCGTGGACGCTGCTCGGGGAGGGTAAGGTCACGCGGCTTTTCGGGGGAGCATGACTGATGGTTGCCACCATTTTGACCGCCGGCGCGGCCGCGCTAGTCCAGTATAACGGCGAGGACGGCGACGATCCCAGCATCGACGGCGTCCAGCGGACCAATCGCGACACGATCAGCTTCGTGCTGCTCCAGGCGGTGGGATCGGGCACGACGATCTACCTGACCGATCGCGCATGGTCGGGCGCCGCCTTCCTCAACGGGGGCGAGGACGGCGCCCTGGCCTACACCTTCGCCGCCGATAGCGCGGCGGGCACGGTGGTCTCGTTCACCACCGCGCAGCTGAACGCCGCTGGCATCAACCTGGCCGAGACCGGCGAGACGATCTACGCCTATCAGGGCGGCGACGCCAACACGCCGACGCGCTTCCTGTTCGCCGCCGATGTCGCCGACGGCAACGCAAGCTTCAACGGCAACCTGGCGAACACCGGTTTGACCGTGGGCGTCGACGCGGTGGCGGTCGCCGGCGACAACGCGACCTTCGCCGGGCGCGGCAACAACATTCAGACGCCGGCGTTGCTCGCCAGCCTCAACAACGGCGCGAACTGGGCGGGGAGCGACCTCGCGCCGCAGAGCGCTTTTGGCGCCGGCAACCTCCTGACCGCGCCGGACCAGCAGATCTTCATCGCCACGTCGGGCGGCGGCGCGCCGATCGTGCGCGTCAGCCAGGACGGCGCGGTCGGCGGCGGCACGCTGGGCTATGCGGTGACCAACTTCTACCAGAACGCCGATGGCGGCGACGCGGGCACGGTCGCGACGGGGCTGTTCGCCCCGACCGACCTCGTCCTCGATACGGTGCACGACCGCATCTTCATCGTCGATTCGGACGGTACGAACGACCGCATCCTGCAGGGCAGCATCTCGCAGATGCTGGCCAATCCCAACGCGCCGGCGCTGACGATCCTGTACCGCCAGGCGGCGGACGAGGGCACGCCGGGCAACGCCGACGACGACGGTACGCAAGGCATCACCGGCATCGCGCTCGACGCGGCCAACGGCGTCGTCTATTTCACGGCGGCGAACCTGGTGCGGAAGGTCGGCTACGACGCCGCTAACCAGGCGCCGGTGACGCTCGCCGACTTGGGGACTGACGAGGAGACCGGGGCTCCCAACTTCGCCAACGAGATCGCCTTCGACCCTGGCCGTGGCCGGATCTTCGTCGTCTCGACCGAGAACTTCACTGACTTCTTTTACGACCCCAACGGCAACGTCGTCCTCGGGACGGTGCAGTACCGCAACTCGATCTTTCGCATCGACGGGGTCGCGCCCAGCGACACGAGCAGCGCCGGCAACACGGTCACCAAGTTGACCTTTGGCGGCCGGGCCGAGACGGAGAGTCCCACGACCGGCGGCGCGACGCCCGACGAATTCGAGGATCGCTTGGGACAGATCAAGGGCATCGACGTCGACGTCGCGACCGGCGATGTCGTCTTCACCGCCGTTCAGCTGAACGGCGGCGCGAACGGCGAGACGGGCGGCGTCTTCCGCATGTCGGCCAATGGCGGGACGCCGACCGCGCTCTATACCGAGGGCAACGCGACCAACCAGAATTTCGGCTATATCGACGTCGACGGCGCCACCGGCCAATATACCGTCACCAGCATCGAACCCGACACCGCCGGCGCCCACGGCGTCTACCGTGGCGGCCTTGCCGGTGGCGCGCCGACGCGGCTCGCTTCGGTCGGCGACTATAACGGGGCCAGCCCGCTCGGTTTGTCCGTCCAGAACGCGCCGACGCTGACCGCCTCGACGCTGGGCGCGACCTATACCGAAAACCAGGCGAGGGTGGCGCCGGCGAGCGGCTTTTCGGCGAACGACGTCGACAGCACGAGCGCGAACGACCAACTGGCGGGGGCGCAGGTTCGCATCGCGACCGGTTTCGCCGCGAACGTCGACCAGCTGTCGATCGCCGGCGCGCTGCCGAGCGGGATTTTCGCCAGCTACAACGCCGCGACCGGCGTCCTGACGCTCACCGGCGTCGCTTCCTTCGCCGCCTACCAGAACGCCTTCGCGCAGGTCCGATACGCCGCGCTGGGCGACAACCCGTCGGCGTTCGGCGGCGACACCGCGCGCGTGCTTGCCTTCTCGGTCTATGACGGCTTGCTCTACTCGGACGAGGTCAACGCCACCGTCCAGGTCGTCGCGGTAAACGACGCGCCGGTCAACGCGGTCGGCGGCGGGGCGACGGTGCTGGAGGACGCCAGCGTCGCGATCACCGGGATCAGCGTGTCCGATGTCGACGCGAACGCGGCGACGCAGACGGTATCGACGGCGCTGAGCGTCGCCAACGGGACGCTGAACGTGCTGACCAATGTCGCCGGCGGCGTCGGCGCCGGCGGGACGAGCGGCAACGGTTCCGCGTCGGTGACGCTGACCGGCACGATCAACCAGATCAACGCGACCCTCGCCGCCGCGAACGCGGTGACGTACACGCCGACGGCCGACTTCAACGGCGCCGACGCGGTCACCGTCGTGACCAGCGACGCCGGCTCCACCGGCCAGGGCGGGGCGCAAAGCGACACCGACGCCAAGGCGATCACCGTCCTGTCGGTCAACGACGCGCCTTCGGGCATCGACGGCGCGCGGACGTTGCTCGAGGACGAAGGCGTTTTCCTGACCACGGCCGACTTCGGCTTCACCGATCCGCTCGACGGCGACGCACTCGCGGCCGTCAGGATCACGACGCTGCCGACCAACGGTGTCCTGTTCTATTTCCCGCCGGGCTCGCCGCCCGCCCCGGTTACGGTGGGCCAGACAATCTCGGTCGCCGACATCGCCGCGAACAGGTTGGCGTTCGGCCCTGGTGACGACGGCAACGGCGCGCCCTACGCGACGCTGACGTTCCAGGTCCAGGACGACGGCGGCATCGCCAATGGCGGCGTCGATCTCGACGCGACGCCCAACACGCTGACCTTCAACGTCACGCCGGTCAACGACGCGCCGACCGCGCCCGGTTCGCTGGTCGCGATAGTGGAGGACGGCGCGTACGACCTCTCCGCGTTCGATTTCCCGTTCGCCGATGTGGAGGGCGATGCGCTGATCGCGATCACGCTGCCGACCGCGCCAAGTGGCGGGACGCTGGTCCTGGTCGACGCGCGGGGGGCCGAGACGCCGATCACCTACCCGACCACCTTCGACGCGGCGTCGTTGACGGGCGGCGCCGTGCTGCGCTTCCGCCCCGACGCGAACCGCAACGGAGGAGAAGCGGCGACGCTGATCTACACGCTCACCGACAACGGCGGCACCACCAATGGCGGCGAGAACATGTCCGCGCCCGGCACGATCCGGTTCGACATCACTCCGGTCAACGACGCGCCAGAGGGCGCCGACGCGACCCTGGACGCGGTGGAGAACACGCCGCTGGTGCTGACCCTGGCCAATTTCGGGTATAGCGACCCGGTCGAGGGCGACGATCTGCTGTTTGTCCTGATCACCACCGCGCCGACCGCCGGCACGCTGTTCCTCGACATCGACGGCACGGGCGGCGCCGAGCCGGAGGTCGTCACCAATAACACGGCCGTGAGCCCGGCCGCGATCGCCAGCGGCGCGCTATACTATGTCGCCGACGGCGCCGGCGAGAGCTTCGCCTCGCTCACCTTCCAGGTGATCGACGACGGCGCCGACGACGGCGCGCGCGGCGACCAGCCGGTCGACCAGACGCCCAATACGCTGACCTTCGACGTCACGCCGGACAACGCCGCGCCCGTCGCGGTCGACGACACGCTGGCGACGACCGAGGACATGGCCGCGACGTTCAGCGCCGCCGACTTGATCGGCAACGACACCGATGCCGACGGCGACACGCTGTCGATCGAAAGCGTGACGGCGGTCAGCGGCGGCAGCGTCGTGCTGAACGGCGACGGCACGGTGACCTTCACCCCCGACGCCGACTTCAACGGCGCGGCGGCGTTCGACTATCTCCTCAGCGACGGCCAGGGCGGGACCGATACCGGCCGGGCGACGGTCAACGTCGCCGCGGTCAACGACGCGCCGGTGGTCGACCTGAACGGCGCGGCGACGGGAACGTCGGTCGCGGCGACCTATGGCGAGAACGAACCGCCGGTTCCCATCGCTCAACTGGCGACGGTGGTCGACATTGACTCGGCGAATCTCGACACGGGCACGCTGACCGTGGCGTTCACCGATAACGGCGCCGCCGACGACCGGCTGGTAATCGCCAACCTCGGGGCGAACTCGAACGTCGTCGAGGTGTCGGGCGATACGCTCCGGTACAACGGGGTTCGGTTCGGCGCTTTCACCGGCGGTGGCGCGATGACACCGCTGGTCGTGACCTTCGACGCCGACGCCACGGTCGAGGCCGTCCGACAGTTGGTCGCCCAGATCGGCTTCGCCAACGTGTCGGACGATCCGTCGGAGGCGACCCGCACGGTCGGCTTCACCCTGACCGACGGCGACGGGGGCACGAGCGATGTCGCCACCGCGACGATCGCCGTCGTCGCCAGCGACGATTCCACCACCGCGGTGGACGACGGCGACGCGACCGACGAGGCGACCGTGGTCACGGGCAACGTGCTCGCCAACGACACCGATCCCGACGGCGGGCCGACGACGACGGTCGCCGCCGTCAACGGATCGAGCGCCGCCGTCGGCCAGCGGATCACGCTCGACTCGGGCGCGCTGCTGACGTTGCGCGCCGACGGTGGCTACACCTACGATCCGAACGATGCGTTCAACGGTCTGACCACGGGCGCCTCGGGCGCGCGGAACACGCAAGATACCGACAGTTTCACCTACACGCTCGCCGATGGCGACACCGCGACGGTGACGATCGCGGTCGCCGGGCTGGTGTCGGACGACGACACGCTGGCGGGCGACGGGGGCGACGACACCGTCACCGGCACGCCGCGTTCCGACCTGTTCGACCTAAGCCAGGGCGGCGACGACACCGTGTCCGGCGGGGGCGAGAGCGACGGCTTCTATTTCGGCGCGGCGATGACCGGGGCCGACGCGGTCGACGGCGGGTCGGGCGCGGACGACCAGGTCGCGCTGCAGGGCGACTATACCGGCGGCGCGGCACTGACCTTTGGCGAGACCGGGCTGGTCGACATCGAGACGGTGGTGCTCCTGTCGGGCGGCAACACGCGCTTCGGCGGGGCGACGGCGGCGCCGACCGGCTACGTCTTGACCACGGTCGACGGAAACGTCGCGGCCGGCGATCGGCTGATCGTCAACATGAACACGCTCAACGAGGGCGAGAACGTGTCGTTCGACGGGTCGGCCGAGACCGACGGGGGCTTTCTGTTCTTCGGCGGCATGGGCGACGACCTGCTGACCGGGGGGACGACGAGCGACGGCTTCTTCTTCGGCGCGGACGGGCGCTTTGGCGCGGGGGACCGTGTCGATGGCGGGGCGGGCGCGGACGACCAGTTCGGGCTGCAAGGCGACTATTCGCTGGCCTTCGCCGACGACCAGCTCGTCGGGATCGAGACGATCTCCCTGCTCAGCGCGCGCGACCGCCGCTTCGGCGGTCGGGGCACGGGATCCTACGATTACGACTTGGCGCTGGCGGACGGCAACGCCGCGACCGGCACCCTGACGATCAACGCCAATGGCCTGAGGGCGGACGAGTCGCTGACGCTCGACGGATCGGCCGAGACGACGGCGCGGCTGCGCGTGTTCGGCGGCGGCGGCGCCGATACGGTGGTCGGCGGGGCGCTGGGCGACACGCTGGTCGGCGGTGCCGGCGACGACCGGATCACCGGCGGGCTCGGCGCCGACCGGATCACGGCGGGCGCCGGCGCCGACACGGTCGGCTATGTCAGCGCGGCGGAGTCGACGAGCACGGGCTACGACACGCTGGTCGGCTTTTCCTTCGAGGAGGACGGGATCGACCTGTCCGGGGGCGGCGATGTCTCCTACGACGGCCAGGTGACGGGAGGTCGGCTGTCGACGGCGACGTTCGACGACGACCTGGCCGCGCTGGTCGAGGGGACGTTGTCGGCCGAAGGCGCGATCCTCGTCACCGCCAGTACCGGTACGCTGCGCGGCCAGCTGTTCCTGGTCGCCGACCTCAACGGCGTCGACGGCTACCAGGCCGGCGAGGATCTGGTGGTCAACTTCGGCGCGAGCACGACGCCGCCGCCGACCAGCGTGGATTTCGTCTTCTGATCGGTCGCCGATGTCGAGGGCGGGACACGCCATGCCCCTTATCCCTGGTTCGATCGCGTTCGCCGGTTCAACGCCGACGACCCCGACGCGCCATCGGCCAGGACCTCTACGCGGTCGTGAACCTGATCCAAACCGCCTCGCCGACGGCGGCGATCCTGTCGGGCGGCGACTTCAACGATTTCACCTTCTACCGCCCGCTGGAGGCGGCGACCGGTTACGTCTTCAATTTCCAGGACCGGGCCGAGACGCTGACGGGCGCCACCGATGCGGAGACGATCGACGGTTTCGGCGGCGACGACACGCTTGACGGCACCGGCGCTGGCGACACCCTGATCGGCGGCACGGGTGATGACCGCTTCATCGTCGACGGGCTGGACGACGTGGTGATCGAATTCGCCGACGAAGGCGACGACAAGGTCCGCACCTTCGTGTCGACCCATGTTCTGCCCGACGAGGTCGAGCGGCTGACCTATACCGGCAGCGCCGCCGGCCGCTTCACCGGCAGTGCCGGCGACAACGCCCTGACCGGCGGCGACGGCGCCGACGGTTTCGTCTTCGCGCGGCGATGACATCGGCGGGCACGGTGGATGGCGGTGCCGGCGCCGACGACCAGCTCGCGCTCCAGGGCGACTATACCGGCGAACGCCGACTGACGTTTGGCGAGCGGGGACTTGGCGGGATCGAGACGCTGGTGCTGCTGTCGCGTGACGATGACCGCTTCGGCGACGGCAGCGCCGCGGCCACCGGCTACGATCTCGCCAGGGTGGAGACCGGATCACCGATGGCGCCGGTCGCGACACGGTGACCTACGCCGCCGCCTATGACAGTTTGACCAGTTTCTCCTTCGCGCAGGATCGGCTCGACCTGGTCGAGCCGGAGGGCGGCTACCGCTACGACGGCCGCGTCTCTAGCGGCCGCCTGTCGACGGCGACGTTCGATACCGACCTGGCCCGATTGCGCGACGGCGTGCTCGACCAGGGCTGGGCGGTGTTCGTCCGCGCGAGCACGGGCACGCTGGCCGGCCAGCAATTTATCGTCGCCGACGTTAACGGGATCGACGGTTATCAGGCCGGCGAGGATCTGGTGATCAACTTCTCGGGAGCGACCAGCCCGCCGGCCAACGTCGACTTCATGGTGTAGGTCAAACGGTCGCGACGCCAGAAACCGTCGCGACCCGCTTGCGTGACGACGAATGGCGAGACGCGGCGACGATACGGTCGCCAGTTTACGGCGAATCAAGCCCGGCGTTTCCAGCCCGGAACCAGCGCCGCATTTACCTGGACGACTTGCGGTTCTTGCGCGCGGCATAGCGCGCGTCACGCGCCGCCTTGCGCTCGGCATCGGTCATGACCGCCGGCTCAGTCTGCGCTTCGGCGCTGGCGGCGGCCGCCGCCGCAGCCTCCGCCGCGGCCTTGGCGATCGCCGCC
>CAXTRJ010000070.1:0-11501 GCA_964246585.1 uncultured Sphingomonas sp. | reverse complement strand
ACGCGGGCGTGGTCGACGCCGGCGGCGGCGCATCCGGCGGCGAGTTGGTCGATCGCGGCCCCATCCTCGTCGCGACCCAGGTGCAGCGCGCCGCGCGGCGACAGGAACGACGCCCCGCCATGGTCGGCCGGGGGCGCGCGTAGCCAAGGGCCCGACGCGGTGGTCAGCGGCTGGACGCCCGGGCCGCCATAGGTTTCCGTCCAGAAGGCGGCGGAACGGCCGGTGGCGTGATAGCCGGGCGTGTCCTCCGCCTCGAGCAGGACGACGCGCGCTTCGTCGCCGATCGCCGCCGCCAGGCTGGCGCCCGCCATGCCGGCGCCGACGATCGCGATGTCGGCGTGGATCATCGCGCCGCCACGCGGTCCAGGAAGGCGTCGATCAGCACCAGCGCGTGGGTACGCACCGGGTCGACCTCGCGCAGCAGCTCGTGCGCCGCCTCCGGGCCGAAGCGGTGGAGTTCGGCGCCGGGCAGCCTCGCCGCGATCCGGGTGGCGGCGCGCGGATCGACCAGCCGGTCGGCGTCGGCGACCAGCATCAGCACGGGCAGGTCAAACGTCGCCAGTCGCGGGTCGGTGGCGAGCGCGGCGGTCGACGCGAACGCCTCGACCAGCCAGGTCCAGCTCGGCGGCCCGAGCCGTAGCTCGGGTACCCGGTCGCGCCACCAGCGCTCGTCGTCGTAGCGCGACTGGTCATGGGTCAACAGCCGTTGGCGCGAGGTGAGCGAGCCGGGACGCTCGTTGCCGCGCCAGGCGGCGCGCGCCGGGTCGCCGCGCCCTCCGATCCACCGGGCGAGCGCGCCGCCCCAGCGTGGGCCAAGCGGCGTTCGCAGCCCGAGCATCGGCGCGACCAGAACGGCGGCGGCGGGGTCGATCCGCGCCTCGACGGCGGCGCGCAGCACGAGGTGGCCGCCCATCGAGTGGCCGATCGCGACCGTCGGTCCCGTCGCCTGGCCGGCCCACTCGCCCCAAAACGCGGCGAGGTCGCCCAGGTAGTGGTCGAACGACTCGACATGGCCGATATCCGACCCGGCGAGCGAGCGTCCCGACCCGCCCTGCCCGCGCCAGTCGAGCGACGTGATCGACCAGCCGCGCGTCTGCCAATGGGCGAGGGTTTCGAGATATTTCTCGAACGCGTCGCCGCGCCCGCCGACGAACAGGAGCGCGCCGCGAGGCTCGGGTGAGCGCCAGTCGAAGCGGCGGAAACGCCAGCCGTCGGGGCCGGTCCAATGAGCGACGGTGGCGTCGGCCGGGAGGGCGCGGCGGTATTGCGAGAAATCATCGCCTGACATGATTACTTCCGTTCGTCCCGAGTGGCCGTCGAGCCTCTCGACCCTGCTCGCGACAGGCTTGTCGAATGGCGCATCGAGGGATTGGAGGGCGTGGCCAGTACCTCGATACGAGTCCTCGATACGCGCTGACGCGCTACTCGGCCTCTACTCGGCACGAACGGATTTGGGGAGTGCGTGGCTGCGCCACATCCGTGGGTGCGTGGCGCCCACCCGGTTACGTTTTGGCAAGACGGCGCGTCTAGGACCGATCGCCGATGGGGTGGGTCAATTTCCAAGTCGCGCTGCTCGCGGCGTTCGGGCTGATGCTGGTCTCGGCCGGCGTCGAGGACATCCGCCACCGCGAGATCGCCAACTGGAAGAACGCCGCGATCGCGCTCGCCGCGCCGCTGTGGTGGTGGGCGACGGGGCTGGAACCCTGGCCTGGCGTGGCGATCCAGCTGGCGCTGGCCTTGGCCGTCTTCGCGCTGTTCTGCGGCGCGTTCGCGGTCCGCATGATGGGCGGCGGCGACGTCAAGATGATCGGCGCACTGGCGCTGTGGCTGCCGTTAGAGCCGCTCGTCGCGATGCTGATCGTCATGTCGCTCGCCGGCGGGGTCGTCACGCTGGCGATGGTGATCGACCGCCGGGTGCGCCGGGGCACCGGCGTGATCGAGGTGCCGTACGGCGTCGCCATCGCCTTTGCGGGTCTCGTGACGCTTCGCGAACCGCTTCTTAACCATTTTGGGTGAAGGTCGACCCAAGTTGCAATGCGGAACCAAGTCCGAATCCGGGATTGGTTCCGCCCGCGTCCGAAAGGCTCGATGAGAGATGGATAGTCGCAAGGTCGTTTTGCTGGTGGTGGCGCTGGTCGTCGCCGCGCTCACGGCGTTTTTCGCCCGCAGCCTGCTGATGGGCAGCGCCGCGCCGCAAGCGAGCGCCGCCGGCGCCGCCGCGCCGGTCGTCAACGGGCCGGAGGTGCTGGTCGCCACCCGCGCGCTGCCGGTCGGCACCATCCTCGACGCGACGGCGCTGAAATTCCAGCCCTGGCCCGCCGAGCTGGTCGAGAACGCGTATTTCATCAAGTCCGCGACCGACCTCCAGTCGCTGCAGGGCACGGTGGTGCGCGGCCCGATCACCGCCGGGCAGCCGATCACGCAAGGGCAGCTGGTCAAGCCCGGCGACCGCGGCTTCCTGGCCGCCGCGCTCGGGCCGGGGATGCGCGCCGTGACCTTTCCCGTCGAGGTCAAGACCGCGGTCGCCGGCTTCGTGTTCCCGGGCGATCGGATCGACGTCGTATTGACCCAGTCGGTCGCCGGTGGCGGCGATGGTCCGGAGCTGAAGGTGTCGGAGACGATCGTCCGCAACGTCCGGGTGCTGGCGACCGACCAGCGCACCGACAACACGGTCGGCGAGGACGGCAAGACCGTCGTCCAGACCTTCACGACCGTGACGGTCGAGGTGACGCCGAAGATCGCCGAGCAGGTCGCGGTCGCGCAGACGCTGGGCTCGATCTCCTTGTCGCTGCGTCCGCTCGCCGACACCTCGTCCGAGCTCGAGGAGGCGATCGCCTCCGGCGCGATCAAGGTGCCCGAAGGCAACGATCCGCGCGCCGAGAAG
Source organism: uncultured Sphingomonas sp. (assembly GCA_964246585.1). Taxonomy (GTDB): domain Bacteria; phylum Pseudomonadota; class Alphaproteobacteria; order Sphingomonadales; family Sphingomonadaceae; genus Sphingomonas. Next base: position 8,617 of record CAXTRJ010000070.1, on the reverse strand, counting down.
GCGATGATGGTCAAGCTAGCCAGCCAGCCGGTCAGCGGCAACGCCAGCTACGCGACGGGCGCCGACGTGTCGCGCTTCCAGCGCCGCTCGGTGCCGGGCAAGTCGTCCGAGGCCAGCGCCGGGTCGGGCATGGCGGTCGCCGCGCCGGGGCCGGTCCAGGGCATGGTGGTGGCGCGGCCCGGTCCCGTCGTCCGCATCGCTCGCGGCAACAACGTCACCGAAGTTCCGGTAGGGGGTAAGTGATCATGCGTCTCGCATCGAAGCCGATCGGCTGGCCGCTCGCCGCGGCGCTCGCCGCGGGGTGCCTGGCCACCACCGCACTGGTCGCCCCGGCGACCGCCAAGGATGTCGCCAAGGACGAGGGGCCAGCTCCCGCCGTCTCGAGCCAGACGTTCCAGGTCAACACCGGCCGCGGCCGGCTGGTCACGCTGTCCCGGCCGATGAGCGACCTGTTCGTCGCCGACGAGTCGATCGCAGATGTCCAGGTCCGCTCGCCGACCCAGCTCTACATCTTTGGCAAAAAGGCGGGCGAAACCAACATCTCGGCGACCTCGAAGTCGGGCGCGGTGGTCTATGCCACGGTCGTCCGGGTCGGCAACAATTTCGACTCGATCGGCCACATGCTGTCGCTGGCGATGCCGGAGGCGCAGGTCGTCGCCACGCCGATGAACGGGCTGGTGCTGCTGACCGGCACGGTCGCGGCACCCGACGACGCGGCGGAGGCCGAGCGGCTGGTCCAGGCGTTCGTCGGCGAGGGCACCAAGGTGCTGTCCCGGCTGAAGACGGCGACGCCGCTGCAGGTCAACCTGCAGGTCCGCATCGCCGAGGTAAGCCGCACGTTCGCCAAGAACATCGGCAACCGGCTCAACACCCGCGACGGCCCCGGCGACCGCGACACGTTCCTGTTCGCCTCGGACTCGGGCAAGGCGGGGACGATCGAGTACGACCCGGTCACGGGCGCCAAGACGTCCACCTATCAGGTCGGCCCGCAACGCTCGACCCTGGGCATCGCCGGCCGCCTGTTGGGCACAAACATCCTGAGCGCCATCGACCTGGGCGAAACGATCGGTCAGGTGACCACGCTGGCCAACCCCAACCTGACCGCGCTGTCGGGCGAGACCGGGACGTTCCTGGCCGGCGGCGAGATCCCGATCCCGCTCAGCCAGGGGCTAGGCGCGGTATCGGTCGAGTTCAAACAGTACGGCATCAGCCTGGCGTATACGCCAATCGTGCTGTCGGATGGGCGCATCTCGCTCCGCGTCCGGCCGGAAGTGTCGCAGCTGTCCTACTCCGCCGGCGTCCAGCTGGGCGGCACCGTCATCCCCGGGCTGACCACCCGCCGCGCCGAGACGACGGTGGAGCTGGGATCGGGCCAGAGCCTGGTGATCGGCGGCCTGATGTCGAACAACCACGACAACAATATCGAGAAGACCCCGGGGCTGGGCAACGTGCCGATCCTGGGCGCGCTGTTCCGCTCCAACGGGTTCCGCCGCAGCGAGACCGAGTTGATGATCGTCATCACACCGTATCTGGTGAAGCCGGTCAACGCCAACGACATCGTTCTGCCGACCGACGGCTATAAAACGCCGAGCGACCTCGACCGGGTGTTCCTGGGTACCTTGGCGCGCGGCGAGAGCGGTGCCGAGCGGCCCAAGCCGACGGTGGCACCCGCCCAGCCGCCGGTGACCGGCGCGGTGACGCCGTTCCCGTCCACGCCGGGCGCCGTCTCGCCCCGGCTGGCTTCCCGGCCGAAGAAGGGCGCGCCCGCGCCCGGCTTCTCCAACTGATCCGAGCGAGGGATTTCCATATGACTAAGCGCTCCTTCCTTCTCGCCTCGCTCGCCCCGGCCCTGCTGCTCGGCGGCTGCGGCGGCACCCGCAACCTGGGCGTCGAAAGCGTCCACCAGCCGGTGGTGTCGCGGACCGATTATGCGTTCGACCTCGCCACCGCCGGCGGCGCGCTCGGCAGCGGCGAGCGTCAGCGCCTCGCCGGCTGGATCGCCTCGCTCCGCCTCGCTTATGGCGACCGCGTCGCGATCGACGATCCATCCTACGAAGGTTCGGTCGCCCGCGGCGAGATCGCGCAGGAGGTCGCCCGCCACGGGCTGCTGCTGTCGAGCGACACGCCCGTCACCGCCGCGCCCGTCGCGCCCGGCACGATCCGCGTCGTCGTCAGCCGGATGACCGCGACGGTCCCCGGCTGCCCCGACTATAGCCGCGATCCGAGCCACGACTTCGAAGGGCACACCTCGTCCAATTACGGCTGCGCGACCAACAGCAGCCTGGCGGCGATGGTCGCGCGGCCGGAGGACCTGGTGCTCGGTCGCACGGGCAGCACCACCGATCCGGCGGTGTCGACCAAGGCCATCGATTCGTTCCGCAAGGCCGCGCCCAGCGGCGCCGGCGGCGCGCTGAAATCCGCCGGAGGGAACTGAACCATGAACGCACCCTGGAAACCCGCCGGCGTCGCGCACCGCGAGCCGTTCGTCGCCTATGTCTGCGACGAGACAACCGCCGAGGCGGTCCGCCCGATCGCGGTCGAGCTGGGCTGGTCGGTCGAGAAGATCAACAAGGGCGGCCTGCGCAACGCGGTGCAGTCGCTGTCGGTGTCCGCCTCGCCGCAGATCCTGTTCGTCGACCTCGCCGAGTCGGGCGATCCGCTCAATGACATCAACGGCCTCGCCGAGGTGTGCGAGCCGGGCACGGTGGTGATCGCGGCCGGCCAGGTCAACGACGTCCGGCTGTACCGCGACCTCGTCGCCAGCGGCATCCAGGACTATCTGCTGAAACCGCTCAGCGCGGACATGCTGCGCGAGGCGTTCACCCATGCCCAGGCGATGCTCAACGCGCCCAAGCATGTCGACGCGTCGATCGACCGGCCGCATTGCTCGGTGGCGGTGATCGGGACGCGCGGCGGTTGCGGCGCGTCGACGCTGGCGACCTCGCTCGGTTGGCTCTTGTCCGAAAAGGAAGGCCGCTCGACCGCGCTGCTCGACCTCGACGTCCATTTCGGCACCGGCGCGCTGGCGCTCGACCTGGAGCCAGGCCGGGGCCTGACCGACGCGATCGAGAACCCCAGCCGGATCGACGGGCTGTTCATCGAGCGCGCCATGGTCAAGGCGTCGGAGAAGCTCGCCGTGCTGTCGGCGGAGGCACCGATCAACTCGCCGATCGTGACCGATGGCGCCGCCTTCTACCAGCTCCAGGAGGAGATGCGCGCGGCGTTCGAGTGCACCGTCGTCGACCTGCCGCGCGGGATGCTGGTGCAGCACCCGCACCTGATCGCCGACGTGCAGATCGCGGTCGTCGTGACCGAGCTGACGCTGGCGGCGGCGCGCGATTCGATCCGCATCCTGTCGTGGCTGAAGTCGAACGCGCCGCAGACGCAGGTGTTCGTCGTCGCCAACCGCGTGCCCGCCGGCGCGCAGCTGGAGATCACGCGCAAGGACTTCGAGGCCTCGATCGAGCGTCGCCTCGACTTCCTCCTCCCCTATGACCAGAAGCTCGCGGCCCAGGCGGCCAAGCTCGGCAAGCCGCTGGCGGAAGCCGGCAAGAACTCGAAGACGGTGGCGCCGCTGGTCGAGCTCGCCCGGCGGCTCGCCGGCGCGGCCGACGCGGTCGAGGCGACCAAGGACGGCGCGGCCAAGAAGGTCGGCAAGGGCACCTCGTTGCTCGGCAAGTTCGGCGAGCTCCGGGCCAGGATGCCCAAGCGCGCCGCCAAGAAAGCCTAACGACCCGCGCGTCCGACCGGGCGCGACGAAGACCGAGGAACCGGGAACCCGCCCATGGAACTGATGCCGATCGTGATGCTGGCGGGGAGCGCCGCGCTGATCCTGACGCTGATCGCGCTCGCGTTCTCCGGGCCATCGGCGGCGCGGGCTGGCTCGCGGCGGATGACCAGCATCCGCGCGCGCCACAGCAACGCGCCGGCGGCGGCGGTCGAGGCGCAGTTGCGCCGCATCACCGCCAACCAGCGCACCCGCGTCGACCTGGCGGTCGGGCGTTTCCTGCCCAACCCCGCGCTGCTCGCCAAGCGGCTGGCGATGACGGGCAAGAGCTGGACCGTCGGGCAATATGGCGTCGCGACGCTGGGGATCGCCGTGGTCGTCGCGGCGCTGCTGTCGTTCAAGGGAATGCCGTTGCTGCTGGCGCTGTTCGCCGGGCTGTTCGTCGGCGCGGGGTTGCCGCATTTCATCGTCGGCTTCACGATCAAGCGGCGGTTGGGCAAGTTCAACGCCAAATTTCCCGATGCGATCGAGCTGCTGGTGCGCGGGCTTCGCTCGGGCCTGCCGATCTCCGAGACGATCGGCGTGGTCGGCGTCGAGTTGCCCGGGCCGGTCGGCGAGGAGTTCCGCGCCGTGTCCGACAAGATGAAGATCGGCCGGACGATGGACGCCGCGCTCCAGGACACCGCCGATCGGCTCGGTACGCCCGAGTTCCAGTTCTTCGTCATCACCATCGCCATCCAGCGCGAGACCGGCGGCAACCTGGCGGAAACGCTGGCGAACCTGGCCGACGTGTTGCGCAAGCGGGGACAGATGAAGCTCAAGATCAAGGCGATGTCATCCGAGTCGAAGGCGTCGGCCTACATCATCGGGTCGCTGCCGTTCATCGTCTTCGGGCTGATCTGGATGATCAACGCCAGCTATATGCAAGGGTTCTTCATCGACCAGCGACTGATCGTCGCGGGCCTGGGCGGCATGGTGTGGATGAGCATCGGCGCGTTCATCATGGCCAAGATGATCAACTTCGAAATCTGATAAAGGGAGCGCGGGGCGGGACATGGGAGCACAGGCCGGACCGACGCTGCTGGGCGTGGACGTGATATTGGCGGCGACGATCCTGTGCGGGATCGCGGCGTTCGCGGTGATGATCGCGATCTATGCCGCGACCACCGTGCGCGATCCGATGGCCAAGCGCGTGAAGGCGCTGAACGACCGCCGCGAGCAGTTGAAGGCGGGCATCACCGCGTCGACCAAGCGCCGCGCCAAGCTGGTCCAGCGCAACGACACGACCGACCGCATCCGCACCTTCCTGCAATCGTTGCAGGTGCTGCAGGAAAGCCAGGTCAAGGCGGCGCAGATCAAGCTCGCCCAGGCGGGCATCCGGTCGAAGGAATATGCCGTCGCGGTCATCTTCGGCCGGCTGGTGCTGCCGATCGTGTTCGGCGGGCTGATGCTCTTCCTGGTCTATGGCACCGACAATTTCGCCGACTACACGCCGCTGAAGCGGTACGGCATCGTCGCGGTCAGCTTCATCCTCGCCTACAAGGCGCCCGACCTGTTCCTCAACAACAAGGTGCAGAAGCGTAGCCACGCGATCCGCAAGGGGTTGCCCGACGCGCTCGATCTCCTGGTCATCTGCGCGGAGGCCGGCTTGACGGTCGACGCGGCGTTCCAGCGGGTGTCGCGCGAGCTCGGCCGGGCCTATCCCGAGCTGGGCGACGAGTTCGCGCTGACCGGGATCGAGCTCGGCTTCCTGACCGATCGGCGGCAGGCGTTCGAGAACCTGGCGTCGCGGGTCGCCCTCGACGCGGTGCAGGGCGTCGTCACGACGATGATCCAGACCGAGAAGTACGGCACCCCGCTCGCCTCGGCGTTGCGCGTCCTGTCGGGCGAGTTCCGCAACGAGCGGATGATGCGCGCGGAAGAAAAGGCCGCGCGGCTCCCGGCGATCATGACCATCCCGCTGATCCTGTTCATCCTGCCGGTGCTGTTCATCGTCATCCTGGGGCCGGCCGCCTGTTCCATCTCCGATGCGCTGATGACCGGCTGAGCGAGCGCGCGGGAGCGGCGGAACGCCCTCCCCGCGCGATCGTTGAGGTGGTGAAACGGGAGGATCGCGATGCTGTTCACCACCACGACGGAGTTGGTTGCGCTGGCGCTGGTGTTCATCGCCGGTTGGCTGTTCGGGCTGGCGAGCCACCCGGGCGGGCGCAAGTGGAAGGCGCGCTACGCCGACGAGCGCGAGGCGAACGCGGTGTTGCGCCGCGAGCACGACACGCGGCTGGCCGACGTCCAGCGGCGCAACACCGAGCTGGAGCGCGAGAACGAGCGGCTTGGCCGGGTCGCGCCGGTGACCGCCGCCACGATCGCGCCGCACGCCCATGCGTCCCAGACCCACGCGGTCGAGAACCATGCGGCGCAGCCACACGCGGTGCCGGCCTCGGCGACCTATACGACGACGCGGTCCGACGATGCCACGGTAGGGTCGCGGCCGGTCAACGCGACGGTCACCGACACGACGACTGGTTCCGCGCCGGGCAGCTATCCGCGCCGGGTCGCCGAGATCGGGCCGGACGAACGCGATCCGACCACCGGCAATCGGCGGTAACGAGGTGTCGCGTCAGGCGGTCGCCTTCAGCGCCGCCTGCGCCGCCGCCAGCCGGGCGATCGGGACGCGGTAGGGCGAGGCGCTGACGTAATCGAGGCCGATGTTATCGCAAAAGGCGATGCTCGCCGGGTCGCCTCCATGCTCGCCGCAGATGCCGAGCTTGATGTCGGGGCGGGTCGCCCTGCCCCGCTCCGCCGCTAGCGCGACCAGTTCGCCGACGCCGTCGACATCGAGGCTGACGAACGGATCGCGCGGGTAGATGCCCTGTTCGACATAGGCGGTGAGGAAGCGGGCGGCGTCGTCGCGGCTGACCCCCAGCGTCGTCTGGGTCAGGTCGTTGGTGCCAAACGAGAAGAACGCGCCGTGCGCGGCGATGTCGCCGGCGCGCAAGGCCGCGCGGGGCAGTTCGATCATGGTGCCGACGAGGTATTCGACCGCGCGGCCGCGCTCGGCGAAGACGGCGCGCGCCGCCTGGTCGACGACGGCCTTCATCAGTTCGAGTTCGCGGGCGGTGGCGACGAGCGGGATCATCACCTCCGGGATCGGCGCGGCCCCGGTCCTGTCCGCCACGTCGATCGCGGCCTCGAAAATGGCGCGGGCCTGCATCTCGTAGATCTCGGGATAGGTGACGCCGAGGCGGCAGCCGCGATGGCCGAGCATGGGGTTGAACTCGTGCAGCTCAGCGGCACGGCGGCGGATCGTGTCCTCGGGAAGGCCGGATACGCGGGCAACCTCGGCGAAGTCGGCATCCTCGTGGGGGAGGAACTCGTGCAAGGGCGGGTCGAGCAGGCGGATGGTGACGGGAAGCCCGGCCATGACCTCGAAGATCGCGGCGAAGTCGCCGCGCTGCTCGGGGAGGAGGACGGCGAGCGCGTCGCGTCGGCCCTTCTCGTCGGAGGCCAGGATCATGCGGCGGACGGCGGTGATGCGGTCGGCGTCGAAGAACATATGTTCGGTGCGGCACAGCCCGACGCCTTCGGCGCCGAAGTCGCGGGCGACGCGGCAGTCGCCCGGCGTGTCGGCGTTGGCGCGGACGCGGAGGCGGCGGACGGCGTCGGCCCAGACCATGAGGGCGCCGAAGTCGCCGGCGAGCTCGGGCAGGACGGTGGCGACCTCGCCGAGCATGACCTCGCCCGAAGCGCCGTCGATGGTGATGATCTCCCCCGCCCTCACCTCGCGGCCGCCGACGCGCATGACGCCGGCCTTGACGTCGATGGAGAGCGTGCCGGCGCCGGAGACGCAGGGGCGGCCCATGCCGCGCGCGACGACGGCGGCGTGCGACGTCATTCCGCCTCGCGCGGTAAGGATGCCGCGCGCGGCGTGCATTCCGCCGATGTCCTCGGGGCTGGTCTCAGTGCGGACGAGGATGACGGCGTGGCCGGCGGCGGCGCGCTTTTCGGCAGTGGCGGCGTCGAACACCACGGCCCCGCTCGCCGCGCCGGGCGAGGCGGGGAGGCCCTTGGTCAGCACGTCGCGGGCCGCGTCCGGATCGAGCGTCGGGTGGAGCAATTGGTCGAGCGCGGCGGCGTCGACGCGCAGCACCGCCTCGGCCTGCGTGATCAGCCCTTCCTCGGCCATGTCGACCGCGATCTTAAGCGCGGCGCGGGCGGTGCGCTTGCCCGATCGGGTCTGGAGCATCCACAGATGGCCGCGTTCGACGGTGAACTCGATGTCCTGCATATCGCGGTAGTGGGTTTCCAGCCGGTCGAACACGGCGGCGAGCTCGGCGTACACCGCCGGCATCGCCTCCTCCATCGAGGCGGGTTTGGCCCCGGCGGCCTCGCGGGCGGCGCGGGTCAGGTATTGGGGGGTGCGGATGCCGGCGACGACGTCCTCGCCCTGTGCGTTGATCAGGAACTCGCCGTAGTACGCCCGGTCGCCATTCGCGGGATCGCGGGTGAAGGCGACGCCGGTGGCCGAGGTCTCGCCCATGTTGCCGAACACCATCGCCTGGACGTTGACGGCGGTGCCCCAGTCCGACGGGATGTCGTTCAGGCGACGGTAGATCCTGGCGCGCTCGGATTGCCAGGAGCCGAACACGGCGCCGACCGCGCCCCAGAGCTGGTCGTGGACGTCCTGCGGGAAGGGCTTGCCCCACTCGGCCTCGACCAGCGCCTTGTACTCGGCGACGAGTTCGCGGAGGTCGTCGGCGGAGAGTTCGGTGTCGAGGGTGTAGCCGCGGTCCTCCTTGGCGACCTCCAGCGCTTCCTCGAACGCGCCGTGGTCGAGTTCGAGGACGACGTCGGCGTACATCTGGATGAAGCGGCGATAGCTGTCCCAGGCGA
>CAXTRJ010000069.1:0-11553 GCA_964246585.1 uncultured Sphingomonas sp. | reverse complement strand
GAGGCCGCACACCGTTCGCCCCCGCCGGCGACGTCACGCTCACCACACCACCATGCACGGCGTCATAGGCGTAGTCCGTCTGATGGCCCCTGGCGTCGCGCGTCCAGATCGGCTGGTTGCAGGACGGGGAGCCGGCGCAGGCGACGGGATAGGCGGCCGATGTCGTGATCGGGGCTTCCGGCGAGCCCGGCTTCGCGACCGCTTTCGCCAGGGTCACGTTGCCGCGGCTGTCGGGGGTGATCTCGACGTAGTTGTTCTCGGGATAGGTGACCTTCACGAGTTGCTTCAAGGCGTTGTACTCGTAGGCCGTCGTCGCCCCGAGCGCGTTCTTGAACTGCTTGAGCAACCCGGTCGTGATCTCGAACTTGTACTCCTCCGATCCGGCGGAGGTCGTGCGCGTCGTCGTGCGGACGTTCGCCGCGTCGGCGTAGCTGTACGATGTCGCGACCCCGTTATTCACGACGCTCGACACGCGGCCCGCGGCATAGCTCGCCGTCAGGTTGTTCGTGCCGACCGGTGTGCCAACGCGGCGGAACGCCGTGATGCCGTCGGGGCCGTTCGTCGCATAGCCGTACGGCGTCAGCTGCGGCCATTGTTGCCCCGCCGGGATCGCGCAACGGTCCGCCGCGACGGCGCACCCGACTACGTTGTTGTTGAACGCCTTGACGCTGCTCTCGTTCGACCAGATCGTCCAATTCGCCAGGTCGCTGTTGATCGTGTCCGCGTCGTATTCGGGTTTGATCATCCAGCCCGCGTTGCTGACGACGGACTGGACGCGCCGGAACGCCGCCGAGCCGACCTGGTTTCTGCCGTTCAGGATCGGCCTGACCTCGCGACGGTAGGTGTAGGTCTTGATCGCCCCGGAAGGCGAGGTGATGTCGACCAGCGCGCCGATGTCGAACCCGTCCGGACCCGCCCCGTTCGGGGCCAGGTTAAGGGCGTAGGAGAAGCGATAGGCCATCCCGGCGCTGTTCGTGAAGGTGTAATAGTTCGATCCGTCATAAGTCAGGCTGTTGCCCTGGGCCTCGATCTCGGTGAACGTCCCGCCGGCGTTTTGGAACGCGAACGCCTCGGTTCCGACCGTGATCTTGTACTTCCCGCCGTCGGCGGAGAAGATGTATGCCTCGATGCTGTCGCGCAGCTTGGCGCCGTCGGACGTGACCGTGTATTCCAGGCCGGAGCCGTCGGTGGGTCCGATCGCCACGGACGATAGGACAAGCTGGATCTTTCCGGAGATCAGGTCGACGCCGTTGCCGTCGACCGAGCTGTTGACCGCCGGCGCGGAGCCCGGGGCATAGGTTTGCGCCAGCGCCGGGGCGCCGCCGGCGATGGCGGTGGTCGCGAGAAGGGCGCGCAGGAGTATGCGGCTGGACATGGTCCATCCTTTCGATTGGGTGATGAAGGGGGTCGGCTCGGGTCGCCGCGGCGGGTCGCGCCGCGGCGTGGGGGTCGGTCCGAGGCCGGCGCGATCAGTTGTCGGTGAACAACATGTCCATGCTCTCGGTGTCGAGATGGACCGAACAGGTGTTCGTGCCGGTGACGGTCACCGTCTTGTTTTGCGCGTTGGCGCTCAGGATCACCGCCAGCTTGGCCTGGCCCGCCGGCGTGGCGCCGTCGAACGCCCACCGCAGCGGGATCGTCGCGCAACCGGGCCGCGCCGAGCGGCTGCCGTTCGAATTGAACAACACCACGCCGCTGGGCAGCACGCTGATGGCGTAGGGGACGGCGCTGGTCGTCGACGACGCGAGCGCGGCGGGCGCCGTGGTCAGGAGGCCGAACGCGAGGAAGGGTTTGACGAAGCGCATGGGATATCCTTTGTGATTGGTGGGGGAAGTCGCGCGGGCCGTCGGCTCCGCGCCGGGTCGCGCCGTCGCGTGCGTTCGGCTAGACGTTGTCGGTCGACGTGGCGCTGAGCGTCTCGTTGTCGCCCAGGATGCTGCAATTGCCGGTGCCGACGATCAGGATCGTCTTCTGCAGCGCATACGCCGTCAGGACGATCGAGAGCGTCGCCTGGCCAGTCGCGGTGGTCGAATCGAACGCCCAGCGTTTCGGGTAATTGACGTTCTGGCACGACGGCGCGCCCGATCGCGCACCGGTGGTCTGGAACAGGACCACGCCGCTCGACAGCGTCTGGAACCCGTACACATAGCCATAGGCGGACTGCGACGCCTGCGCGGGCGCCGCGGCGACGCAGAGGCCGATGGCGGCGAGGAGCTTGGATAACCGCATGGTCGTTCTCCGAAACGGGATGATGGAAAAAGCGTCGGGCGCGGGCGCGCCGGTCGCGGACGCGCCGATCAGGGCGTCGGCAGGGTGAGCACCGGCGAACCGCGCAGCGGCAGGGCGACGATGCGCTGGGCCGGGCCGTTGAACGGGGATCCGGTGACCGTCAGGTTGGTCCGGTTGTCGGCGCGGTCGAACGCATAGGCCGCGACGACCCCGTTGTTCACCGTGCCGGCGTGCTGGACCCGCGTCAGCCGGCCCTTGGCGTCGTAGCCATAGGTGATCGTCTCCCGGGCCGAGGCGGCGCCGGGCGGCAGGGACATGAGCGCGGCGGCGAGCAGGCAAAGGCGGCGCATGGCGAAAACTCCCGTGCTCGGCGGAAGGCGAGGATCACCGGAGAAGGGAACCTCTCCACCGCCGCCGAGTCACAGGATCAATCGACGTTGTTTCCCAACAATAATCCTACAAAGTGAGCCCGCGCCGCGCTTGGCCGACAGTGACAGTCCAGCCGTCAAAATCATGTCCTAGGCCAGCGGAGTTACGCTTGCCCCTTATTGCGAGGGCAGCGTCCCAGGGCGCAGGTACGCGAACATGTGGGCGACATAGTCGGCCTTGCCCAACTCGACGCGGTGGGCGCGCATTATCGTGTACGCGGTCATCACATGGAAGTAGAACTGCGGCAGCGCCCAGTCGCGGGCGTATTGCTCGGCAGTAAGGTCGAACACCATGCCTTGGGGAAGCACGTGTGCGATTGGCGTCGCTGGGTCCACCGCGGGCGCGTCCGCTGCGGCGGCCTCCACCACCGCCACGGTCTCGGCGATCCTCGCGCGCGCGTCCGCGATCGAGCCGGGGCGCTCGGCCGCGTTCCGCCCCTCGTCCAGCAAGACCGCGACCGAGGCCGGGAGTGCTTGCCCGTACAGCCGACAAACGCCTTCTTGTGCCTGCACGCACGCGAAGCGAACCTGGGTGGACAGCGGGAACATGTCGGGGGCAAGGCGGGCGGTGAGAAGCGTTTCCGCCCCACCGCCCGGCATCTGCGCCTCGGCCTTGCCGAGCCACGCTGACAGGGCTCCTAGCATCTGCACGTAGGTCGGCATCAGGACGTCCGGCAGTGTCATGTCTTTCTCTTCTACAATTTGCGACCGTTCGGCCTCAATCGCCCGTCTACCCCGGGCCGAGCGTCAGCGCTACGTCCGCCCATCTTCACCGGATCGGCCACCGCCCTAATCGCCTGAGGCTAACCCATGTTCGAAGATATTCGGCGCAATCGGACGGAAACGACAATGGAACGGTCTCGTCGAACCATTCTAACGATCTAGACGCCTGCGCCGAAGCGTAGTCCGTCGACGAGCAGCGCGATCATGCGCCGGGCTTGATCTGGCCGATCGTCCCGCGCCTGCATGCAAAGGCTCGCAACCGCTCCCAGCAACTCCTCCGGCTCGATATCGCCGCGCACTTCGCCGGCCAACGCCGCCGCTTTGAGCAACGCCCCAAGCGCGGGCTGGAGTCGCTCGCTGAAATAGGCGTGCAGCGACTCGAACGCCGGATGCCCCGAATGCAGCGCCGTCGCCAGACCGCGCTTGGTCGCGATAAAGGCCGCGTAGCGCTGGATCCATCGCGCCAATGCTTCTCCCGGCTCATGCTCCGCCGCCAGAACCGGCGCGGTGTCGGCGCAGGCGTCCACCTCATGACGGAACACGGCCGCGACGAGATCCGCGCGGTGCGGGAAGTGACGGTACACGGTGCCGACGCCGACGCCGGCCTTGTCCGCGATCTCTCGCACCGGCGCATCCACTCCCGATGTCGCGAACACCGCCAGCGCCGCTTCCAGCAGCGCGTCGATGTTCCGCTTCGCATCGGCGCGTACGCGTCGGACGCCCCGGACATCGCCACCGGCGTGGTCAGCCTTCACGGACAATATGCACAAGCTCCTCTTGTAAACGGAACAAAGTTCCACATATAGGTGGAACGCTGCTCCGATTTCACCAATGTAGTGCGGGGCAACCTCGCTCGCCACCCGTCACGAACATCAGGAGATCACCATGCATGACAAACCCGTAGCCCTGATCACCGGGGCCAACAAAGGCATCGGTCTCCAGGTCGCGACCGATCTGGTCGGCCACGGCTTTACCGTGCTCATCGGGTCGCGCGACCTTCGCGTCGGACAGGACGCCGCGCAAGGTGTCGGAGCCGACGCCCACGCCGTCCAGCTCGACGTAACGGACGAGGCTTCGGTCGCCGCCGCCGCCGAGCGCATTCGCGCCGAGTTCGGGCGGCTCGACGTGCTCGTGAACAACGCCGGGGTGTCGCACGCGGCGGAGCCGGGTACGCCGTTCGAGGCGATCATGAAATCCAACCCGCTCACCGCCGCCTCGCTCGCCGACGTGCGCGCGGTGTGGGACGTGAACGTGTTTGGCGTCATCGCCGTGACCCAGGCGATGCTGCCGCTCCTGCGCGAGGCGCCCGTCGCCCGCGTCGTCCAGATCGGCAGCAGCGCCGGGTCGCTGGCGGCGAGTTCAAGTGAGGCCAACCCGAACCCCGCCATGTTCGGCAACTACACCGCGTCGAAGACGGCATCCCATGCGGTCGCGCTCGCCTTCGCGCTCACCCTCAAGTCGGAGGGCATCAAGGTCAACATCGCCTGCCCCGGCTACACCGCGACGGACCTGAACGGCTTCTCGGGGCCCCGCACCGTCGAGCAGGGAGCACGGCGCGCCGTGGAGCTGGCGCTGATCGGCGCGGACGGCCCGACCGGCACTTTCTCGGACGAGGACGGCCCCGTCGCCTGGTGACGGGCAAAGCAAGGAGAACCAGCATGCGCGTATTCCTCACCGGGGCGACCGGCTTTATCGGCTCCGCCCTCGTACCCGACCTGATCGCGAACGGTCATCAGGTGCTCGGCCTCGCCCGGTCGGACGGCGGCGCCCGGGCACTGATCGCGGCCGGCGCCGAGGTGCACCGGGGCGATCTGGCGGACCTGGACGGCCTGCGCACCGGCGCGGCCATGTCCGACGGCGTGATCCACGCCGGTTTCGACCATGATTTCTCGAAATTCGCGGAGAATTGCGAGACCGACCGCCGCGCGATCGAGGCGATCGGCGACGTGCTAGTAGGCTCCGATAAGCCGCTGGTCGTCACCGCGGGCATACCCCTCGTGCCCGGTCGTCCCGCGACGGAGGACGACCCGCCCTCGTCCGGCGGCTCGCCCAGGGTGTCGGAGGAGACGGCGCTCGCGCTGGCGGCGCGCGGCGTGCGCGCGTCGGTGGTGCGGCTGCCGCAGGTCCACGACCGCGACAAACACGGCCTCGGCTCCTACCTGATCGCGCTCGCCCGCGAGAAGGGCCTGTCGGCCTATGTCGGCGACGGGCTGCATCGCTGGTCGGCGGTGCACCGGCTCGACGTTCCGCCCGTGTACCGGCTGGCGCTGGAGAAGGGCGACGCGGGGGCGAGCTACCACGCGGTGGACGAGGAGGGGGTGACGCTGCGCGCCGTGGCGGAAGCGATCGGTCGCGGGCTGACGGTTCCGGTGGCGGCGCTGCCGCGCGAAGCGATGGCGGACCATTTCGGCGGGCTCGCCTTCGCCGTCGGCGCGGACTTGGCGGCGTCGAGCACGCTGACGCGGGAAAGGCTGGGCTGGCGCCCGGCCGGAAGACCGGAGTTCATCGCCGACCTTGATCGCTCAACCGCCTATGACGGGTGAGCGGGCGCGGCCGGACCGCGGTCGCCCCGATCACGGGATCAGCAGCACCCGCCCGAACTGCCGGTCCCCGGCGATATAGCGGTGCGCCACAGCCGCCTCGTCCAGGCGGAAGCGCCGGTCGATGGGCACCTCGATCCGCCCGCGCGCCGCCTGATCCAGCAGCATCGCGATGGAGCGGTGAACGGCCTTGCGTCTCGAACGCCGTACCCATGAAGACGCCGTGCAGCGACTGGTTCGCCATCATCGCCGGCAGCAGGTCCAACGCCATGCCCTGCCCGCCCGCGTTGCCGACGAACACGAGCCTGCCGTGCGGCCGGACCGATGCCAGAGACGCGGCGAGCGTCGGACCGCCGACGGAGTCCACCGCTAGATCGACGCCTGCCCCGCCCGTCAGCGACAGGACGGCCGCCGCCACGTCCTCGCGGCGATGGTCGATCGCGACATGGAGGCCCAGGCGCATCAGGCGCTCCGCAAGCGCGTCGCCCGACACGGTGGCGATCACGCGGGCGCCGCGCCGAGCGGCAAGCTGGATCAGCGCGATCCCAACGCCGCCCGCGCCGCCCTGGATCAGAATGGTCGCGCCATCCGCCAGGCGACCGACGGCCAGGCAGTGGTGGGCCGTACCGAAGGCACGACGTGGGCGGGACGGGGCGGCGCCTGGGTGGCGCGGTTGATCGTGTCGCCGCCCTCGACCGAGATCGCCCGGACGCGGATGACGAGGCCGTCGGCGGCGCACGCCGGATCGGGCACGTCCGTGTAGCGGAGCACGTCCGGGTCGCCCGGGCGGTCGTAGACTGCGGCTTTCATGACCTATCCTTTAGTGAAGCGGGTCGATCGCCGTGCGGCGACGGCCTACGCCTGCATGTCGTATCGGAAGAACGTCAGCATCTCGCGGGCGGTCGCGTCCGCGCTCTCGATCGGGAGCATATGCCCTTCCCCGGCGAACGTGACCTCCTTGCTCCGGCTCAGGCCGAGCGCGGTGTTGTGCTGTTCGGCCGGCGAGACGACCGTGTCCTTCCCGCCGTTCACCAGCAGCACGGGCACGCGGGTCTCGGCGAGCCGATCGCTAATCACGACGTTGGGGAAATTGGAGAAGAACGCCTCGTGCACGCTGGGATCGATCAGGCCGACCGCGTCCGCCGCGCGCCGGACGTCGCCGGGCCCGGGATGCAGAAACATGCTCGCGAAGGCGGGCTCGGTGAAGGCGCGGTCCCGCCCCCGCGCCATGAACGACTCCTTGAGCCCGGGGGGCGCCACGCCGCCCGCGGCCACCGCCGTCGCCAGCAGCGCGAGCGCGGAGAAGGTGCCCGGATGGCGGACCTCCGCGAACAGCCCCGTGAACCCGCCGAGCGAGTGGCCCGCATAGACCGCCCCACGCAGCCCGAGCGTGTCGACGAATGCCGTCAGGTCGTCGGCGAGGGCGGCTTGCGACCAGTTCGCGAACGATGCGGCCGACGCGCCGTGACCCCGCGGGTCGAGCGCATAGACGTCGAAGTCCGTGGCCAGCAGGAAGAACAGCTTGGCGTAGATGTCGGCCGTGCCGCGGAGCGCGTAGCCATGGCCGAACACCAGTGGGCGACGGCCACCACCGCCGACATGGTGTCGGTAGCCAAGCCCGACTCCATTAACCTCGACATAGCGGATGTCGCCCGAGCGTTGATCGAGGCTCCGCACGCCCGAGGCCGAGCTCGGCTGTCTTGCCGACGTCGCGTGGCTTCGTGTCAGACCGGCATAGGCCAAGCCTCCACCAGCTAGGGCGAACATTCTTCTACGGGTCAGGTCATTCATGGCTTGTCTCCGCCATCGAGCCTGATTGAGATGCAGTGCGCGACCGGCTTGCTCAGCGAGCCCTTAAAGGAGGAGACGCTGGACCTCCACCGCTTCCAGGTGCTGGCCGCGACCACGGAGAACGAGGCGTACAACGCGCTGGTGTGCAGCGAGTTCTCGCCCGAGCTGGGCCGCGACGCGGTGTACCAGCTGGGCGACGCGGCCGGCGACGATCCCGCCGCCCTCCCCGCCACGCTCAGGGGCCGGGCCATCTTCGAGTCCGGCCTGGGCGTGGAGGAGCTGAACCGCCGCGCGGCCGACGGCTGGCGGCTCGAACCCATACCGTTCACGGCCGGAGACGGTTTTGAGGCGTTCAAGGCGTCCATGCCGGCGGGCGCGGACCTTCTGCTGCTGCGCCGCGCCGACGGGAAGATCCGCTTCTTCACCCACGCCTCGCGCCCCGTGCCCCGGGCGGGCGACACCGTGCTCGCCCACTTGCCGCCCCCACCCAAGGAGCCTCATGATGCGACAAGCGATTGGTCCCGCGCTGGCGATGGTGCTCTGCGCCTGTGAGGGGGAACGGCGCGCGGAGGATCCGCCCGCGGTCGCGACCACCGAGCCGCGGAGGAACGCCAGCGAGTCGGTGATGCGGCCCGACGTGCTGGCGGAGGCCGAGCCGGTGCCCCCGCCGCCGCCGCCCGCTCCCATGCCGACCACCGCCACCGTCCCGTTTCCCGAGCGGGGGTTCACGCTGGACGACGGCGCCCGGGGGATTTTGGACGCGCTGCTGACCCCCGAAAGGCTGGCGGGGACGTCGAGGGTGACGGTCAGCGGTCACAGCGACAGCCGCGGTGGCGACCGGGAGAACAAGGCGGCGTCGCTCCGCCGCGCCGAGGCCGTGCGCGACCATCTGGTCGGCCGGGGCATCGCGGAGGGGCGGATCGACCTGGTGGCGCTGGGCGAGACGCGCCCGGTCGCGCCCAACGCGCTGCTCGACGGAAGCGACGATCCGGTGGGCCGCGCCAGGAATCGCCGGGTAGAAGTCGAGTTCGCCCCGGCCGCACCCGTCGTCGCCGCTGGGCGGACAACGGCGCAACCCGCCGCGAAGTAGCAGCGGGCGGCGTGCAACATACAAGCCGTTGTTTCCGTTAAGCTATGATGCCGACAGACTCGACCGACACGTACATCTTCATCATGGCCGGCGTGGGGGCGCTGATCGCGCTGGTCGCGTGGCTGCCCTCCGCGCTGAAGCGCCTGCCGCTCTCGCTGCCGATCGTGTGCATCGCGATCGGCGCGGCGGTCTTCTCGGTGCCGCAGATCGGGTTCCGCCCGTCGCCGCTCGCCAACCCCGACGTGACGGAGCGGCTGGCCGAGTTCGTCGTGATCGTCGCGCTGATGGGCGCGGGGCTGAAGCTGGACCGCCCGTTCGGCTTTCGGCGGTGGGGCATAACTTGGCGGCTGCTGGCGATCACCATGCCGATCAGCATCGCGGGAATCGCGCTGGTGGGCGGTTGGCTGCTGGGGTTGCCGCTCGCGCTCGCGATCCTGCTGGGCGCGGTGCTGGCCCCCACCGACCCCGTGCTCGCCTCCGACGTTCAAGTCGGGCCGCCCAAGACGGGCGAGGAGGATGAGGTGCGGTTCGGGCTGACGTCGGAGGCGGGGCTGAATGACGGGCTGGCCTTTCCCTTCGTCAATCTGGCGCTCGCGATGGCGGCGGCGGGCGCCACGGGCGAGTCCTGGGCGGGCGAGTGGTTGCGGGAGGACGTGGCCTGGAAATTGGGCGTGGGGCTCGCCGGCGGTTTCCTGGTGGGCCGCGCGGTCGGCTGGCTGACCTTCCACATGCCGGTCAAGACCAAGCTGGCGCAGACAGGCGATGGCTTCATCGCTGTCGCAGCGACCTTTCTCGCTTATGGCCTGACCGAGATCGCGCACGGTTATGGCTTCCTGGCGGTGTTCGTTGCGGCGCTGACGATCCGCCGGGCGCATCGCGACCACGACTTCAACTGCGACATGCACGACTTGGCGGAGCAGGTGGAGCGGATCGCCACTATGGCGGTGCTGCTGCTGTTCGGGGGGGCGCTGGTGAACGGGATGCTCACGCCGCTTGGGGCACTCGACATCGTGGCGGTACTGGTGATCCTGCTGGTGGTGCGCCCGCTGGCGGGGCTGGCCGCGCTCCTCGGCTTTCCGGCAGAGCGGGGCGAGAAGCTGACGCTCGCCTTCTTCGGCATCCGGGGGATCGGGTCGTTTTATTACTTGGCCTATGCGCTGAACCACGGCGACCTGCCCGGTGGCGAGCGGCTGTGGGCGATCGTAGGGCTGGTCGTGCTGGTGTCGATCCTGCTCCACGGGTTGACCGTAACGCCCGTCATGCGCGGGCTGGACCGGTCGCAGGGTCGCGACCCGGACGCCGACGAGGATGTGAAGGAGGAGGCCGCGGCAGCCTAGCGGTCGGGGGAGCGGCCCTGCTCCGGAGGGGGTCCCACCTCCGAGTCCTGGCCGACGCCGGGCATGGAGCGGATATGGATGTCGCTCTGCGGGAACGGGATCTCGATGCCGTGCTCCTGGAACAGCCGCCAGACCCGGTTGAGGATATCCGACTGGACGTTGCCGACGCCGGCTTCCGGATCTTCGATCCAGGCGAGGATCTGGTGGTCGACCGAGCTGTCGCCGAAGCCGCGCAGCCACACGCTCGGCGCGGGGTCGTTCAGGACGCGCTCGGTCGCGGTCGCCGCCTCGATCATCAGCCTTTGGGCAAGCGGCAGGTCGGTGTCGTAGGCGACGCCCACAGGAATGTGGATGCGGACGTTGCGGCTGGAATAGGACCAGTTCTCCACCGGCTCCACCATCAGCTGTTCGTTGGGAATCAAGTGCTCCTTGCCGTCGCGCGTAACGACGGAGACCGCGCGCACCCCGATTTTAGTGACCTCGCCGAAGGTGTCGCCGACCACGATCACGTCGCCGGGCTTCACTGACCGGTCCATCAGCAGGATCAGGCCGGACAGGAGGTTGCCGACCGTCTTCTGCAGCCCGAAGCCGACCGCAAGGCCCAGCGCGCCCGAGAACACCGCGAGCGCCGTCAGGTCGATGCCGAGCAGGTCGACGCCGATCAGCACCGCGACCGCGATGATCGCGATCCCGGCGAGCTTTTGAACCAGGGTGCGTTGCGACACGTCCAGCCGCGTCAGCCGCCCGATCGAATGGGTGAGCACGCGGTTCGCCAGCCGCGCGACCGCGAACAGCACCGCCACGACCACGGCCGCGTTGACGACGCCCAACAGCGATATGCGACGCGAGCCCACCGTCACGCCCGCCCGGTCGAGCGCTTGCAGCAGCGGCTGGAGCCCACCCAGCGACCCCGCCGTGGCGGCGACGAAGATCACGGCCGCGAGCAGCCCCGCATAACCGGACCCGAGCCCCGCCAGGCGGACGAGCGCGTAGGCGAGCCGCGCGGCCGCGATGCCCAGCGCAACCGCGACTAGAACGGTGGCCAGTGGGCTCGATGCGAAGAAGGGCAGCGCCAACAAGAGCGCCAGCGCGGCCAGCGCCATCCCGACGATCGCGACGCCCGACCGGACGGCGTTACCTTCCACGCGGCCCGCCCAGCGGTGCGCCCGCGCCGCGAGCCGAGGCCCGGCGCGCTGGCCGACCCACCAGCCGATCGTGAAGGCGAACACGATCAGGGCGGCGGCCGCGGCGATCGCGCCCGTATCTGGATCGGTCGGGATGGGCACGCCTTGCGCGCGCAGCCAGTCTGTCAGGTTCATGCTCGTCTTTCCGGCGGCGGTTGGCGGCCCGCCCTCGATCAGGCTAGGTGTTTGATCCCGGCCTTTGATGGTGCATCATCCACGAGTGAGTGGAAG
>CAXTRJ010000068.1:0-11603 GCA_964246585.1 uncultured Sphingomonas sp. | reverse complement strand
GCCGGCTCGCGCAACGGGTAGGCGATGGCCGCCGCCGGCAACGTGGTGCCGTGCTCGCGGCACACCCGGGCGATCCGGCGCGCCCGCGCCAGGACGTCCGCCGGGGCCGGGGGCAGGGCTTGCGCGTAGACGGCCGTCCAGGCTGCGAGGTCCGCGTCGCGCCGTTCGGGGCGTTCCTGGTACTCGTCGTACGGGGCCGCGCGCCCGGTCCAGGCGGTGGCGGTGGCGCCAGGCCGGGCGACGCTGCCCGGCTGGGGCGAATGAACGCTAAAGCTTTTGGCCGTTTCGCCGTTTCTCGGGGGGAGATTGGTGTGAGACACGGTCATGGTGGAAGCAATCGGCCCGAAACCGATACGGAACGAGCGGCGCATCGCCCCCGTCGCGTCCCCGGCGACGCCGGTCGCGACGGCAAGCGTCGCCGGCAAGACCATGCCGGCCTTGCCGGGCGGCATCACCCGCGACCTCGCCGCCGCGCCGCCGGTGGACGTGGATCGCGTCGCCCGGATCAGGAAGGCGGTCGCCGAAGGCACCTTCCCGATCTACCCCGCGCGCATCGCCGATCACCTGATCGCGCTCAAGCTGGAATGGACCGCCAATGACGCCGCCGACCAGGCGTGACGCCCTGATCCGCGTCATCGACGCGCTCAACGACGAGATCGCCGCGTTGCGGTCGAACGACGTCGCCGGGCTGGAGCGCGCGACGACCGTCAAGCTCGCCGCGATCGACGCGGTGGCGGCGGCCGGCACCGGCCCCGCCGGCGCCGAGCTGCGCGCGCTCGCCGACGAGGCCAATCGCCTCAACGAGACCTGCCGCATCTATGTCAACCTGATGGCGGCAAATGTCCGCCGCCGCCTGCAAACGCTGACCGGCGATGCCGGCGCGGGCTACAGGCCGCAACTGACGGGCGCGTACGCCTGACATTCCCCTCCCGCTTGCGGGAGGAGGGTTGGCACACTCCTTGCTGATCATCCCCCGAACAGGGGTGCGCGCAGCCAGTGATGACCGTCAATCCGATCCCGCGGGCAACCGTCCAGTCCGCCATCGCCTTCGCCAGCCAGCGGACCGGCGTCGACTTCGACTATCTCCTCGGCCAGGCCAAGCTGGAAAGCGGGCTCAACGCCCATGCCCGCGCGTCGACCTCGTCGGCGTCGGGACTGTACCAGTTCATCGAGCAGAGCTGGCTGGCGGTGGTCAAGAAGCACGGCGCCGAGCACGGCCTGGGCTGGGCCGCCGACAGCATCGGCCGCTCGGGCGGTCGCATGACCGTGTCGGGCGGCAACCGCCAGGCGATCCTCGCCCTGCGCAACGACCCGCAGGTCGCCAGCCTGATGGCGGCCGAGCACGCGTCGGACAACAAGGACGCGATCGAGGGCCGGCTGGGCCGCGCCGCGACCGGCACCGACCTGTATATGGCTCACTTCCTGGGACTCGGCGGGGCCAAGCAGTTCCTGTCGGCGATGCAGGCGGACCCCGATCGCTCGGGCGCGGCGATGTTCCCCGCCGCCGCGCGCGCCAACCGCAACATCTTCTTCGAGCGTAGTGGCCAGCCGCGCTCGCTGTCGGAGATCTACGACCGCTTCTCGGCGAAGCTCGAGCGCGGCAGCGCCGGCGCCAGCGACGCGCTTCCCGCGATGCAATACGCCGCGCAGGCGGTCGACCTGGACGGCGCCACCGTCGTCACCGGATCGGGCGAGAGCGCCGAGACCGCGCTCGCCTGGGCCTCGTCGACCATCGACCGCTTCAACACCGCCAAGGCCAACGAGTCGCGCGCGAGCATCATGCGGCCGACCCCCGACAATGCCCGCCTCGCCTATCTGATGCTGGCGAGCATGGGCGCATGATGGGCCGCATTTCCCCCCACCTCCGCCAGTCGGCGCTGCCGCTCGCCATCCTGCTCCTCGTCGTGCTGATGGTCGTGCCGATCCCGGCGGCGATGCTCGACATCTTCTTCGTCGCCAACATCGCGATCAGCCTCGCGGTGCTGATGGTCGCCTTGAACGCGCAGAAGCCGCTCGACTTCTCCGCCTTCCCGACCGTGCTCCTCTTCGCGACGCTGTTCCGCCTCGGCCTCAACGTCGCCTCGACCCGCGTCGTCCTCGTCCACGGCCATGAGGGCGAGGCCGCGGCGGGCCACATCATCGAGGCGTTCGGCAGCTTCCTGATCGGCGGCGACTATGTCGTCGGCCTGTTCGTCTTCGCCATCCTGGTCATCATCAACCTGATCGTCGTCACCAAGGGCGCCGGTCGCGTCTCCGAGGTCTCGGCGCGTTTCACCCTCGACGCCTTGCCGGGCAAGCAGATGGCGATCGACGCCGACTTGAACGCCGGGCTGATCACCCCCGACGAGGCCAAGGCGCGCCGTGTCGAGGTCGCCACCGAGGCCGAGTTCTACGGCTCGATGGACGGATCGTCCAAGTTTGTGAAAGGCGACGCGGTCGCCGGGCTGCTGATCCTCGCCGCCAACATCGTCGGCGGGTTGATCCTGGGCCCGGTCAGCCACGGCATGACGATCGGCGACGCCGCGCGCACCTATGTGCTGCTCGCCATCGGCGATGCGACGGTGGCGCAGCTGCCCGGCCTGATGCTGTCGATCGCCGCCGCCGCGATCGTGACGCGCGTCACCTCCAAGCACGACCTCGCCGGCCAGATCGGGTCGCAGTTCGGCTCGGCCCGCACCTGGACGCCGGTGGCGATCATCCTGGCGCTGCTCGGGCTGATGCCCGGAATGCCGCACCTCGTCATCCTGCCCGCCGCCGCCGGCGCCGGCTGGTTCGCCTGGCGGCTCAACCAGGCCGCGAAGCGCCCCGCCCCGGTCGAGGTCGTCGCGCCCGAGCCGGTCGACCTGTCGCGCATCGGCTGGGACGAGGTGACCGACACGGTGCAGGTCAATCTCGACATCGGTTACGGCCTGGTGCCGCTGGTCGACGAGCGCCGCGGCGCGCCGTTGATGGGCCGCATCACCGGGGTCCGCCGTCAGCTGTCGAAGGAGCTCGGCTTCGTCGTCCCGCAGGTCCGCGTCCGCGACGAGATCAGCCTGGCGCCCTATACCTACCGCATCCTGGTGGGCGGCGTTTGCGTCGGCGAGGACAGCGTCTCGCCCGACGAGATGCTGGCGCTCGATACCGGTACCGCCGTTGGCCATTTGTTCGGCAAGAAGGCCAAGGATCCGACCTTCGGCCTCGACGCGACGTGGATCGCGCCGAGCGACGCCGACGCCGCGACCGGCGCGGGCTATCTCGTCGTCGACTCGGGCACCGTCGTCGCCACCCACCTCAACCACGCGCTGGGCCAGTCGGCCGCCGACCTGCTCGGCCCCGACGAGGTCCAGTCGCTGCTCGACGGCTTGAAGGAAAAGGCGGCGCAGCTGGTCGCCTCGCTCTGCCCGCAGCCGCTGCCGTTGACCGTGCTGACGCAGGTGTTGCGCGGGCTGTTGGCGGAGGGGATCCCGCTCAAGGAGTTTCGCCGCATCGCCGCCGCCGTCGCCGCCGTCGCGCCCAGGACGCAGGACGCCGAGGAGATCATCGAGGCGATCCGCCCCGACCTCGGCCCGCTGATCATCCAGAAGCTGTGCGGCGTGCGCGAGCCGCTCCGCGTGATGACGCTGGAGGGCGGGCTCGAAGGGCTGCTCGGCCAGGCGATCCGCGCCGATCCGTCGCGCCGTCACGCGATCGAGCCCGATCTCGGCCGCCGCATCGTTGACGCGCTGCAACAAGCGGCCGCGCCGCTGGTCGCCGAGGCCAAGCCGTTCGCGCTGGTGGTCCAGCCGGCGATCCGCCTCGCCATCCGCAAACTCGTCCGAACCTGCCTACCGGATACCCCAGTCATGAGCTTTTTCGAAGTCCCCGAGGACAAGTCGGTCGAGGTCGTCGCCGTGATCGGCGCGCCCCACCCGGCGCAAGCCGGGCACCTGATGCCCCAGGCGTTGGCGGCATGAGCGTCCACGCGCCCCTGACGTACAGCCCGCCCGCGCGCTCCGGCCGCGACGCCGACGCGCTCGTGCGCCAGCATCTGCCGCTGGTTCGCCGGCTCGCCTGGCACGTCCATGGCTCGATGAGCAGCGTCGTCGAGGTCGAGGATCTCGTCCAGGTCGGGCTGGTCGCGCTGGTCGAGGCCGCCGCCGCGTTTGAGGATCGCGGCGCCGCGACGTTCCGCCAATACGCCGCGACGCGCGTACGCGGCGCGATGATCGATGAGCTCCGCCGCCAGGCGACCAGCACGCGGGGCGCGATGAAGCGCCGCCGCCTCTATACCCAGGCGATCGCCGCGCTGACCGCCGAGTCCGGCCGCGCGCCGGCCGAGGCGGCGATCGCCGAACGGCTGGGCGTGGGCGTCGACAAGCTGCGCTCCGACTACGCCACCGCCGAGGCGATCCGCTTCGAATCGGTCGACGACGTCTACCAGGACGACCTGCCCTGGTTCGCCAGCGACGAGCCCGACGCCTTCGAGCAGCTCGCCGAGGCCGACCAGCGTCAGGCGCTGACCGCCGCCGTCGCGGCGCTGCCCGAGCGCGAGGCGCTGGTCGTGCAGCTCTACTATCTCGAGGAAATGAACCTCGAGGAGATCGGCCAGGTGCTCGGCGTCGGCTCGGCCCGCGTCTGCCAGATCAAGGCCGCGGCCCACGCCCGGCTGAAAAAGGCGATGATCCGGCGGGGATAGCCGCGCGTACGAATACGTCGCGCCTATCGCCGCCTTGCCTCTTCGCCCGTCCTGCCTGCTTCCGCCATGCCTCCTTGCGTCACGCCAGCGAAGGCTGGCATCTCCATCGACAGGCGCTACGCCGGATGGATGATCCGCGGCGGTTGAACCAACGAACCGCACGCGCGCTCTACATCGGTGTGACCGCGTATCCGCGGCACGGATCGACCAACATCGGCGTGGAAACACCGGCCTGAACGACGCGGCCCCAGCCTTCACTGGGGTGACGAGTAGGGTGTGAGCGACCGCTACTCTCCGTAGCCAGCGTGAATGGCCCGATGCTCCGATCATCGCGCAACGAAAAACCCCGGCGGCCTCTCGACCGCCGGGGTTCCCGATCCCGCTTGGAGCGCGCTTATCGCAGCAGCGACAGCACCCCCTCCTGGCTCTGGTTCGCCTGGGCCAGCATCGCGGTCGACGCTTGGCTCAGAATCTGCGCCTTGGCGAGGTTGGCGGTCTCGACCGAGAAGTCGGCGTCCTCGATCCGGCTGCGCGCGTCCGACAGGTTGGTCGCGTTCGAGGTCAGGTTGTTGACCGCCGACTCCAGCTGGTTCTGCGCCGAACCCAGCGTCGCGCGCTGCGTCGCGATCGCGGCGATCGCGTCGCCATAGTCCTCCAGCGTCGCGGCGGCGACCGATGCGCCCGCGGTCACCACCTTGGCCAAGTCGGCGTTGGTCGACAGGTTGCCGAAATCGATCTCGATCGCGTCGATCGTGTTCGCCCCGGCCTGGATGCTGACGGTGTCGTCGCCGGTGCCGCCGGCTTCCCCGGTGAACAGCTTCTTGCCGTTGAATTCGGTGTTGTCGACGATCTTGTCGATCTGGGTCGCCAGCGCGTTCTGTTCGGCGGTGATGTTGGCGACGTCGTCGACGGAATAGGTGCCGTTGGCCTTTTGCACCGCCAGCTCGCGCATCCGCTGCAGCATGTTGGTGACTTCGTCCAGCGCGCCTTCGGCGGTCTGCGCCATCGAGATGCCGTCGTTGGCGTTGCGCACGCCTTGGTTCATGCCGCGGACCTGCGCGGTCATCGACGACGCGATGGCGAGGCCGGCGGCGTCGTCCTTCGCCGAATTGATCCGCTTGCCGGTCGACAGCCGCTCCATGGCGGTCGACAGCGAGCGCTGCGCCAGCGTCGAGGCGTTGGCGGCGCGCAGCGACGAGATATTGGTTGCGATAACGGTCATTGTCCGTCTCCATGCTATCCTGACGCTCCCCGCCGCCCCCGGGCGAAGGTCGAGTCCGTCGTGATGCAGGAAACGGCCGCCGATCGACGACCTTTAGGAAAAAAACGCGCGCGGGCGAAAAGGCCCCGGCGGCTGACCCGCCGGGACCCTCTTTCGCCTTCGGTTGGGAAGGCGCGGCCGGCTCCGACACCCGTGGGGGGCGGTGCCGAGGCCGGCTGTCCGTTTTATCGCAGCAGCGAGAGCACGCCCTGCTGGCTCTGGTTCGCCTGGGCGAGCATCGCGGTCGACGCCTGGCTCAGGATCTGCGCCTTGGCGAGGTTGGCGGTCTCCGCCGAGAAGTCGGCGTCCTCGATCCGGCTGCGCGCGTCCGACAGGTTGGCGACGTTGCTGTTGAGGTTGTTGACCGCCGACTCCAGCTGGTTCTGCGCCGAACCCAGCGTCGAGCGCACCGTCGTCACCGCCGAGATCGCGTCGTCATAGTTGGCGATCGTCGCCGCGGTGGGCGCGGTCCCCGTCGCGCTGACGACGGCGAGCAGGTCGGTGTCGGTCGACAGGTTGCCGAAGTCGATATCGATCGTGTCGTCGGTGTTGGCGCCCGCCTGAATGCTGACGGTGTCGTCGCCGGTGCCGCCGGCCGCGCCGGTGAACAGCTTCTTGCCGTTGAACTCGGTGTTGTCGATGATCTTGTCGATCTGGCTGGCGAGCGAGCCCTGCTCGGCCTCGATGTTGTCGATGTCGGCTTCCGAATAGGTGCCGTTGGCCTTTTGCACCGCCAGCTCGCGCATCCGCTGCAGCATGTTGGTGACTTCGTCGAGCGCGCCTTCGGCGGTCTGGGCCATCGAGATGCCGTCGTTGGCGTTGCGGATGCCCTGCGTCATGCCGCGCAGCTGCGACGTCATCGACGAGGCGATGGCGAGGCCGGCCGAGTCGTCCTTGGCCGAGTTGACGCGCTTGCCGGTCGACAGGCGCTCCATGGCGGTCGACAGCGACTTCTGCGCCATGGACGAGGCATTGGCCGCACGCAGCGACGCGACGTTGGTTCCGATAACGGTCATTGGTGATCTCCTGTGGCGATCCCGCCGCCGCCCCCTGGCGATGGTTCCGAGCTGCCAAGAGGAGAAACGGCAATGCGGCGGCGGGATTTAGCCGGTCGGCGGCGTTTATTTGCCGGTCGGGTTGCCGGTCGGCCCTCGCCCGCCCACCGGACGCCGCCCCTCGCGCGCGCGCGTCACGGGGGCGTGTCGCGAGGGCGCGGGCCGCGCCCGGAAGATTTCTGCCGGCCGGCAACCGCTTTAACCACCTCTTTACCAGCGGCGGGGCATTCGCGGGGTCCGACACGAGGATCACCGATGCCGACGATCTGGCCTACCGAACGTCTCCGCCAACGCCACTACCCGCTCCTGTCCTCGCTCCGCGCGCAAGGTTTCGCGGTCGGCGTCGACGGCGCCCGGCCGCAAGCCGGCGACCTGTTCCTGGCGACCGACGGCGAGGTCACGCCCTCGCCGGCGCGCACGGTTCTGATCGCGGAAGGCGCGCGCGGCGTGACGCCGGCGCGGGACGGCTGCCCGGCGCGCGTCGGTTTCGCCGACGACGACAGCGCGGTCGGCCACGCCTTCGCCCGCGCGCTGATCGCCGGGGCCGACCTCCCCACCGCCGCCGACCCGGAAAGCCTGGCGCTGTTCACGCTGGCCGAGCGGGTAGCGCAGGCCGACATCACCGTGCTGGTGAACGGCCCGACCGGCACCGGCAAGGAAGTGCTCGCCCGCTTCATCCACGCCAAGTCGACGCGTGCCGCCGGCCCGTTCATCGCGATCAATTGCGCCGCGCTGCCCGAGACGATGCTGGAGGCGCTGCTGTTCGGTCATCAGAAGGGCGCGTTCACCGGCGCGTCGTCGGGCGGCGAGGGCTTCTTCCGCGCGGCGAACGGCGGCACGCTGCTGCTCGACGAGATCGCCGAGATGCCGTTGCAACTCCAGGCCAAGCTGCTCCGTGTGCTGCAGGAGCGCGAGGTGGTGCCGATCGGCGCCTCCGTGCCGCAGCCGATCGACGTCCGCGTCGTCGCCTGCGCCAACCGCGACCTCCAGGACGAGGTCGCCGCCGGCCGCTTCCGCGCCGACCTCTACTATCGCCTGTCCGTTTTCCCGCTGACGACCAGGCCGCTGGCCGATCGGCCGCGCGACATTCCCGCGCTCGCCGCGACGATGATCCTGCGCCACGCCGGCAACCGCGACGTCGTCCCCTGGCCGAGCGCGGACGCGATCGCGACGCTTGGCCGTCACGACTGGCCCGGCAACGTCCGCGAGCTGGAGAATGTGATCCAGCGCGCGCTGCTGTTCGCCGGCGGCGACACGATCGAGGCGCACCACATCGTCTTCGACCGTCCCGCCGCGACCCGGCGCGACCTCGCCGCCAACGACGAGCCCTCCACGCTCGGAAAGGTCGTCCAGATGAGCGAGTTCGCCGCGATCCGCGAGACATTGCGCCAATGCGGCGGCAGCCGGATCGAGACCGCCAAGCGTCTCGGCATCTCCGAACGCACGCTCCGCTACCGTCTCGCCAAGGCGCGCGAACAGGGTGACGACATCACCCGGGCGATGAGCGCATGAGCGCGGTAGGCCCCGCCGGCGGCATCGACCGCGTCATGGCGCTCCGCGCGCAGATCCTGGAAAACAACCAGGCGCTGTCGCGCGCCAACGCCGCCGCCGGCGCGCCCGCCCCGGTCGCGTCCGAGCCGGCGAGCTTCGCCTCGTCGATGGAACAGGCGCTGAAAAGCGTCAACGAGGGGCAGAACCGCGCCGGCGCGCTGTCCGCCGCGTACGAACGCGGCGAGACGGTCGACATCGCCAAGGTGATGCTCGCCCGCCAGGAAGCGTCGATCGGCTTCGAGACGACGCTCCAGGTCCGCAACAAGCTGCTGTCCGCCTACAAGGACATCATGAGCATGCCGGTGTAATGCGATGAGCACAGCCCTCACCACCACCCCCGCGCAGACGATTCTGCCGCCCGAGCGCTTCGCCAACCCGTTGAAGCAGA
The DNA here is from genome assembly GCA_964246585.1 of uncultured Sphingomonas sp. Taxonomy (GTDB): domain Bacteria; phylum Pseudomonadota; class Alphaproteobacteria; order Sphingomonadales; family Sphingomonadaceae; genus Sphingomonas. Next base: position 2,691 of record CAXTRJ010000068.1, on the reverse strand, counting down.
TCGGCGGCGTGCTGGCGCAGCCGGCGGTCCGGCGAAGCCTGCCGATGGCGATGATGGTCGGCCTGGTCGGCGCCGCCGCGCTCGCCTGGGCGACGCTCTCGACGCCGCCGCAGAAGACCCTGTTCTCCGGGCTGCCCGACGCCGACAAGGCGGCGGTGACCGCCGCGCTCGGCCAAGCCAATATCGACGCGGCCGTCGACGAGGGCACCGGCGCGCTGACCGTCGCCGAGGACGATTTCTCCCGCGCCCGGATGCTGCTGGCCAGTCACGGGCTGCCCAAGGCGACGCCGGGCGGGTACGCCATCCTCGACCAGCTGCCGATGGGCGTGAGCCGCGCCGTCGAGGGCGAGCGCCTGCGCCAGGCGCGCGAGACCGAACTGGCGCGCTCGGTCGAGGAGATCGACGCCGTCGCCGAGGCGCGGGTCCATCTCGCCGTGCCCGAAAACACCGTGTTCGTCCGCGACAAGGCGGCGCCGTCGGCGTCGGTCGTCCTCACGCTCCAGTCCGGGCGCTCGCTGTCGGACGCGCAGGTCGGCTCGATCGTCAACCTCGTCGCCTCGTCGGTGCCCGGCATGAAGCCCGAGGGCGTGACCGTCGTCGATCAGATGGGCGCGCTCCTGACCAAGCCCGGCGGCGCCAGCGGCGGCGGCGACGCCCGGATCGACTTCCAGCGCCGCGTCGAGGACAAATACCGCGCCCAGCTGACCCAACTTCTCACGCCCCTGATCGGCGCCGGCAACTTCACCGCCGAGGTCCAAGCCGACATCAATCTCGACGAAAGCCAGGCGACCCGCGAAAGCTATGAAAAACAGGGGACGCTACGCGCCGAGACCGGCCAGTGGACCGGAAACCAGCAGGGCGGCACCGCCCCCGGCGGCATCCCCGGCGCGCTGTCGAACACGCCGCCGCCGGCCAGCACGTTGCAGACGCCCCAGCCGATGAACGGCGATCCCGGCGTCCCGGCCGTCGCCGGCGGCCCCGCGCCCGACCCGATGAAGCAGTCCGACCAGTTCCAGCGCGCCTACGACCTCGGCAAGGAGGTCTCGGTGACGCGCGCCGCGCCCGGCGCGGTCAAGCGGCTGTCGGTCGCGGTGCTGCTGCGCGAGCCCGACAAGGGGCGCCGCACCGCCATGGAGATCAACCAGATCAGCGACTTGGTGAAAAGCGCGGTCGGCTTCGACCAGGGCCGCGCCGACCAAGTGACGGTGATCTCCCGCAAGTTCGCCGGCACCGACGCGGTCGCCGACGGCCCGGCCTGGTACGACAACGCCTGGCTGCCGGTGCTGGCGCGCAACGCCACCGCCTTGATCATCGCGCTGATGGTGCTCCTGCTCGGCGTCCGCCCGCTGGCCAAGGCGCTGATGAAGAAGCGCGAGGATGCGATGCCGCAGGCGGCGCTCGCCGCCCCAGCGGGCGAAGCCGGCGCGGACGGCGCGGCGCCGCCCGCCCCCGTCAGCCTCGACCAGCTCGAGGGGACGCGCGGCTATGACGATCGCATAGGCGCGGTGCGCGGCTTCACCCGCGACAACCCGACGCGCGCCGCGCTGGCGGTGCGCGACATGATCAAGGCGGACGCGCGCTGATGGAAGCCGCTCTCCGCAGCTACACCGGCGTCGAGCGCGCCGCGGTGCTGATGATGCTGGTCGGCGAGGAGGAAGCCGCCGCCATCCTGCAGAAACTCGACCCCGACGAGGTCCGCCAGCTGGGCAAGGCGATGTTCGCCGTCGCCGATGTCAGCGAGCAGGAGGTCGAGGACGTGCTCGACGACTTCGTCGACCGGGCGCGCGAGCGTACCGCCATCGGCTTCGACCCCAAGCCGCAGATCACCGCGGTGATGAACCGCGCGCTCGGCCCCGCCAAGGCGGACAGCGTGCTGGCGCACATCACGCCTCCCGCCGACGCCTGCCAGCTCGAACTGCTCGACTGGCTCGACGCCGGCGAGATCGCGGCGATGATCGAAAAGGAGCATCCGCAGATCGCCGCCGTACTGATCGCCAATCTCGATCCCGCCGTCGGCGGCCAGGTTCTTGAACTGCTGCCCGACGCGGCGCAGCCCGAGATCCTCCACCGTATCGCCCGGCTGGGCCCGGTCACCCCCGACGCGATCGAGACGCTACGCGAGCTGCTGGCGACGCGCACCACTTCCTCGGCGCAACCCGCCGGCCTCGTCCTCGGCGGCACGCGCGAAGCCGCGAAGATCCTGTCGGGCGCGCGCAAGGCGACCGAGCAGCGGGTCATGCCCAAGCTGTTCAAGATCGACCGCGAGACCGCCAAGGCGATCGAGGAGGCGATGTTCGTCTTCGACAACCTCCTGGAACTCGACGACAAGAACCTCGGCACGCTGATCCGCCAGATCGACGGCGACCTGCTTACACGGGCGTTGAAGGGTGTCGACGAAAGCGCGCGCGCGCGCTTCCTCGGCTGCATGTCGGCGCGCGCCGCCGACGGCATCCGCGACGAGATGGAGGCGCGTGGGCCGATGAAGCTGTCGGAGGTGCTGGAGGCGCAAAAGGCGATCATCGCGATCGCCCGCGCGCTGGCCAAGGACGGCACCATCCAGATGGGCGGCGGCGAGGACGACTATGTTTGAGCCCGCCCGCGCCGGTTTCCAGGCCGGCTTCGCCGCGCGCCACGACGCCGCCGCCGACGCGGTGGCGCAGGCGTTCGCCGCGCCGCCGATCGGCTTCGCCC
>CAXTRJ010000067.1:0-12049 GCA_964246585.1 uncultured Sphingomonas sp. | reverse complement strand
CCCCTCCCGCTTGCGGGAGGGGAGCTTAGGTGGCCGCTTCCATCGTTTCCACCACGAGCCGGTCGTTGGTGTAGACGCAGACCTCGGCGGCGATCGCCATGGCCTTGCGCGCGACGGTCTCGGCGTCGGCCTCGTAGTCGACCAGCGCCTTGGCCGCCGCCAGCGCGTAGTTGCCGCCCGAGCCGATCGCGGCGATCCCGGCTTCGGGCTCCAGCACGTCGCCGTTGCCGGTCAGGATCAGCGTCACGTCGCGGTCGGCGACGATCATCATCGCCTCCAGGTTGCGGAGGTATTTGTCGGTTCGCCAGTCCTTGGCCAGCTCGACCGAGGCGCGGAGCAGTGCCCCGTGATGCTGTTCGAGCTTGCGCTCCAGCCGCTCGAACAGGGTGAAGGCGTCGGCGGTGGCGCCGGCGAACCCGGCGATCACCTTTCCGTCGCCGCCGAGGCGACGAACCTTGCGAGCGTTGGGCTTCATCACCGTCTGGCCCATCGAGACCTGGCCGTCGCCGGCGACGACGACGCGGCCGCCCCGGCGGACGGAGAGGATGGTGGTGCCGTGCCAGACGGGCATGGCGTGGGGGTCGGAACTCATCTTCGCGATGTAGGGTTCGAGGGGGCGGGTGCAACACTGTTTGGCTGCCGCGGAGCGGCTGGAGTAGGTTCACGCGAAGGCGCGAAGGCGCGAAGAGAAGGGTTGAAGGCGCTTCGCGCGGGCTGCGATCGGAGGTGACGCGCCTAGACCTGCTTCGCGCCTTCGCGCCTTCGCGTGAACCATCTTAGGTCTAGGATGTGATGCCTAGTGCCCCTTCGCCTTGCCCCATTCGCGGGCGACGGTGTAGCCGAGATAGCCGGTGCCGAAGAGCGCGTAGAGCGGCTCCGGGATGCCGGCGAGATAGGCGTTCATGCCGCGCGCGATTGCGTCGGCCATGCCGGGGCGGACGGCGGCGATCAGGCCCATCGGGATCGACCACAGCAAGAGCACGTACATGACGTAGAGGAAGCTGGGGCGCGCGCGGCTGGTCCAGGGATCGGCGGCTTGCGCTTCGGCGACGACCGCCGCGATCCGCACGCGGACCTGTTCCAGCTCCTGGCTGTTCTCCAGCTTCAGCAATTCGAGCTTGGCGAGGTCGCGCTGCTTGGGATCGGGGATGATGCGGTCGAGCAGCCCCGCGACGGGGGCGATCAGGCCTTCGATGATGCTCATGCGCTATGCTCCTGATGGAAAGAAGGTAACGGTAGGTAACGCCTGGAGGTCAACCGTGTTGGTTCGCCGGTCGGCCGCGGATCGGGCCCGCGGCCATGCTCCCAGCTGCGGAAAACAGGTCGGAACTTGTCTAAGTTCACGCTACGTACCCGCCGCGATGCGGTTCGCGAGCCAGCCGTAGAGGAACGCCTCGTTGGCCGGGCGGCGTTCGGCGAGCGCGACGTAGCGCTCGCCCTGAAGCGCCTCGATCGCTTTCACGAGCACGGTCTGGCCGCGCGGGCGCGTGGCGAGGAACGCGTCGAGCGCGGCGAGCGTGCGCGGGCCGACCTGGCCGTCGAGCGCCAGGTCGGGATAGTCGCTGGCGCCGCGATTGAGCGCGTTGAGCGCGCGCTGGAGGAACGTGACGGCGACCGCCGGGCCCATGTTGACGCCGGTGTCGAACAGCTCGGCGGCGACCAGCGGCGCGCGCGTCGCGACGCGGTCGAAGCCGGGACGGAGCCAGTAAAGCCGGCGGTAGATCGCCGCCGCGACGTCGCGCGGCAGCTGCCGCATCGCGCCGTGATAACCCTGCGCGCGGGCCACCGCTTCGGTGATGCCGTGACGGGTCGCGCCGCCACGATCAGCGGGGTGGTCGGTGAAGCCGCCCTCGCGATCGATCACCGCGTCGATGAGTTGGTCGATGGTCATGATGCCCTCCTCGGTTGAAGAGAACACGAACCAGATACGTTCGTTGTAGGACAGCGATTTCGGCCAAGAGCAAATGACGGCGCGGTGCGACGCCTCCCCCTTCCCGTTCGGGCTGAGCTTGTCGAAGCCTCGTCTTTTCTGAGGTTGGAGAGAAGACCGGCCCTTTGACAAGCTCAGGGCGAACGGAGGGGGATGTTCAGCTTTCGATCGTTGTGGTTGGAGCACCCGTGATGGTCCCCCGCGAACTGATCGACACCGCCCCCGTCCCTGGCGGCCGCGAGCCGCTCAGGCTGTTCCGGCGCGGCGCGGAATTCTCAATCATGCTCGGCGGGAACGAGCTGATGAACAGCCGTATGTCGGGATCGGAGGAGGCGCTCGCCCGGCTGACCAGCGCGGCGATGGGGCCGAGGCCGGATCCTGCGGTGCTGATCGGTGGGCTCGGCATGGGCTTCACGCTGCGCGCGGCGCTGGCCGAGCTGGGCGGCGGCGCCCGCGTCACCGTCGCCGAACTGGTGCCGGCGGTGATCGCCTGGGCGCGCGGGCCAATGGCGGCGGTGTTCGGCGACGGTCTGGCCGACCCCCGGCTGACGATCGTGGCGGGCGATGTCGGCGAGCATATCCGCGCGGGCGGATGGGATGCGATCCTGCTCGACGTCGACAACGGTCCCGATGGGCTGACCCGGCCGGGGAACGACTGGCTTTATGGCGAGGCGGGGCTGCGCGCGACGTATCGGGGATTGCGCGCGGGCGGCGTGCTGGCGGTGTGGTCGTCGGCGGCGGACAGGCGATTCACCGCACGGTTGAGGACGGCCGGGTTCGCGGTGGAGGAGGTAGCGGTCCGCGCCACCGCTTTGGGCAAGGGCGCGCGGCACGTGGTTTGGGTGGCGCGGAGAGGTGCGGCGGAGGGGGTGGGGTGAGCGGGCGAATTTGACTCGACCCATTTTCGGCCATTGACTCGGTTTTTTTCGTTTCCTGAAACCAGCCGTTCATTCAAGTTTTCGATTTCAGCCCGAATCAGGACGGGGTGCGCCGAAGCGGCCCGCGCGTGGTGCGGTATGCCAATTGCTGACGATTGGCGCGGCGAGGCGACTCCGCTAAGGTTCGGTCGAGGGGTCAAAATGCCGTCGCTTGCTGGTGACATCATCAATCGTGTGCGCCGACTGCCCAAGCCGACGGGCGCGGCCGAGGCATTACAGCCGCTCTTCGAAGCGGTCAGCAATGGTATGCATGCGGTCGATGATGCTGGTGAGCGCCCGCCTAGCATCGGCCGTATCGACATCGATATCACGCTCGCGGCGTCGCCTGGCGAGCACGAGTTCGTCGTTGCCGATACGGGTGTCGGTTTGGATACCGATCGGTTTGGAGCGTTCCTGACGACCGACACCGATTTTAGAAGCAACCGAGGGGGCAAGGGCATCGGGCGGCTGCTCTGGCTGGACGCCTTCAACGCGGTGACCGTCACCAGCACCTACCGTGAGGACGGCAAGCTCTATCGGCGCTATTTCGAATTTGCGCTCGCGCGCGATGAGCAGATCCAGCAGCATGCAATCGAGGAACTCGCACCCGAGTCCGCGCAGATCGGCACCACGATCCGGTTCCGTGGCCTCAGGGGAACTGCCTACCAATCCAAGTTCCCGACCCGCGCCGACACGATCATCCGTCACTTCGGTTCGCATTTCCTAGCCGAATTCATTCTCGGCCAATCGCCGCCCGTGACCGTGACGATCGGCGAGCGATCGGTAGCCTTCCCGGGCGCCATCCGGGACTTGCTGATTGAGGAGCGGGGCAGCTCGGACGTCGCAACCGACGATTTCGGCAACCTGCATGTCGACCACTTCATCTTCAACAAAGCCGCCAGTGCCGACTTCGACGGCAACCACCAGCTTCATCTCATCGCCAACGGCCGCACGGTGTCGACGCGCAAGATCGACGGTTTGATCGGCCTTGGACGCTTCGGCGACGACGGCCAGTCGGTCTATCATGGCTGCGTCACGGGCGAGTTCCTGGACGAGCGCGTCAATCAGGAACGCACGAATTTCAACTTCAACGAAGAGGTCGCCGACCAAATCACCAAGGCCTGTTCGAAGGCCGTGTCGGAGTAGGCGATCGGGACCGAGGTGGCGGCCTTCGATGCGACGCGGCTGGAGACCATGCATTCCTTCCTCAGCGAATACCCCTCCTTCGGCTTCGCCGCGCCCAGCGAGCTGCTCGAGCGGACGCCGCGCAACGCGGTGAAGGCCGAGCAGTTCGCCGCAGCGCTGATCCCGACGCGGATACGCCGCGATGTCGATCGCAACCGGCGGGTTCAGGACGTCGTCGCCAAGCTCGGCTCGGGCGAGGCGCTGTCGGGCGACTTCGCCGAACTGGTCCGCGCCGCCGCGGACGACGTGAAGGCCGAGGAGCAGCGGCAGCTCACGAAATACGTGCTGCGTCGCAAGCTGGTCCTGAACGTTATGGACCTTCTCATCGCCCGAGTGCGGGATGTCGATGAAACGCGGGACGCCTTCCACTTGGAAGAGACGCTGCACCAGTTCATCTGCCCGATGCGGGTCCGGGGCGACGATCCGTCCCGTATCGAAGTGTCGGACCACGACCTTTGGGTCGTCGACGAGCGGCTCACCTTCGCCAAGTATTTCGCGTCGGACGTGCCCGTCTCCCAGCTGGTGGCCGACGTGACCAGCACAGAGCGCCCCGACGTCCTCGTCTGGGATCGGCTACACGACCTTGGAATGGACGGTGACGAGCCGCTGAAACGCGTCATGCTGATCGAGTTCAAGAAGCCCGGCCGGCGCGATTACGACGAGCGCTACTCGCCGATGAACCAGGTGTCGCGCTATCTCACCCAGCTCGTGAATGGAGAGATCGAGGGGCTCAATCGCCAGCGAGTCCGCCTGTCGCCCTTGGTGAAGGATGCCCGCGCGCGGAATGCGGCATTCATTGAGCTTGCGCGTTGAACTGGTGTCCGGTTGCTCTGCCGCGCACCAAGACCCAGTTGTAGACGTTCAGCGGCGCTCAGCTGCATCCCAGAAGCAGACATGCGTTCATCTCGCGCCGACAGCCGCTTTCAAGCACTTTGTCTATACCGCTACACGACGCGAGGTTAGTAGTTGAGTAGGATCCGCCACGATCACGCACGACAACGGTGATCTGCTGGTCGCCACCCTCTACCGACACCCACCGGCGCCGGTCCAGGATGCGATAACGCGGAAAGGCAGAGATGATCGCACCGCCAAGCTCAACGACGTCGACCTGCAGGCGCCCTCGCTCGCATCGCTGACCTGCCGCAGACCCGGCTCGTTCCATGGTTCGGAAGACAGCATTTGGCGTTAGATTGTCAGAACAGCTTCAACTCGGCGAGACGCACGGCGCGCCCGCGTTGCGGCTGGATGACTAGGCGTACGCGCGATGTCTCCAGAAGGGGCCAGCGCGCGCGGGTGACGCCGTTGGCGAGCGGCACCTCGGCCGTGCCCCCCACATCTCGCCAGGCAACGCCGGTCCAGGCCTGTAGTCTGTAGTCGGCGGGGGCCGTAAAGTAGCCCCCGTCGTCGGCGAAGGCGAGTTCGGCCGAGGCTACGCGGACGGGCTTGCCGAAGTCCACGGCGAACCACTCCTCGCGAGCCTTTGACCCGGCGGTGGTCCAACCGTTGGGCGGTTCCGAGAAAAACCACACTCGCCCATCGATCGCGTCATGCACCGTTTCCGGCCGATCGTTCACCGACGCGCTCGCCTTGGGAAATCCGCCCGGTGCCAAGGTGGCAGCTAGGTTGGACGCGCGCGCGATAGGCCGTAGCGGGCGCGCCGCTATGCGCGCGGTCAGCCGTGCGAGCGTCAGCGCGCGCGCGACCTCCGCGCCGTCGACCATCACGCGCATTCCCGCACCGCGACCGTATCGCGTTCCGTCAACGTCAAAGGTGATCGTGACCAGCCGGCCATGGTACGGCACGTCCTGGAGTGCGAACCAGCGAAGGTGCTGCGGGTCGTTGGGATCGACCGGGACGAGCGGGTTCACCTCCAGAACGTCGTCGGCGCGCGGGCGCAGGCCGACTAGGCCGCTGACGATCAGGTCGGTGAAGGCAGAGTGATTATAGTGATGGCTGCGCTGTAGGCCGACGATGGGCCTACCCGTGTCGGGGTAGTAATTCTCCTCCAAATCGAGCCTATCACCCTGATAATGAAGGTCAGCGTATTGGCGCAGCAGTCGGGCATAGTCCGACCGGTCGACGACCTGCTGCTCGTAATCGTTGAGGATATTGGCCATCGCGACCAGCACCTGCGTGGTTTGGTAGGGCCAGACGGGGCCGTTCCACTGGCATTCGGGAAGTCCGCTGCCTGACGGATCGAAGCGGTACTGGCGCATGTAATGCTCGTAAGACGGCTCCACCGTCCGAAGCCCCGCCGGGCCGGCGAAGCGGTCTGGGCGGAGAAGGTGCGACCAGGCGTTCGAGAACCGCCCGTCATTGGCGGGCAAGCCGAACGCCCAAGGGACGAAGCCGACGAGCTCGCGGCCGCGAATGAAGTTCCAGTAGCTGACGTGCTGGTTGGTGACCTTGTAACGGTCGACAAAGTGGCCGAAGCGGGGGTTCCACAGGCTCCGCTGAACGCGTGCGCGGAGGTCGGCGGCCTTGGCTTCGTAGACGTGAGCGGTTGCCGCGTCGCCGGCCATCGCCGCTAGGCGGCCGATCGCGCGAGCGTTGGCGAATTGATAGCTGTTGATCGACGGGCGGAACGCGTCTCCGCCGGTGAAGCCGTTGGTCCCGCCGGACGCATCGATCGACGCGATCGTGTTCTCCGTCGCGTCCTGGAGCGGCTCGATCCAGTAGAGCCCCTTGGCCGCGTCGAAGCGGTCGTCCCAGCTCGCATAGACGCGCTTCATCGCGGAAAGATGTTTGAGCGCGAAAGCGCGGTCGCCGTCGACCGTGTATTTGTTCCAGACCGCGTCGGCCACCGCCTCCGTGTAGCGGCGGTCAATGCCGCCGCGGTCGTACATGTAATCGATATAGTCGTTGAGGTAGCGCCGGTCTCGCAGCCAACGACCCTCGTTGATATGGTGGTGCATCGCCGCGCTGATGGTTGCGTAGGGCTGGCGCTGCCACTCGACGTCGTCAAGGAATTCGGTGGTGACGTAACCGAGCGGACCCAAATCGCGTTGATGTGCACGGTATAACCGCCAACGGTAATAGTAGACGCGGTCGAGCCTGGGGTCGGAGGACTCGAAGAAGGGAATGTTGCCCCGATACCAAGGTGCGTCGTTGCCGAAAAAGCGCTGCGCGAGCGCCGTTTCATCAAGGGGCATTGCGGCCATTTTCGCCTGCGGGGCCGCCATCGTGGGCGAAGCGGAAGGAACGGCCAGCAGAACTGACGTCGCTACCATGGCACAGCGCATCCTCACCCCGCTTCCTATCACCTCATGTCGCCAACCAGCTTACCGCGCGGCGGACGCGTTCACCGAACGGGCGGGCGAAACATCACATCCCATCGGCGAAAACGGACACGGCGAGGCTGGTAGTTGAACGGCAGGTGCAAACACCGACGATGAAGCTACGCATCTAATGCGCCAAGGTGAAGCGGATTCGAGCGCGCGATCCTGCGCCGGCGTCCGCCAGGAGCGGCGTGATGATGATCCGCCGGCCGTTCCAATCTTCGGGAGCATCGGCAGCTAAACGCACCCGGAACTTCGGCCCTACATAATGACGCACCTGATCCACGGCGGCTTTGCCGGTACCCCAGGGAAGGGCGAGGGAGCGTGCTGGATCGTTAAGCCCATCGGTATACAAGACCGATTTGCTGTAGGCACCCGAGCGGGCCTGGAAATCGATGCGGACACCAAAGACGCTGTTTTCGGAAAGCTTTTGGAAGGGGCCCGTCTTGGCGACTTCCACATTTAACATGACCGCCGGGCCAGTGACATCATAGCTGTTGCCGACTACAGCCGTGCCGGTGTCGGTGCCGCCCATGCTGAGCCGCGCTACTGACGTGAAAGGATCGAAGTTCGCAAAGGCATGGCTGGGACGGGCTGAAAAGTAATAACGATTTCCAGCGTAGGCGCCGATCCGGTTCGGCTGCAGACTGGAAGCGCCCTGCCCATCGGTCGCGTGCACGTAAACCAGCGATTGCGCCTCTACGACGCCGGTCCAAGTTGCGCTGTGAGCTTGTACAGCCATCTGGGAGTCGCCGCCAGCAGTCAGTTTTTCGGGAGCTCCATCGGCAAGGCTCGCATGTTTGCTGTCTATGAACCACTGTGTGCCGACGCCTCTCGCAAATGGCAGGTTGCGGAGCGTCACGGTGACTTTACGAGCCTCTGCAGAACTGTTCCAGACCACCACGCCGGCCGTATGCTCATCGCCTGAAGCCATGCTCCCGATGCCTTTGCCGGAGACTGTTGTCCGGACGCGATCCACCGGCAGCATGGTCTGGTAGATTGTGTAGGCGTTGAAGATCGCCTTGCGGCGCAGGCGATAGTCGAGCATGCCGAGATCGTCGTCGACCCACTGAGCCCAATAAACTTTAGGCACATCGGGATCCTCGAGCATTTTCTCGACGTCCTGAAAGAAGCGCATCGCGGCTACATGCGAACTGTACAGCGGGTTGCGCGGGCCGCTGACTTCAAAGGAGCCGTACTCGGTCACGAAGAGCGCTACGTGACTGCCTGGTCCGCTGGCGCCTGCGGCCTCGCGCAATCTAGCTATCTGCGTCGCGTAGTTGGCATAGGCATGAATAGAAAGGAAGTCGAACGGTTGGGCCAGCATGCCGGATTCCGTGAGGAATTCGGTGTCGATAGCGACACCCGGGCCACCGACCCTCGTTTCCTCTCCAGCACCCGACCGAACGCCCTCGACACCTGATTTATAAAGGCGGCCGTAGTCGGCGATGCTTCCCGTGAAGAAGAGACGCCGCCCGCCAATAGCCATATCAGGCTCGTTCCACATCTCGTACTGCAGGCCGCCCACTCCCAGAACCTTTGCATAGTGCGCGGAGACCTGACGGAGCACCGAAGCCCATCCGGCGTCGTTCGACGGTGGCGCCTTCCAACAACGCGTCAGGTCCGTGGAACAGTGCTGTAGAGGAAGAGGATTGTATCCGGCGGCGATAAGCGGCTGCACGCGTGCGCGATGCAACATCGCCACAAACGGGTCGAGGGAAGTGAAGTCGATGGTCGGCGCCTCTGCGGTTCCGCCTACCTGCCGGAAAGCGAAAACGTCCGGCTTGCCCCAAGCGACCTCGTAGCGAAGGTCGCGAACACCCGCTTCGGCCAAGAAGGGTTCCATTGCGGTGAGCGCCGGATACCCGCGCGTGCCCATGAACGGCGTTTGATAGACGCCGATCTTGTCTTTGATCAGAGGGTGCTCGGTGGGGACTGCGAAATCTGCCATCACCGAAGCCGCACGTTGTTGAGCCAACGCTTGCATGGGCAAGGCGGGCAAAGCGAGTAATAAAGTTAGAAATGCACGGGCGAAGTTCATAGGCTTCCAGAACGATTTTATCGTTAACACTATTTCATAGTTTGCGTTTTTTTGTAATAAGCAAAACCAGTTCAGTCCGCTTACGAAGGTCTACATATGATGAAGACTTCCCGAGCAGACGAGCAGTTCAGTCAGCGCTCTACACGGAGAGCTGGCGATGTCGATAGCATCGGCACCACGCCCTTGGGCGCAGCTGCGGTTCGACGGATCAAATCGGTTTCGGCCGTACGATACGGTGTACCATCGGCACGAAAGACCTCGTGGAACCAGATAGTCGGCTCGGCCAAAACATAAGGTTTCTGCCAGCTGTCCCAAGGGAGACGCGTCTGAGTCTTGCCGTCGACGAGGCCCCAATTCATCATCGCTACATTGTAACGCTTGCCGATCGGCAGGCTGCCGTCGAATGTCGAGCCATTACCTCGCGCCATGTACTCGGTGCACAGAATTGGGCGATTGTAGCCCTGAAGCTGCTTGATCCGGCGCTCAAACGTCTCCGGCCAGTTATAGTCGTGGAACGTTATGACATCGGATTGCGCGAGCTGCAGCTTCTCCATCGGCGATCCTTTGCCGCCCGGCGTCCAGTCCTCGCCGAGCCACACGCCCGAGGTCACTGGCTGGGAAGGGTCCGCGTCGCGCGCCCAGTCGAACACCTGCGCAAGCAACGCGCGAACCAACGGCTCCTTGCCCTCCTGCCCTTTATACTGGTCGGCCCCGTTATCCGGCTCGTTCCACAGGTCCCAACCGAGAACGCGGTCGTCCTTAGCGAAAGCGCCGATCACGCCTTGAACGTACGCCTTGTACTTCGGCCAACCGGCGCGGTCGCGCAAGCCGGGCATACCCGGCGATTGCACCCAGCCCGAATTGTGGACACCGGGGATCGGCGGATGCTGAGGACCGAGCTTCGGGTTCGGGTCCCAGCAGCTGTCGAACAGCACAAACAGCGTTTTAATCCCGCGACGGTCGGCGATCGTCAGGAACTCGCCAATGCGACGTTTGAGACCCTCAGGGTCCTGCTGCCAGAGTTGGTCGTGGAGGTATACGCGCATCGTGTTCATGCCGATCCCCTGCGCAAGGCTAAGCTCGTAATCGATGCGCTTGGGGTCCCAAGTCTCGGCCTGCCACATTTCGAATTGGTTGATTGCCGTGGCAGGCGTAAAATTCGCGCCTACGAGCCAGGGCTGGCGCGCGTACCAGTCGTTCGCCTGCCGCTCCGTCCACCGATCGCGCGCATCCGCCGGGCTTGCGAGCATGACGAGCGCGGTGGCGCTCAGCAGCAGTGCGCCGTATTTCTTCATAATGCTCTCCATCTTCGACCTACCGGGCAAGCGCCGACCGTCAGCTTGTGAACGATATCCATGCGACAGATGTGGTCGGTCCGAGTCGGTGCCAAAAAAGAACTGCAGCTCAATTGCGATTCAATCGATTCATGGCGTTGGCGCTGGTTCCCGCCCAGCAGACGGACTGCCACCTTCGATGCGCGGCCAGCCATCCCGGTAAACGATGCGGTCGATGAGCATGACACGGTTCGTCGACAGATCCGGCGTGTCCGGCTTCAGCGCGGCGAGGTCGCGCGGATGGATGGCGTGGTAGATGATCCAGTCCTGACCGCGACCATCGGTGATGATCGAGTTATGGCCCGGTCCCTTCCACGCGGCGTTCTGGACCAGGATCGTGCTGCTACGGGTTCCAGCCGCCGTGCTCAACCGCTCGAACGGGCCGGTGGCGCTGCGCGACCGCGCGACCATGACGGCGTAATGTGTGCCGATGCCGCAACAATTATTGCCCGACGAAAAAAGATAGTAATACCCGTTGCGCTGGACGACCCAGGCTCCTTCGAGCAATCCGTCGTAATCGCGATCCTTGTTGATCGCCAGCACGTCCACGGGTTTCGATCCGGCGGCAAAGGTCAGGCGGTCGGGTGAGAGCGCCTGGACCTTCAGCGGCTCGAACCCCGAACCCCAATACAAGAGTCGCTGTCCGGTTCGTGGATCGTCGAAGGCCATGGGATCGATGTTGACGAAACCCTTGCCGCATAGCAGCGGCTTGGGCTGCGCCACAAAAGGACCGTTGGGCGCGCGCGCGGTAGCGACTCCCAAACATTTGCCCTCAGGCCCGGGCGGCTGCGCGGAGAAATACATCACATAACGACCCGCGGCCTGATCATGGATGACGTGCGGCGCCCAGAATGAATTCGCCGCCCAGTCGGGCCGTCCCGGCAGCGCTTCCGCCGGCTTGCTCCAGTGCACCAGATCGCGCGAGCGGGAGAGCTGAATGTTAAGCTGCTCGCCGTCCACCTTACCCTGCGTGGCATAGGCATAGTACCAGCCGTCGGGCGCCTTCAGAATGGTCGGATCGGGGAAGTCGCGGTCAAGGACGGGATTGATATAGGTCGAAGCCTGAGCTTCGGCCTGAGCCGGGAGCGGATTCGCTGCTCCTCCCCGTCCGTCGGCGCACGACGTGCAGGCTAGCACGGCGAGAAGTGCCGTGAAGGCGGTTCTCGCCACCGTTGCGATCATGACTCGATTATCACCGGTCACAGCCGGAACCGCGCACCGAGCGAAAACACGCGACCCTCGACGCGGACATCGCGCGGATACAGTTCACTATCGATATAATTTCGGAACGGCTGGCCTAGGATGTTGGCCACATCGAACGTGATCGTGACCTGCTCGATGGGCGTTACGCTGGCCGAGAAGTC
>CAXTRJ010000066.1:0-12073 GCA_964246585.1 uncultured Sphingomonas sp. | reverse complement strand
GCGTCCGACCTCGACCTGATCTATCTGTTTAGCGGCGATTTCACGGCTGAGTCCGACGGTGTCAAGCCGCTGGGGGCGACGCTCTACTACAATCGGCTGGCCGGGCGGGTGACGGCGGCTTTGTCGGTGGCGACCGCGGCCGGGCCCCTATACACGGTCGATACTAGGTTGAGGCCATCGGGGGCGAAGGGGCCGCTCGCCGTGTCGGTCGACTCGTTCGCGCGCTATGGGCGGGAGCAGGCGTGGACGTGGGAGCATATGGCGCTGACGCGGGCCCGGCCGGTGTTCGGGTCGGCGGCGATACGGGACGAGATCGCCGCGATTATCGCTGACGTGCTGGGCGGCGCGCGTCCGGCGCGTGACGTCCCGGCGGAAGCGGCCGCGATGCGCGACGAAATGGCCAGGCACAAGCCGCCGGCCGGGCCGATCGACGTAAAAATGCTGCCGGGCGGCCTCGTAGATCTGGAGTTTGCGGTCCACGTCGTCCAACTCGTCCAGTACAGGGGCCTTGATCCTAGGCTGGATCAAGCGATCGCGGCGCTGGTCGGCGAAGGGTTGTTGCCCGCCGGGATGGTCGAGGGGCACGACCTGCTGTCTCGATTGCTGGTCACCCTGCGGCTGGTTGCGCCCGACGCCCAGGCGCCGGGCGCGGCAACGCGGACGCTGGTGGCGCGGGCGATCGGCGTGGCGGACTGGACGGCGGTGCTTGCCAGGCTGGACGCGACGCGACAGGAGATCGCGGCGTGCTGGGCGGCGATCGCGCGAGGAGGCGACGATGACTGAAGGCGATCCAATCCCCGACGTGGTCGTGACGATGCCGAAGGGCGACGGCGTTTCGTTGTCCAGGTGGGCCATCGGGTCGTGCATCGTTTATTTTTATCCGCGCGACGACACCAGCGGCTGCACCCGCGAGGCGGGCGACTTCACCGCGCTCAAGCCGGCGTTCGACGATGCCAACGTCGCGGTGCTAGGCATCTCGCGCGACGACCCCGCAAGCCATGCCAAGTTCGCCGCCAAGAACAACCTGACGGTGACACTAGCGACCGACCCCGACGGCTCCGTGTGCGAGGCGTTCGGCGTTTGGATCGAAAAGAACATGTACGGCCGTAAATCGATGGGCATCGAACGGGCGACGTTCCTGTTCGATGCCGACGGTCGACTGGTCCGCCAATGGCGCAAGGTGCGCGTCCCAGGCCACGCCGACCAAGTGCTCGAGGCGGCGATGGCGTTGTCGGCTTCGGCGACCTGAACGACGCCGGTATGCTCGCCGGCCGCGCGGACGAAAGGCGAGTCGGCGAGAGAAGTTTCCCACCTTTAACCTTTGACGCACGAGCGGCCGGCGGTGGGCCGGACCGGTGCAGCCTCCGTTCATCAACTCGGCGCGGCATACCCCCGTCCTGACGCGGCGTATCGCCCGCGCCCTTGCGGTCGGGTAACGGACCGGGTCAGGTAACCATGTCGGACGCGGTTAGGGGCCGCGATCGGCGGAAGAGGCATAAGGGGTAGGCGACCGCGAGGTCGCTCGCCGATGGGGTTGGGTCCGAAATCCTGATGATCAAGCTTTCCAACGTGCTCGGCACGATGCCGACCTCGCGCACCGCGCTTCTCACCATCGCGGCTTTCGCGGCCACCAGCCCGGCGACGGCGCAGACGACGCAAACAGCGGCGACCGGCGGTCCGATGATTGGTGCCACTAGCACCGAAGCGGCTTCTACGATCGGCGCCGACCAACAGTTCCGCGCGCTGTTCATGACCTGGAAGAAGCTCGACACTGTCGAGCAGGGCGTGATCGCCATCCCATCGGTTCAGCCGGTGTCGCAGCTGAGCTTCACCAGCAACTTCGGCATCCGCTCCGATCCGTTCCGCGGCACGGCGGCGATGCACGCCGGGGTCGACATCCCCGGTCCGACCGGCACGCCGATCTACGCCACCGCCGACGGCATCGTCAGCAACGCGGAGCGCAAGGGCGGCTATGGCAACATGGTCGAGGTGAACCACGGCAAAGGCATTGCGACGCGTTACGGCCACCTGTCGCGCATTACCGTCGCCGCCAACACGCGGGTCAACCGCGGCCAGCTGATCGGCCTGATGGGTTCGACCGGCCGCTCGACCGGCCCGCACCTCCATTACGAGGTTCGCATCGACGGCCATGCCGTTAACCCGATCCCGTTTCTTCAGACCGCCGATTATCTGCTCGCGGCGAAGGACGACGCGGTGCGGACGATCCCGATCACGACGGCCGCGCCCGCGCACGAGGACTGAGCGCCGGTTGTCGTCGCCCGGCGGGACGCCTACCTAGTCCGCATGGCAACGCTCGCACCCGATATCGCGCTGACCCCTTCCGCCGCCGCACGCGTGGCGGCGATTGCCGCGCGACAGGGCAAGCCGGCGATCCTTCGATTGTCGGTCGATGGCGGCGGTTGTTCGGGATTCCAGTACAAATTCGGCTTCGCCGACGCGGTCGAGGGTGACGACACCGTCGCCGAGACCGACGGCGTCCGACTGGTCGTCGACCAGATCAGCCTCGACCTCGTCCGTGGTTGCGCGGTCGATTATGTCGAGTCGCTCGGCGGCGCGGCGTTTCGGGTGGAGAACCCACAGGCCGCCTCGGGCTGTGGCTGCGGCTCTAGCTTCGCTGTCTGACGGTGCCGATCAAGGTCGTCACCTACAACGTCAACGGCATCAAGGCGCGGCTGCCCCGGCTGCTCGAATACCTCGTCGAGGACGCGCCCGACATCGTTTGCCTGCAGGAACTGAAGGCATCGGACGAGACCTTTCCCGAGCGCGACATTCGCGACGCCGGCTATGGCGCGGTTTGGCATGGCCAGAAGGGGTGGAACGGCGTCGCGGTGCTGGCGAAGGGCGTCGATCCAGTTGAACGCCAGCGGGGATTGGCCGGCGAGCCGGAGGACGAGCATAGCCGGTATCTCGAATGCGACGTCGGCGGGCTGGTGGTCGCGTCGCTTTACCTGCCTAACGGCAATCCCCGACCCGGTCCCAAGTTCGACTACAAGTTGCGCTGGATCGACCGGCTGGCGGTGCGCGCGCGCGACTTACTGGCCGAGGAAGCGCCAGCGGTGCTCGCGGGCGACTACAACGTCATCGCCAACGATGACGACACCTACTCCGTGCGCGCCATGGCGGAGGATGCGTTGATGCAGCCTGAAAGCCGCGGCGGCTTTCGCGCGCTGGTCGCGCAAGGCTGGACCGATGCGCTCAGGACGCGGCATCCCAAGGGCGGGGTATGGACCTTTTGGGATTATCAGGCGGGCGCCTGGCAGCGCGACGCCGGATTCCGCATCGACCACCTGCTGCTCAGCCCGCAGGCGGCGGACCGGCTGGTCGAGGCGGGGGTCGACAAGGCCTATCGCGGGCGCGAGAAGGCGAGCGATCACGCCCCGACCTGGGTTCGGCTGCGCTGACCCGGCGCTACAGCGCCTTGTCGTAGATCTGGTAAACCTTGTTGACGCGGCTCTGGATCGTCTCGGCGATCGAGCGCATCCCCTGATTGTCGTCGAGGATCCAGCCGATCTCGCCGCGCGACGCGCCGTAGCGGTCGACCGAGGCGCGCCTGATATACTCGATCATCATGAAGGCGAGTTGCGACGCCATGCGCGACGATTGCAGCTCCTTGAGCACGCCCATCAAGGGCACACGCATCGTCCGGACCTTGGGCGCGCGCAACCACAGCAGGAGCTTCGCCCAGCCGAACGGGAACAGGCTGCCCCGGAGCGGAACGATCGCCTCGTTGAGGTCGGGGAGGGTGATCATGAACGCTACGGGGCGACCGTCTAGTTCAGCGACGCGTATGAGGTCGTTGAACACGATCGGTTTCAGCTTGACGCCGACGTCGGCGATCTCGGGCGGCGTCAGCGGGACGAAGCCCCAATTGTCCGACCACGCGTCGTTGAGGATGCCGAGAATGATCGCCGCCTCCTCGTCGAAGCGCGACTTGTCGACGCCGCGAACGTGGATGCGCGGGTTCTGCTCGCCCGAGCGGATGATCCGCTTGACGATCGGCGGGAACTCCTGGGTGATGTCGAGATCGTAGGTCAGCAGCCGCTTGACCGGGCGGTAGCCGGCCTCTTCGATCCAGTCGCGATAGGCGGGCTTGGCATGGCCCATCATCACCGTCGGCGGGTGGTCGTAGCCCTCGACCAGCAGCCCGGGTTCCTCCCACACCGACATGCTGATCGGGCCGAGCGCGCGGGTCATGCCGCGCGCGCGCAGCCAGTCTTCGGCGGTCGCGATGAGGCGCGCGGCGACCCCGGCGTCCTCCGCCTCGAACAGCCCCCATTGCCCGGCGCCCGGGCCGAAGCCTTGGTCGGCGGGCATGGTCAGCGCGAGCGTGTCGATATGGGCGGAGATGCGTCCGACGACCTGGCCCGCGCGCTCGGCGAGGAACAGTTGCGCCTCCGCGTGGCTGAACCAGCCGTTCTTGGCCGGGGTGATCAGGCCAAGCGCCTCGCGTTTGAGCGGCGGCACCCAGTTCGGGTCGTCCCGGTACAGGCGGAACGGCAGGTCGACGAACGCCCACCGGTCGCGCTGGGTCAGGACGGGTCGGATCGTCAACTCGCTCGTCACGCTCGTTTCCTGCTGTTCAGCGCCGCTGTAACCGCTCGCAACCTCCTGTAAATGCCACCGTGTCGCCACTATGTCCGGGCAATGGAACACGTCATGGACAGCTCGCTCCTTCTCGATCGCGGCGCGGATGCGGCGTCGTCGCGCGTCGTCGCCGCGCGGCACCGCGCCGCCGACGACCGGGCGATGCTGCGAACCGCCGCGGAGTTGACCCGCGATCTGCTGGCGCCGCGTCCGGCGATTTACTGGGCGGACCTGATCGCCTCCGTGACGGTCGGTTACGGGGCGATGGCGCTGGCGGTGACGGCGGGCTCGACGACCCTGGCGGTCGTCGCGGGCGTGGTGGCGATGCTCGGCCTCTACCGCGCGATCAGCTTTATCCACGAGCTCAGCCATATCAAGCACGCGGCGGTGCCGGGTTTCCGGCTCCGCTGGAATATGCTGGTCGGCATTCCGCTGCTGACGCCCTCGTTCATGTACGAGGGCGTCCACAATCTGCACCACGCCAAGACGCGCTACGGCACGGCCGAGGATCCGGAGTATCTGCCGCTGGCGTTGATGAAGCCGTGGACGCTGCCGTTGTTCATCATCGTGTCGGCGCTGGCGCCGGTCGCGCTCATTGTCCGCTTCGCGCTACTGTCGCCGTTGTCGGCGATCGTGCCCGGACTCCGCCGCGTCGTGGTCGAGCGTTATTCGGCGCTGGCGATCAACCCGTCTTTCCGCCGCCGCGCGCCGGAAGGGGAGGCGCGCGCGCAATGGACCCGGATCGAGATGGCGGCGAGCGCCTGGGCGATCGCGCTGGTCAGCCTGATCGTGAGTGGTGTCGTGCCGCTCCGCGCGGCGGCGATCATGGTCGCGGTCGTGTCGGCGGTGGCGATCCTCAACCAGGTCCGCACGCTTGTCGCGCATCTGTGGGAGAACGAGGGCGAGGCGATGACCGTCACCGCCCAATATCTCGATTCGGTCAACGTGCCGCCGCCGACGCTGCTGCCGGCGCTGTGGGCGCCGGTGGGGTTGCGCTACCATGCGCTCCACCATCTGCTCCCGGGGCTGCCCTATCACGCGCTGGGCGAGGCGCATCGGCGGATCACCGCCGCGCTGGACGTCGATTCGCCGTATCACAAGGCGAGCTATGCCGGACTGCCGGGGCTGGTCGGTCAGATCGCGCGCAGCACGATGCTGAAGCGGTAAAAACGCTACTCTTCGGTGCGGACCAGCACCGCCTCGCCGATCAGGAAGAACAGTAGGAACGGGGCCCAGGCGGCGAGGAACGGCGGGTAGGCGCCGAGATTGCCCATCGCCAGCGCGAAATTGTCGGCGACGAAATAGGCGAAGCCGAGCGCCATGCCGACCACCGCGCGGACGAACAGCTGCCCCGACCGCGCCAGCCCGAAGGCGGCGACGGCGCCGAGCAGCGGCATCAGCATCGACGACAGCGGCCCCGACAATTTGTGCCAGAGCGCGCCTTCCAGCGCCATGGTCGGGCGGCCCGCGTCCTGGAGGTCGGCGATGGTGGAGCGTAGCGCGCCGAACGACAGTCCTTCGGCGTCGACGCTGGCGAGGGTGAACTGGTCGGGGCGGACCCCGCGTCCGACGACGATTTCGCCCAGGTTCGTCACGCGACCGCTGGCGACGTCGAAGCGCCGGGCTGGGCCGATCCGCCAGCCGTCGCCGCTGCGCACTCCTCGCGGGGCGGTGACGATCGCGCGCAGGTCGCCGCCGGTGCGATCGTACACCGAGACGCCGCCGAGCCGGGCGGCATCGCCGCGCCCGCCGATCTGGTCGACCTGGATCAGGTCGTCGCCGGCGCGCACCCACACGTTCGAGCGGTCGCCCCGGTCGATCGGCAGCGCGCCATAGTCGACCCGTTGCCACTGGCCGAGCGTCGCGGTCGCGCGCGCGACGACGCGGTCGTTGAAGGCGAAAGAGAGCGCGGCGACGCCGAGGCTCGCGAGCAGCAGCGGCGCCAGCACCTGATGCGCCGACAGTCCGGCGGCCTTGAGCGCCACCACCTCGCTGTTGGCGTTCATCGTGATCAGCGTCAGGATGGTGCCGAGCAGCACGGAGAAGGGCAGGAACACCGCCGCGATCTGCGGCGCGCGGAGCGACACGTAGCGCCAGACGTCAGCGTCGGTGTTGCCGGGCTGCGCCAGGATCTTGCCGGATTCGGCGAGCAGGTCGAGCGCCTGGAGGACCAGCACCAGCAGGAACAGGATGACGAAGGTCCGGACCAGGAACAGCCGCGCCATGTAGACGGCGACCGTGCGCGACGGAAAGAAGCTGGTCATGCCGGCGCCCCGCGCCGGCCGGGCATGAGCCGTCCGACGGCCTTGCCGATCTTGCCGAAGCCGCGTTCCAGCGCACCGATCGGCTGGCCTCCCGGGACATAGGCGAGGGTGTAATACATCCAGCCGATCAACCCGGCGAAGACGAGGAACGGCGTCCACAGCGCGATGAACGGGTCGACGCGTCCCAAGGTCGAGAAGGCGGCGGCGTATTGGTTGACCTTGTGATAGGTCACGATGATCACGATCGCCAGCAACACGCCGAGCGCCGAGGACGAGCGTTTGGGCGGCACGCCGAGCGCCAGCGCCAGAAGCGGCAGCAGGAACATCGAGGCGACCTCGACCAGGCGGAAATGGAACTCCGCCCGGCTGCCGTCGCGCTGTTCCTCGGTGCCCGCGTCCTGACCCAGGCGGGCGAGTTCGGGCAGCGTGTATTCGAGCTGGCGACCGCCGCGCTGGCGGAAGCTTTCGAAGCGGGGCAGGTCGATCGGCAGGTCATGCGCCGAGAAGGTCAACACGCGCGGCGCCGCGAAATCGGCGCGGTTGTGGATCAGCGTGCCGTCGGTCAGGCGAAAGATGATGACGTTGGGATCGTCGGTGGCGAGGAACTGACCGGTTTTGGCGGTGACGCTGATCGCGTCGCGGCCGGGCGTCCGCGCCTGGACGAAGATGCCCGACAGCTGACGCCCGCGCTCACGGCTTTGTTCGATGCGGATGGTCATGCGGTCGCCGAGATGGGTGAACTCGCCGACCTTGATCGACGCGCCCAGCGCGCCGGTTCGCAGCTCGAAGCGGAGCTGTTCGTATTTGTAGCGGGCGGTCGGCTGGATATAGCCGACGATGATGATGTTCGCGATCGCGAGCCCGATCGCGTACATATACGGGACGCGCAGCAGCCGGCCATAGCTCATCCCGACGCCGCGCAGGACGTCGAGCTCGGACGAGGTCGCCAGCCGGCGAAAGGCGAGCAGGATGCCCAGCATCAGCCCGATCGGAATGCCGAGCCCGAGATATTCCGGCAGCAGGTTGGCGAGCATCCGCCACACCACCGCGATGGGCCCGCCCTCCGTCGCGACGAAATCGAACAATCGCCGGATCCGGTCGAGGATCAACAGCATCGCCGAGATGATCAAAGTCGAGAACAGCGGCACCGCGATCAGCCGGGCCATGTAGCGGTCAAGGGAGTTCATGGTGGCGGCGGGTACCCGGGCGGAGGCGTCGCGTATAGCGGGCGGGGGGCGGGGCGTCAGCCTCTATCTCCGCCGCGCCTATTCCGCCGCGATGCGCTCCGGCGATACCGGCCGCTCGGCGATCGTGCGGGCGATGGCGCGCTCCAGCCCGGTCAGGGTGAACGGCTTGCGCAGGACATGGTGGTCGCCGAACTCGCTGGCGCTCGCCTCGCCGGCGAAACCGGTGACGAACAGCACCGCGAGGTCGGGGAAGCGCGCGGTCAACGCCGCCACCATCTCCGGCCCGGTCTGGCGTGGCATGAGGACGTCGGAAATGACCAGGTCGACGCCGCCATGCAAGTCCAGCATCGCCGCCGCGGCCAGCGGGTCGTCGCAGGCGATCGCCCGGTGACCGAGCTCTTCCAGCGCCGCCATGGTCGCGGCCAGCACGCGGGGATCGTCCTCGACGACGAGCACCTCCAGCGCGGCGACGGTGGCGGATTGCGTCACCGCCAGGGTCTCGACCGAGGCCAGGGGCGCGGCGGTGCGGTCACGCGGCAGATAAAGGGTGACGGTCGTCCCCTTTCCCGGGGTCGACGCGATGCCGACCTCGCCGTCGAGTTGCCGGACCAGGCCGAAGATCTGGCTGAGGCCGAGCCCCGTCCCCTTGCCGGCGGGCTTGGTGGTGAAGAACGGCTCGAACACGCGCTCGGCCACCTCGGGCGCCATGCCGCAGCCGGTGTCGGTCACCGCGACGGTGACGTAGTCGCCGGCCGCGCAGTGGCCGACCGCGTCGTCGGCGAGCGCCGTGCCGCCGGTCGTCACCGTGAGCGTGCCGCGCCCGTCCATCGCGTCGCGCGCGTTGACCGCGAGGTTCAGCAACGCGTTCTCCAGTTGGACCTGGTCGGCGCACACCCGCCAGCCGCGGCCGTCGTCGACCGCGCGCACCGTGATCGCGTCGCCGAGCGTCCGGTCGAGCAACTCGGACATGCCGGCGACCATCGCGCCGGCGTCGATCGGCTCGGGCTTGAGCGACTCCTCGCGGCTGAAGGCGAGCAGGCGCCGGGTCAGCGCGGCGGCGCGGGCGGCGCCCTCGGCGGCGCTGTCGATATGGCGCGCGGCGTGCGCCGGGTCGGTCGCCAGCTGACGCTTGGCCAGTTCCAGCCCGCCGATGACGACGGCGAGCATGTTGTTGAAGTCGTGCGCGATACCGCCGGTCAGCTGGCCCACGGCGTCCATCTTTTGCGCCTGGCGAAGCTTGGCTTCCTGGACGCGCAACTCGTCGGTCGCCTGGGTCACCGCCACGCTCAGCTCCTCGGCGCGGCCCCGCTCGGCGTCGGCGTCGGCCTCCGCCAGGGCGCGTTCGCCGAGCGCGCTGACGGTAAGCCAGCCGAGCGCGATCGCGCCGAGCACGATCAGGATGCCGAACAGGGACAGGATCTTCGCGATCCGGCTGGCGCTGGCGACCGCGGTGAGCGCCGTCGTGGTTCGCGCGTTCAACAGCGTCCGCTCGGTCGCGATCAGCTCGTCGAGGGTGCGATTGATCTCGGCCAGCGACGCGGCCTTGCGCGACTGGTAATAGCGGGCGAGCGCCTGGCTGTTCTTGCCGTAGCGGGTCGAGAGCGCGATCAGCGACAGCTCGTCGCCGCGGGTGCGGTAGGCGCCGCGCAGCCGCGTCATCGGCCCGCGCTGCTCGAGGTTGCGACCGGTCAGCCGGACCAGGCGATCCATCTGCCCGCCGGCGGTGCGCCATTCGTCGAAGTAAAGCTGACCCAGTTGGTTGTCGGTGCTGATCACGTAGCGGCCGAGCGACGCCTCCGACCGCGCAATCGTGCCGGCGAGCGTCCGGGCCAGGATCATCACGTCGTAGCTTTGCGATTGCGCCCGGAGCGCGCGGTCGCGCTGGCGATTGGCTTCGCCCAGCGTCACGATCAAGGAGACGAGCACCGCCGCGCCCAGCAGCGCCATCATGACCAGCATGATGGTCCGCCAAGCCGAGCCAGGCCTCCCCAGGGCCTCGGTGCCCTCGTCCCCGTTCACACGGTCGCCGTACCTCATCGCGCGGCGCGAGGGAAGCGGGTCAGGCGATCGCGCCGACGGCGCGCCCGGCGTCGGCGAACATCGCCAGGATCGCCTCGATCTGCTCGGGGCTGTGCTCGGCGCACAGCGAGCAGCGTAGCAGGAAGGTGCCGGCGGGGGTCGCCGGCGGGCGCGCCATGTTGACGTAGAGTCCGGCCTCCAGCAGCGCCTGCCACATCGCCACCGCCTGCGCCTGATCGTCGAGGATCAGCGCGACGATCGCGGATTGCGGGGTGTCGGTGCCGAGCCTGAAGCCCATGTCGGTCAGGCCGCCGTGGAGCCGCCGGGCGCTTTCCCACAGGCGCGCGCGCTTGTCGGTAGCGGTCATCAGCTTGCGGATCGACGTGGCGGCGGTGGCGACCACCGACGGCGGCAGGCTGGCGGTGAAGATGTACGGGCGGCAGACGAAGCGCATGATCTCGAACTTGGGGTGGTTCGAGACGCAGAAGCCGCCAACGGTGCCGACCGATTTGGAAAAGGTGCCGATGACGAAGTCGACCTCGCCCTCCAGCCCCTGATCCTCGTAGACGCCGCGGCCGTTGGGGCCGAAGAACCCCATCGAGTGCGCCTCGTCGACCAGCACCATGCAGCCGTGCTCGCGGGCGACGGCGACCATCTCCCGCAGCGGCGCGATGTCGCCGAGCATCGAGTAGACGCCTTCGAGCACGACGAGCTTGCCGGGTTCGGGCGGCAGGCGACCGAGCCGCTTGTCGAGATCTTCGACCGAATTGTGGCGGAAGCGGACGACCTCGGCGTTGCCCAACGCGCAGCCGTCGTAGATCGACGCGTGGCTGTCGGCGTCGAGGATGATGTACTCGCCCTTGCCGACGATCGAGGAGATGATCCCCAGGTTCGCCTGGTAGCCGGTGGAGAACACCATGGCGTGGTCGGCGGCGTAGAACTCCTTTAGCGCGTCCTCGGCGTCGATATGGTCGCGAAAGGTGCCGTTGAGCATCCGGCTGCCGTTGGTGCCCGAGCCGAACCGCTCCAGCGCGTCCTTGCCCGCCTGGATGACGTCGGGGTCGAACGTCATGCCCATGTAGTTGTAGGTGCCGAGCAGGATCGTCTCGCGACCCTTGATCACCGCCAGCGTCGGCGACTTCACCTCGTCCATGACGATGGCGAACGGGTCGCGCACGCCGGTGTCGAGCAGCGCCTGGCGCTCGGCGATGAGCGGATCGAACTTGGTGAACAGATCGCGTTCGGGCGCGACCGGGAGCGGATCGAACGACAGCGTTTCCGGTTGCAGGCCCGTCTCGGTCATGCGGGCGCCTTCAGCGTCGCCACCGCGTCCGCCAGCTGGCCGACGGTCTCGATCTCGGCCTGCATGTTCATCGTGATGATGATGTCGAACTCGTCCTCGATCGCCGCGACGAAATCCATGACGGTCAGGCTGTCCCATTCGAGGTCGCCCTGGAACGTCGTCGCCTCGCTGACCGCCACGCCCTTTTTGTTGAACGGCTCGATCTGGGCGGTGACGGTGTCGAGGATTTGGTCGCGGTCGATCATGGCGGTCCCTTCGCAGTCAAATGCGGCGGCTTTTCGACGCGGGGCTATAGCATCCCGTTGTCGCGATACCACCGGGCGGTGGCGGCCAGGCCGTCGGCGGTCGCGACCTCCGGGCGCCACAGGGCTGTCGGGGGACGGCGCGCGGGATCGATCGTCCAGTCGGGATGGCAGAGATAGCCGACGCGATCGGCGGTGAGCTTGGCCCGGTCACCCCGCAAGAGCCGGTCGCCGCGCGCCGCCAGCGACAGGAGGGCGCGGGGAAGGGGTAGCGGCAGGACGCGCTGGCCGACGGCGGCGCCGATCGCGCGGGCGAACGCGTCGTGCGTAAAGCCGCCGGTGCCGTCATCGGCCTCGTACAAGGCGCGGGGCGGGCCGCCGGTGGCCAGCGCCAGCAACAGGTGGGCGAGGTCGTCGACATGAATCACCGAGAGGCGGCCGGGTGGGGGCAGC
>CAXTRJ010000065.1:0-12170 GCA_964246585.1 uncultured Sphingomonas sp. | reverse complement strand
GCGCTGGTCTGCGCCGCCTTGCTGCTGCTGTCCCCCATGTGGGTCGTGCTGGCGGTGAGCGGGTTCGACTTCGCCGCCGCCACCTCGTCGCAGGCGGGCGCGATGCCGACGGTGCCGCCCGCCGCGGGCGCCTTCATCGGGCTCTACGGCCTGGTGCTGCTGATCGTCCTGCTGGTCGCCGCCACCCGGCTGTTCGTCCTGTTGCCGGTGATCTTCGCCGAGCGGCGGCGACTGGGCGCGTTCCGCCGCTCCTGGGCGCTGACCCGCCGCCAGCCGGGCGGGATCTTCGGCGTGCTGCTGCTGTTCCTCGCCGTGACCACCATCTCCGTGCTCGCCGCCAAATGGGTGTTCGGATCGGTCTTCGCGCTGGTCCTGGGCAATGAAGGGGCCGCCGCGCCGTTCCTGACGGCGGTGGTCGTCGCCGCGGTGGTCGCCGCCCTTTCGACGATCGGCGTCGTGTTCGCCGCCCGCTTCTACGCGCTCGAGCTCGGCCGCGAGGCGCGGGGCGAACCCGCCAGCAAATCCGCGCCCGCGTCGATGCCCGATTCGTCGCCCGCGCCGGCATGACGATCGACCTCGGGCGGACGTTGCGCGACGCCGCCGCGCTGTTCGGGCGCGACCGCGACCTGCTGCTCCGTCTCGCCGGGCCGCTATTCTTCCTGCCGGTCTTCGCGCTCCAGCTGCTCGTCGACGCGCCCCCGCCGATGCCCGCCTCCGGCGCCGAAGAGGCGGCGACGCTGGCGTGGCTTCGGGCGATGGGCGGTTGGACCCGCGTCAATGGCGGCTGGTACCTCCTCGCCCATCTGCTGCTCTATTGGGGTCACGCGTCGCTGTTCGCGCTGTACCTCGATCCCGCTCGCCCGGATGTCGGCGGCGCGTTGCGGCGCGGCGCGCGGCTGATGCCGCGCTATGCCCCGGCGATGCTGCTGGTCTCGATCCCGGTCGGGCTGGGGCTGCTCATGCTGATCCTGCCGGGGCTGTACCTGATGGGACGCCTGCTCCTGACCGGCCCCGCGATCGTCGCCGAGCAGCCGTCGGGGCCGTTGCGCTCGGTGCGCCGCTCGCTCGCGCTCACCCGGGGGAACGGCTTGGCGTTGATGGGTCTCGCCGCCTTGTCGGTCCTGGCCCGGTGGCTGCTCGCCAGCCCCCTGCTGATCCTCGACACCACCTTGCGCGGGGCGGGGGCGGTCAACCCCGTCGCGGTCGCGCTGGTCGACGCCGGCGCCGCGCTGGCCATCGCCGCGACCGAACTCGGCCTCGCGCTCGCCGCGATCGAGGTCTACCGCCGGCTCGCCAGCAACGGCACGTGAGGGGCCGCGTCGGCGGGCAGCACGCCCGTCGCGCGCGGATCGGCGAAGGTCTCCACCGTCCGCCCGGTCGCGACGAACCCTTGCGCGCGGTAGAAGCCGAGCGCCGACGGATGGTCGAGCGTGCAGGTATGGACCCAGACCCGGTCGATGTCCGGCCGCCACGCCCGCGCCATCGCCTCCGCCATCATCCAGCGGCCATGCCCCTGGCCGACCAGCTCGGGCACCAGCGCGAAATAGGACAGTTCGCACGTTCGCGCCTGGCGGAAATCCAGCTCGACCATGCCGACCTCGATCCCGGCCCGGTCGACCGCCGCGAACACTTGGACCGCGGGGTCGCCGATGATCTCGCGCAGCCGCGCCTCGTCCATCGCCAACCGCGAGAACCACAGCCACGGCGCGCCGACGCGGCGGAACAACGCGCGGTACTTGGCCGGGTCCGGGTCGGGCCAGGCGACCAGTCGCAGCGGCGAGCCCGGCATCGGCCGGAGCGGCGGCCGCGCCCGCATCTCCAGCGTTGTCACCACCGTCGCCACCTGCTCCGGCGGAACCGGCGTCAGCGCCACGCGCTCACTCCCCCATTCACTCCCCCATTCACTCCCCCATTCACTCCCCCATTCACTCCCACGTCGCGACCGGCGGCAGGCTCATCAGGATCGCGTCGATGTTGCCCCCGGTCTTGAGCCCGAACAGCGTCCCTCGGTCGTACACCAGGTTGAACTCGGCATAACGCCCGCGCCACGCCCGCATCCGCGCGACGTCGGCGTCGGTGAACGGCTCGCGCATCCGCCGCCGGACGATGCGCGGGTAGACGTCGAGGAACGCCCGCCCGACATCCTGGGTGAAGGCGAAATCGGCGTCGAACCCGCCCTCCAGATGGTCGAAGAAGATGCCGCCGACGCCGCGGTGCGCCTGGCGGTGGGGGATGAAGAAATACGCGTCGGCCCATTTGCTGAAGCGCTCGTAATAGCCCGGATCGTGCCGGTCGCAGGTGTCCCGCAGCACCGCGTGGAACTCGGCGGTGTCCTCGGCGATCGGCAGCGGCGGGTTGAGGTCCGCGCCCCCGCCGAACCAGCGCTTGGTCGTGACCAGGTACCGGCAGTTCATGTGCACCGCCGGCACGTGCGGATTGGCCATGTGCGCGACCAGGCTGATGCCCGTCGCGAAGAAACGCGGATCCTCACCCGCGCCGTGGATGCCCTTGGCGAACTCCCCCTCGAAGGTGCCGCCGACGGTCGACACGTTGACCCCGACCTTTTCGAACACTTGTCCCTTCATCACCCCGCGCACCCCGCCGCCGCCCGGTCCGCCCGACGGGTCGACCCGGTCCCACGCGCTATAGTCGAACACCGCGTCCGATCCCGCCTCGCGCTCGATCCCCTCGAACGCGGCGCAGATCAGGTCGCGCAACTGCTCGAACCATGCGCGAGCGGCGGCTTGTTGGGGGTCGAGAGAAGGCAAGCCGCTCACGGTGGCTCCGTTGTCATGCGGCACCATCAAGCCGCTTCGCGTTCCGCAGCCCGGACTTCCAGTCGACGGCCGCACACCGCCGCCGCATGGTCCAGTTGCGCTACCGTCGACGCGTGACGCAGGTCGAGCAATCGATCGATCTGCCGCGGGTTGAGCGCCATGGCGCGCGCTAGGTCCGCCTTGCGCCACCCCCGTTCGCGCATGGCGCGGTAGACGGCGAGCTTGAGCGCGCCCAGCAGGGTCGGGGCCACCATTGGTCGTCCACCGCTGTCGGAAGGTACGGGAATATCGCGTCGGTCGATCACATAGGCGGTCAGCGCGGTTTCGAGCGCGTCGACGGCATTGGCGAGCGCCTCGGCTTTGTCGTCGCCGAAGCTGACCGCCTCGGGGACGTCGGGCATGGTGGCCATGATCGTCCCGTTGTCGTCGGGGGTGAGATCGACGGGGTAGTTCAGCATCGCGCGCTCCGTGACCAGCCCGGGGTCAATCCTCGATCCCCAGATCCCGCTTGATCTTGCGCATCAACCCGGTTCCCAACTGCTTCGACCCGCCATGTTGCGGAACAACCGATACGCGACCCTCACGGCGGGCGATCAGGTGTCCACCCTTGCCGGGCTCGAAGATCGTCCCCTGTTTGGCGAGGTAGCGACGGAACTGATCGCTGTTCATGCGACGCTCTTCATAGACACGTGTGTCCATTCTCGCAAGGCCACCCCGTCTGCCGCATCGCCTCGCCGAGCACGATCGCCGCCGCCACCGCGACGTTGAGCGAGCGGAACCCTTCCTGCATCGGCACCCGGACGCCGAGGTCCGCCTGCGCATGGACCTCCGCCGGAACCCCCGACCCCTCCGACCCGAGCAACAGCACGTCGTCCGCCCGGAACCGCGCTTCCGGCAACGCCGTCCCGCCGCTCGTCGTCAGCAGCACGACGCGCCCCCGGACCCCCGCCGCGAACGCCGTCCAGTCGGCGTGCCGGACGACCTCGGCGGCGGCGGCGTAGTCCATCCCCGCCCGCGCCAGCGCCCGGTCGGAATAGGCGAATCCCATCGGCTCGATCAGGTCGACCGCGACCCCGAAACACGCCGCCGTGCGCAGGATCGTGCCGACGTTTCCGGCGATGTCGGGCTGGTACAGGGCGATGCGCATGGACCCTCTGTAACCCCGGTTAACGCGCGGCAAAATGCTGTTGGCAAAGGCGGGTGGGGGCGTCTAGTAGGCCGCTGACGCCTGACTAGATTAGGGGGCGTAGCGGGTCGCGGCCGGTTCTCGGCATCCCCGCCAAGGGAAGAAACAAGGGCGCGCAATGGCGACTGTCGACGATAGCATCCCGCCGGGGGCCGACCCCGAGCCGTATCTGGAGGGGGATCACGACCCGCGCCGCCGCGACTTCATCAACATCGCCGCCGTCACTTTCGCCGGGGTCGGCGCGGTCGCGATCGTCCTGCCGCTGATCAACCAGATGAGCCCGTCGGCCGACGTGCTGGCGCAATCCACCACGGTGATCGACTTGGCGGCGATCGAGCCCGGCCAGTCGGTCAAGACCACCTTTCGCAAGCAGCCGCTGTTCGTTCGCAACCTGACCCCGGCCGAGGTCGCCGCCGCCGACCAGGTGTCGCTGAACGACCTGCGCGACCCGCAATCGCTGGAGGAGCGGACCAAGACCGGCAAGAAGAACTGGCTCATCACGCTGGGTGTCTGCACCCATCTCGGCTGCGTCCCGCTCGGCGCTGGCGAAGGCGAGAACAAGGGGCCGTTCGGCGGCTATTTCTGCCCATGCCACGGCTCCGCCTACGACACCGCCGGCCGTATCCGGTCGGGACCGGCGCCGACCAACCTGTCGGTGCCCGATTACGTTTTCACGTCAGACACCGTCGTCACGATCGGTTGAGAAAGACCAAGCCATGAGTTTCCCTTGGGCCAAGCACTACGAGCCGAAGCAGCCGCTGATGCGCTGGCTCGACGAGAAACTGCCGGTCCCGCGGTTGGTGTATAACGCCATCGGCGCCGGCTATCCGGTGCCGCGCAACCTCAACTATTTCTGGAACTTCGGCGTCCTCGCCGGCGCGGCGCTGGTCATTCAGATCGTGACGGGCGTGACGCTGGCGATGCACTATGCCGCCAATGGCGCGGTCGCGTTCGCTTCGGTCGAATCGATCATGCGCGACGTCAATGCCGGCTGGTTCCTGCGCTATGCCCACGCCAACGGCGCGTCGATGTTCCTCCTCGTCGTCTACATCCACATCGCCCGCGGCCTGTATTACGGGTCGTACAAGGCGCCGCGCGAGATGGTGTGGCTGCTCGGCGTCGTCATCTTCCTGCTGATCATGGCGACCGCGTTCATGGGCTATGTGCTTCCCTGGGGGCAGATGAGCTTCTGGGGGGCGCAGGTGATCACCGGCTTCTTCTCGGCGATACCCGTGGTCGGCGAGACGCTGCGCATATGGCTGCTGGGCGGGTTCGCGCCGGACAACGCCGCGCTCAACCGCTTCTTCTCGCTCCACTACCTGCTGCCGTTTGTCACCGCGGGCGTGATCATCCTGCACATCTGGGCGCTGCACATCCCCGGCTCGAACAATCCCACCGGGGTCGACGTGAAGGGGCCGCAGGACACGGTGCCGTTCCACCCCTATTACACCGCCAAGGACGCGGTCGGGGTCGGCGTGTTCATGCTGTTGTTCGCGTTCCTGATCTTCTTCACCCCCAATCTGCTCGGCCACCCGGATAATTATGTCGAGGCGAACCCGCTCTCGACCCCGGCGCACATCGTCCCCGAATGGTATTTCCTGCCGTTCTACGCGATCCTGAAGTCGTTCACCGCCGACTTCATCCTGCCGGCCAAGCTGTGGGGGGTGCTGGCGATGTTCGCCTCGATCCTGCTGCTGTTCTTCCTCCCCTGGCTCGACAACTCGCCCGT
The DNA here is from genome assembly GCA_964246585.1 of uncultured Sphingomonas sp. GTDB lineage: Bacteria > Pseudomonadota > Alphaproteobacteria > Sphingomonadales > Sphingomonadaceae > Sphingomonas. The sequence goes on along the minus strand of CAXTRJ010000065.1, from coordinate 6,478 downwards.
CCGCTCGGCCAATTTCCGGCCGAAGTACCGCGCCTTCCTGGTCGTGCTGCTCGTCGACGTGCTGGTGCTGGGCTATGTCGGCGGGGCGGAGGCGATCGCGCGCAACGTCATCATCGGGCAGCTGGCGACCGCTTATTATTTCGCGCACTTCCTCATCATCCTGCCGCTGGTGTCGATGAGCGAGCGTCCCCGGACGCTGCCCAATTCGATCACGGAAGCGGTTCTCGAAAAGCATGCCGGCACCAGTCCGGCCAAGACGGCGATGGCGTGACCGGCCGCCGTCCCCGCGACGGCCGCGATCGCCCCACGACACTTGCTCGCCTGAGCCGAGCCCAGAAGGACTAAACGGAACATGGTTCGTCTCATCGCGATGCTGATCGGCGCGGCGTTCACGTTCGTGCTCGCCATCGCGCTGTTCGGCACGGTCGTCGGCGCGTTTCGCGACCCGGCGCCCGAGACCGCCGAGCACGCCGTCGGCGAGAACTTTCCGCTAAAGGATCCCGAGCTCGCCTCCGACGGCATCTTCGGCAAGTTCGACCGGCGTCAGCTCCAGCGCGGCTTCCAGGTCTACAAGGAAGTCTGCGCCGCCTGCCATTCGCTCCGCTATGTCTCGTTCCGCGACCTCGCCGACCTCGGCTATAGCGAGCCGGAGGTAAAGGCGATCGCGGCGCAGTGGGTCATCGAACAACCCAACATCAACCCGGAGACGGGCGAGGCGTCGACCCGCAAGAACATCCCCTCCGACCGTTTCCCTAATCCGTTCGCCAACGAGGTCGCCGCCCGCGCCGCCAACAACAACGCGCTGCCGCCCGACCTGTCGCTGATGACCAAGGCGCGCCACGACGGCGCCGCTTACACTTATTCGCTGCTGACCGGCTACCGGCCGCAGCCGGCCGAGCTGCTGCGTGAGTTCCCCGAGGTGAAGACGCCCAACGGGCTGCATTACAACCCGTACTTCCCCAACCTTAATATCGCCATGCCGGCGCCGATCACGTCCAACGGCCAGGTCCAGTATTCGGACGGCACCAACGCCACCGTCGATCAGATGTCGCGCGACGTCTCCGCCTTTCTGGCCTGGACCGCCGAACCCAATCTGGAGGCGCGCCACGCCGCCGGCCTCGCCGCCTTGGTGTTCATCGCGATCTTCTGCTTCCTGGCCTGGGGTTCCTACCAGAACGTCTGGCGCGACGTGAAGCATTGAGGCGGAGCGCCCTTACCTAGCTTGTCACCCCAGCAAAGGCTGGGGTCTCCCCGCAATCGTGGGCGTCACCGTCATCGAGGTATGCCAGCCTTCGCTGGCATGACGGAGTAGGGCAGGGAAGGCGCACCGTGGACAATGACGACCTGAAATCCCTGATCCGCACCATCCCGGACTTCCCCAAGCCCGGCATCCAGTTCCGCGACATCACCACGCTGCTGCTGTCGCCGACCGGCCTCGCCACCACCGTCGCGCGGATGGTCGCCGCCACCGCCGGCCCGGTCGACCTCGTCGCCGGGATCGAGGCGCGCGGCTTCCTCTTCGCCGCCGCGCTCGCCGTGCCGCTCGGCGCCGGCGTCCTCCTCATCCGCAAGGACGGCAAGCTCCCCGGCGCGACGATCGCCGAGGACTACGCGCTTGAATATGGCCAGGACCGCATCGCGATGCACGCCGACGCCTGCGCGCCCGGCGCGCGCGTCCTCCTCATCGACGACCTGATCGCGACCGGCGGCACCGCGCGGGCCGCCGTCCGCCTGCTCCGCAAGGCCGGCGCGGTCGTCACCCAAGCGCAATTCCTCGTCGCCCTCCCCGACCTGGGCGGCGCCGACGCCTTGCGTTCGGACGGCATCGCGGTCGACTCGCTGGTCGCGTTCGCCGGCCACTGACCGCGCCGGCAACACGCTCGGATCGCAACGGAACCGTTGCCGATCATCGCCGTTGTTACGATGTCAACGGCGAAAGTAGCGTCCGTTCCCTCGCGTATCGGAGAGCGACCATGATCCTCAAGCGTCTCGGCATCCTCGGCCTGTTGGCCGCGGTCGGCATCGGCACCTCGGCCTGCACCAGCGGCTATGGCTATGGCGGCGGATCGCTCGGCTACGCGTCGGGCGGCTATTACGACGACGGCTATTACGATGGATTTGGCGGCGGCGGTTTTGGCGGCGTCGGGTTCGCGTCCAACTATTATGGCTGGAACAACGGCTTCTACTATCCCGGCACCGGCGTGTACGTGTACGACCGCAATCGTCGCCCGTTCCGCTGGAACGGCGCGCAGCAGCGTTATTGGCAGGGTCGCGGACTCAATCGCCAGGGCAGTCTGGCGGGCCTCAACCGTCAGGATCGTCGCGAAGTCCGTCAGAACTGGCAGGGTTTCCGCCAGGATCGTCGCCAGGACACCCGCGCCTTCCGCCAGGATCGCCGGGTCGATCGCCAGGCTTTCCGTAGCGGCCAGGTGACGCGCCCCGAGTTCCGCGCCGAACGCCGCCAGGACCGTCAGGGCTTCCGTCAGGAGCGTCGTCAGGACACCCGTCAGGTCCGCCGCGCCAACCGCCGCGCGGTGCGCAACTAGGGTCCAGCCGATCCATCCGTGGCTGTTCCCCGGCGGAGGCCGGGGCCCAGTCACGGAGCGTCCGCAATCTAGGAGAGGACGTATAATTGGACCCCGGCCTGCTCCGGGGAACGGCGTACGACACAGGTTCAGCTAGGCCGCGTCCGGATCAGCCCGTTCGACACGAACGTCATCACCACGACGTCGTCCTGGTTAATCACCGTCATCCGGCTCTTGTAGATCCCCATCTCCGGCCGGCTGGCGGACACCCGCTTCGACAACACCTCGCTCTCGCAGCGCAGCGTGTCGCCCGGGTACACCGGCGCGATCCAGCGCAGTTCGTCCAGGCCGGGCGACCCCAACCCCGCCTGCTCCTGGTCCTTCAATTGCTCGACCAGCATCGCCATCGTCATCGCGCAGGTGTGCCAGCCGCTCGCCGACAGCCGCCCGAAATGCGTCGCCGCCGCCGCCTCGTCCGACAGGTGGAACGGCTGCGGATCGAACTTCTCGGCGAAGGCGACGACCTCCTCGCGCGTCACCGCGTACGCGCCGAACCGCGCCACGCGACCGACCTCGATGTCCTCGAAATACTGCATCACCGCTCTGGCCCGACCAGCGCCTCGCGGAACGCCCGGTCGCTTCCGTCCAGACCGACACCCGCCGGCAGCCCGGCGAGCCGTCGCAGCAACGGCGCGACATCGACATTGTCGAACGCCGCCACCCGTCGCCCGGGCAGGAACGCCGGGCCATGCGCGACGAACAGCGCCGCCATGTCGGGCGCGGCGGCGTCGTATCCGTGACTGCCGCCGACATAGGCCCGCGTCGGCGCGGTCTTGGCGATCGTCCAGCCGATCTCGGCCAGGCACAGGATCGGTGGCACCCGCGGATTGCGGCCATAGCGCAACCGCGCCGGGATCGCCTCCTTGCGCCAGCAGGTCATGTGCGGATGCGGCCGTAGCAGCGCCCGCGCCACCGCCGCCTCGCGTCCCGCCACCGGCGCCAGCCCGGCATAAGGGCCGGCTTCGATCACGCGATAGTCGGCCGCCGGCGCGATCCGGTCGAGCGCGATCGTCCGTTCGCTCGACGTCGCCGTCATGCCGTGGTCGGCGGTGATCACCAGGTTCGCCGCCTGGCCCAGTTCGGCCAGCCCCGCCACCAGCTCGCCGATCCGCGCATCGACCTCGGCGACGGCGGCGGTCGTCTCGGCCGCGTCCGGGCCATGACGATGGCCGACGGTGTCGACCGTATCGAAATACAGCGTGACGAAACGCGGCCGGATCGCCACCGGGCGTCGCATCCAGTCGATCACCGCGCGGACCCGCTGCTCGCCCGTCACCGCCTCGCCATATTGCTGCCAGTCGCTCGGCCGGGTGCCGCCGACCAGCCGGTTCGGCCACTCGCCCGCCCGCGTCGCGCCCCAGGCGACGTTGGCGCCCGGCCAGAACATCGTCGCGGTCCGCACCCCGGCGCGCTCCGCCGTGACCCAGATCGGCTCGGCCGCGTTCCACCAGAACGGGTCGTCGCTCGCCATGGTGAAGGTCTCGCCCGGCCGCCGGGCATCCTCCATCGAATTGCCGACGATCCCGTGCCGGTCCGGCCGCAACCCGGTCACCAGCGTCCAGTGGTTGGGAAAGGTCTTGGACGGAAAGGACGGCCGCATCGGCCCGGTCATCCCCTGGGCGGCGAGCCGCGACAGCACCGGCGTGACGCCCCGGTCGAGATAGTCCGGCCGGAACCCGTCGATCGACACCAGGATCGTGACCGCGCTCGCTTGCGTCGACGCGGGCGCGGGGACGACTCCGACCGCCGCCGGCGCGATCGGCGCCAACGCCGGCGGCGTATAGGGCGGCACGCACGCGGCGAGCGCGAGGGCGGCGAGCGGCGCAAATTTCAACATTCCGTTCGTCCTGATTAGCCGCTTCACCTTCGCCCGGCCTCTACTCGGCACGAACGGGCAGGGGAAGGCGATTGCGCCTGGCCGACCGGCGCTTAGAGTCCCAGCACCAGCTTGGCGAACACCGTCCCGCTCACCGGCGCGTCGCCATAGGCCGCGTCCAGTTCCTCCGGCTTGCCATACACCGCGACCGTCCCGCCCAGCGCCACGCCCAGCGGCCCCGCGATCGGCAACCGGTACGCATAGCCGGCCTCCGCCTTGGTCACCCGGAACACCCGGTCGTGCAGCGGGTCGTCCTCGTCGCCGAACAGCTCGTCGTTGGCGACGTTCTCCACCCGCCCGAACACCGCGTGATGCCGGTCGATCTCCCACGTCGCCTCCGCCAGCCACGCGGTCAGCACCGGCCCCGGCACGCGGTTCTTGCGCGACCAGGCCAGCGTCGTCGTCAGCCCGCCGGTCGCGTACTGGACCGACGCGGTGGTCCGCGCCTCGTCCTCGCCCGGATGCAGCTCCTCCGGCGACTCCAGCCGCCCGTGGCTGACCTGCACCGCCAGCTTCGGCGACGGCGTCCACGTCCCGCGCAGGCTCCACGAATCGAGCCGGGGCGTCTCGATGTCCCAGCGCCGCTCGTCGGGCTCGCGCCCCTTGAACGCCGACCCCTCCAGCTGAAACGTGGGCGCGGCATAGCCGGCGGTGACCACGCCGTAAGTGATGTGCGTCGAATCGAACCAGTGGTGCGTGATCGGCGCGAGCGGCAGGTATCGCGCCGATCCCCGGTGCATGAACGCCGACGGCCCCAGCGCCGGCTCCGCCACGGGCCCGCCATAGAGGAACAGGCTGTCGCCGCCGCCGAGCCGGTAGTCGACCCTGGCGGACAACTCCATGAACAGGTCGTGGGGATGCTGTCGGTCGATCAGCGGTCCGCCATTGGCCACCTCGCCCGTCGCGAACAGGTTGGTGTAGCCGCGCGGCCCCATCAACGGCTCGGCCGACAGCATCGCGCGCAGCTGCAGGTGCGCGCGGTCGCCCAGGTCGCGGTCGCCCATCAGCATCGCCATCGACTGGACGAACACTTCGTCCTCGCCCCTCGGCCCGCCCTGGCTGGTGCCGATGCCCCACAGATAACCGTGCGCCATCAGCATCCAGTCGCCGGTGTGAATCATCGCGCCGCGCATCATCCCCTCGGCGGCGGGCAGCCGGGCGGTGCCCGACCCCGTCTGATAATCGTCGCCACCCATGCCCATGCTCATCGCCATCGGCATGGCGCCGTGCCCGGCATGGTCGGCCTGACCCGCCCCGTCGCCATGGTCCATGGTCGAGTGGTCGATCGGCGCGGCCGGCCTCACGATGCCATCGTGCGGCGCGGGCGTGGGGGTCGGGGCAGGGATCGGCGAGGCGGTCGGCGCCGGCATGGCGTGGCCCGCATGGTCTTGGGCGGCCGCCGCCATGGGCAGCGCCGCCGCCGCGGCGGTCGCCGCGAGCAGGGTCGTTCGGATCATCGTGGAAACTCCGGGAACAGGGCAAGCGAGGCGGGGCGTCGTGCCCCGCGTCGATCACGCGTCCCGCGGCGGCGGCGTGGCCGGCGGCGGCGTCGCGCCGACGATCAGGCGAGCGATCGACCCGACATCGAGGGTCGCCGGAAACAGGACCGGCGCGTCCGCGCGCGGGGCGAGCAGACTACCGGGTGGCACGCACCCGATACAGGCATGGGGCGGCGCGACCCGCTCCTCCCGCGCCGGCCGGTGATGATCGCCGCCTCCGTGCGCCATCGTCGCGCCCGGCATCGCGCCCGTGCAAACAGGCGCCGCGCTCGCCGACAACGGCAGGCAGACGACGAACAGCGCAAGCAGCAGGCGAAGCAGCATGGCCCTGCAATAGGCCTCGCGCGCCGATGTTTCCACCCCTGGCGCGGGAACGACGGCGGCGCTGGCGCTTTGGGCAGCCATGCACCGTCTTCTCCCGCTCGCCGCGCTCGCGCTTGTTTCCTGTTCCGGCGGGGATGGCGGCAACGATCAGGGCGACGCGCCGGGCGGCGCCGGGCAGGCGAACGCCGCCGCGC
>CAXTRJ010000064.1:282-12185 GCA_964246585.1 uncultured Sphingomonas sp. | reverse complement strand
CCGTTCGACCGCCCCCGCCGCCGGCCGCAGCAGTTCGGCCGCCAGGCGCAGCAGGCTGGACTTGCCCGCGCCGTTCGCGCCCGTCACCACCGCCGCGTCGCCGGGGCCGAGCGCGAAGCTCACGTCGTCGAACACCCGCCGGCCCCCGCGCGCGCACGACACCGAGCGGAACGCGAGCGGCACCTAGGCGACCGACTCCTCGAGCGCGTACATGTCGTCGTCGCTGAGCCCGAAATGGTGGCCGATCTCGTGGATGGTGACGTGCGCGACGAGATCGTCGAGGCGGACGTCGGTCTCGATCCACTCGTCGAGGATGGCGCGGCGGTACAGGTGAATGCGGTCGGGCAAGGCGCCGCTCTCGGTCGACGATTTCTCGCCCAGCGGCCGGCCATGGTACAGCCCGGTCAGGTCGAGCGGATGCTCGATGCCGAGCAAGGCGAGCGTTTCCTCGTCGGCGATCTCGTCGACGACGAACACGACCTCGCCGAGATGCGCGCGGAACCGGGCCGGCAGCTTGGCGATCGTCGCCCGCGCGACCGCCTCGATCGCGTCGGCGTCTGGCGCCGTGCCGAATGCCTCTTGCCGGGTCATGCCGGTCGCCATACGCCGCGGGCTGGCATGGCGGCAAGGGAGAGGCTGGTGATCGAGGCGTTGAGCGAGGCCGAGCGCGCCGAGGCGCTCGACGGATTGCCCGACTGGGACCATGACGAGGCGCGCGACGCGATCACGCGCACGTTCCTGTTCGCCGACTTCGTCGAGGCGTTCGGCTTCATGACCCGCGTCGCATTGTTGGCCGAGCGGGCGGACCATCACCCCGAATGGCGCAACGTGTGGAACCGGGTCGACATCCGGCTGACGACCCACGATGCCGGTGGGCTCAGCGGGCGCGACATCGACATGGCCGCGGCGATCGACGCGCTGATGGCGGAGTAGCGCGCTCAGTCCCGTCCCAACCGCGTCGCCCGCATCCGCCGGCGTAACCGTCCCGGCATCCAGCGGGCGGCGAAGGCCAGGCGCTTTGCCGTCGGACCCACGAGGGTGTGCAGCCGGTCGCCGTGCACCGCCGCCCAGGCCGCCTCCGCCACGCGTTCCACGGCGGTGAACTCCAGCCCCGCGGCGACGACGCCTTCGCGCGCGGTGCGGTTCGACCCGGCGACGGTCGCGTCCAGCAACGGCGTATCGATGAACCCCGGCATCAGCGAGCGGACGCGGATGCCGTCGGCCGCCCACTCGACGTCGAGCGCCTCGGTCAACCCGCGCACGGCGAACTTGGTCGCCGAATAGGCGGCGAGCCCGGCCGCGCCGTAGATCGCCGACGCCGAGGCGGTGTTGAGCAGGCACGAGCCCGGCGTCGCCTTCAGATACGGGTAGCCGGCGCGCGCGCCGTAGGCGACGCCGGTGAAGTTGACCCCGATCACCCGATCGAGCTCGGCCGTCTCGATCGCGCCGAACGGTCCGCCGACGGCGATGCCGGCGTTGTTCATCAGCACGTCGAGCCGGCGGCTATCGCCGGTGAAGGCGGCAAGCGTCTCGTCCCAACCGGCGCGGTCGCGCACGTCGAGCAGGTAGGTCGTCGCCGCGTCGCCAATCAGCGCCGCGGTATGCGTCAACCCCCGCCGGTCGATGTCGGCCAGTCCGACGCGCCAGCCCGCCCCCGCGAACAGTCGCGCCGTCGCCCGGCCGATGCCCGATCCGCCGCCGGTGATGAGGATCGCCTTCACGCCTGAACTCCCGCCGCGCCGTCGTCGTGGGCATCGCCGCCGCCGACGACGGGGTCAAGCTCGCGACCAGTCGCCGGAGCGGCGGGACGAACCGCATTGATACGTTGTAACATCCGCTCTAGGCAGCGCGGGACAAACGTGAAGGGGTCGACATGAAATCCTACCTGATCGGGGCGAGCGCCCTCGCCCTCGTCGCGGCCACGCCCGGGACGGCGCAGACCACCGGCCCCGGCCAGTCCGCGCCGACCGCGCCGACGCGGCAAGGCGATATCATCGTCACCGCGCCCGTGCGCCAGAGCGAGGCGGACGTGCTCCAGGGCGTCTCCGTCGTCACCGGCGAGGAGTTGACCCGCGAGCTGCGCCCGACGATCGGAGACACGCTGGCGCGTCAGCCGGGCGTGTCGGCGACCTCGTTCGGCCCCAATTCCTCGCGTCCGGTGCTGCGCGGCCTGCAGGGCGAGCGCATCCGCGTCCTGACCGACGGGATCGGCGCGTTCGACGTGTCCAACACCAGCGTCGACCATGCGGTCATCATCGACCCGCTGCTGGCCGAGCGGATCGAGGTGCTGCGCGGCCCGTCCGCGCTGCTGTTCGGGTCGTCGGCGATCGGCGGCGTGGTCAACGTCATCGACACCCGCATCCCGCGCACCCGGCCCGAGGCGGGGTACCGGGTCAACGCGATCGGCACCTATGGCTCGGCCGCGGAGGAACGCTCGATCGGCGGCTCGGCCGACGTCGCGGCCGGCCCGTTCGTGCTTCACGCCGACGGATCGTACCTGAAGACCGACGACCTGCGCACCGGCGGTTTCTTCCTGGCGCCGGGCGCGCGCGCCGCCGCGCTGAGCCAGGTCGGCCTGCCGCAAGAGGTCGAGGAGGGCGAGGAGGCGACCGACTTCGCCGGCATCGCGGGGCTGCGCGGTCGCCTGCCCAACTCGGCGTCGGAGACCTGGACCGCCGGGGTCGGCGCGTCGCTTATCACCGACCGCGGCATGCTCGGCCTGTCGTACAGCCACTACGACAGCCTGTACGGCATCCCGCTGCGCTACCCGACGCAGATCGGCCAGGAGGCGGAAGCGCCGCGGCTCGACATCGTCCAGGACCGCGTCGACCTGCGCGCCGAGGTCGAGACCGGCGGTGGTTTCCTCGATCGCATACGTCTGCGCGCGGGCCAGGCGACCTACCGCCATTTCGAGCTGGAGGACACCGGCGAGATCGCGACGACGTTCCGCAGCAACGGCTTGGAGGGACGCGTCGAGCTGGTCCAGGCGCGCCGTGGCGGTTGGCAGGGCGCGTCGGGGGTGCAGTTCTTCAACCGCCAGTTCGACGTCGAGGGCGAGGAAGCTTTCCTGCCGCGCAACGAGACCAATCAGACCGGGCTGTTCACGCTGCAGCAGATCGAGGTCGGCGGGTTTAAGGCCGAAGGCGGCGTGCGCTACGAATTCACCGACCAGGTCGCGAAGACGGTCGACGGCGACACGCGCTACTTCGCCGGTGCACGCGATTTCGAGGCGATCTCCGGCTCGCTCGGCGCGTCCTACGGCCCGACCGAGGGCATCCGCATCGGGCTGAACGGCTCGCGCACCGAGCGCGCGCCGTCGGCCGAGGAGCTGTTCGCCAATGGCGGCCATGCCGGCACCCAGGCGTACGAGCTGGGCAGCCCCGATTTCCGGTTGGAGAAGTCGTGGGGGCTGGAGGCCACCGTCCACGCGCATGGCGAGGGGTTCAGCTTCGACGCCTCGGCCTATTATAACTGGTTCACCGACTTCATCTCGGAGAACCAGGTCGACCAGGGCGTGTGCGAGGCCGCGGCGGCGCCGTCGGGGCGCGAGGTCGACCTGCCCTGCTTCCAGTATCAACAGGCCGACGCGCGGCTGTACGGGTTCGAGGCGGACGCATCGGTGCGGCTGGCCCGATTCGGCGCGACGACGATCAACCTCGACGGCGTCGCCGATTACACGCGGGCGACGATCCGGGGCGGCGGTCCCGTGCCGCGCATCCCGCCGCTGCGCCTGCTGGGCGGCGTGGAGGCGCAGGGCGATCGCTTCACCGCCCGCGCCGAGGTCGAACGGGTGTTCGAGCAGGACCGCGTCGCCGCGTTCGAGACGCCGACCGACGACTTCACGCTGGTCAACGCGAGCGTCAGCCTGCGCCCGTTCGGTCGCGACAACCGGACGACGGTGCTGCTCAGCGCCAACAACCTGTTCGACGTCGTCGCCCGCCGTCACGCCAGCTTCCTGAAGGACTTCGCCCCGCTCGCCGGACGCGATTTCCGCGCGACGATCCGGTTTGGGCTGTAACAGCCGCTAGCGTCGCGACCGGCGAGGTCTCAGCCGGCGCGAGGGGCGGTGGAGCCGCGCACCGCGAGCACGAACGGCAGGATGCGGGGGGCCTCGTCGACCGACTCGCCGCCGGCGTGACGGATCAGCAGGTCGACCGCCGTCGCCGTCATCGGCGCGATCGGCTGCGTCACCGCGGTCATCGGCGGCAAGCTGAACTTGACCACCGGCGTGTCGTCGAAGCTGACCAGCGACAATCGGTCCGGCACGGCGAGCCCTTCGCGGTGGGCGACGTGGAGCGCGCCCAGCGCCATCTGGTCGCTGCTGGCGATCACGGCGGTGGCCGGGTCGGGCAGCGCGCGCAACGCCTCCGTCGCCCGCTCGCCCGCGACAAAGGAGAAATCGCCGTCCCGGACCAGCGCCTCGTCCAGCGACAGGCCGCGCGCCACCATCGCTCGTTTGTAGCCGTCGACCCGCGCGCCCGACAGGCGGTATTCCGGACTGCCGCTGATGAAGCCGATGCGGCGGTGGCCCAGGTCGAGCAGGTGGGTGGTCGCGGCCTCGGCGGCGGCGGCGTCGTCCATGCGGATGGCGAAGCCCGGCCCCGCCTCGTCCGATCCGATCCGCGCGAACGGCACGCCTTCCGCGACGAGCAGTTCGATGATGACCGGGTTGTCCGAATGCGGCGGGGTCAGGATGACGCCGTCGGGCCTGAGCGACGACAGCGCCGCCGACACCGCGCGCTCGACATGCGCCGCGTGCGTGTCGACCAGTTCGAACGTCATGCGGTAGCCATGCTCGGCGCATCTCAGCATGCCGCCATACAGCATCTGGTCGAGCCAGTCGGACCCCTGCCCCAGCTGCCATGCCTCGATCGTACGGTCGCGGTCGTTGAGCGCCAGGATCAGGTAGGAGCGCGATCCGGCCAAGTGCCGCGCCGACATCGAGGGGACGTAGCCGAGCCTCGCCACCGCTTCGTTGACCCGGGCGCGCACGACGTCGCGGACGTTGGGTTCGTTGTTCATCACCCGCGACACGGTCTGGAGCGACACGCCCGCCTCTGCGGCGACATGCTTGATCGTCACGGCCTGACGCGGCGAACGAGTCATTGAGCTATCCTGGACGGTGATGCCGGCGGCTCAGGGCGCCGGCGCCGGGCAATGGCGGGCGATGAAGTCGCGGTGCTTTGGCAGGGTGGTCACGAACCGGCCGAGCGTATCGGCGACCCGGTCCAGGTCGCCGCGCAGCTCACGCTCCGGCAGGCGGTCGAGCGAGGGGTGCGGACGGCGCGGCACGACGCCCATGCCGTCCATCACCGATTGCCAGCTGACCGCGCGGAACAGGTCGTCGACCCCCTCGATCAGCGTCCCGTCGACGCGGAACAGCGCGATGCGGCGGGCGAGGCTGGCGGGTAGCTCCATCGATCGATAAGCGCGCCAGAAGGCGGTGTCGTCGCGCTCGGTGGTGCAGTAATGCAGGATGATGAAGTCGCGGATCTCCTCGTAATCCGCCACCATCCGCCGGTTATACTCGTCGGCCAACTCGGTCGCGCAATCGGTGTCGGGGAAGAAGCGCAGGAAGAAGTCGACGCCGCGATAGATCAGGTGGATCGCGGTCGACTCAAGTGGCTCGACGAAGCCGGCGGCGAGCCCCACCGCCAGCACATTGCCCTGCCAGGGACGCTCGCGGACGCCGGTGCGGAACGGCACGGTCATCGGCTCGGTCACCGCCCGGCCCTCGACCTGGGCGAGCAAGGTCGCGGTCGCCTCGTCGTCGCTCAGATGTTGGCTGGAGAAGACGTGACCGTTGCCGGCGCGGTGCTGGAGCGGGATGCGCCAGCGCCAGCCGGCCCCTTGCGCGTGCGCCAGCGTGTAGGGCGGCGGCGGGCCGACATTCTCCGTCTGCACCGCGATCGCCCGGTCGCACAACAGCCAGTGGCCCCAGTCGGTGAAGGGCACGCCCAGCGTCTTACCCGTAAGCAGCGCGCGGAAGCCCGAGCAGTCGATGAAAAATTCGGCGGCGACCTCCTGCCCGTCCTTCAGGGCGACGCGCTCGACGAAGCCGCGCGTGTCGGTGACGACATCGTCGACGATCCCCTCGACGCGCCGGACCCCGCGCTCCTCGGCATAGCCGCGCAGGAAGCGCGCGACGCGCTTGGCATCGACGTGAAGCGCGTACGCGGCGCCGCCGACCGGGGTCTTCTGCGCGGCGAACGGCAGGGTGAAGCGGCCGTCCTCCGCCATGACGCTGGCGGGGGCGAAATCCTGAAGGTCGCGCGCGTAGCCGTCGTCGCGGGCGCGCAGCCATAATTGGTAGAAGTCGGCGGGGCCGCCGGGCGTGCCAAGCGCGCCGAACGGGTGGAAATAGCGGTGGCCGAGCCGGCGCCAGTCGCGAAACTCGATGCCGAGTTTGAAGCTCGCCTGGCAGCCCTGGATGAAGGCGCTCTCGCTGATGCCGAGCTTGGCGATGAGTTGGAGGAAGGGCGGGATGGTGCTCTCGCCGACGCCGATCGTGCCGATGTCGTCCGACTCGACCAGCACGATCTCGAGCAGCCCGGGATATTGGAAGGCGAGCAGCGACGCGGCGGTCCAGCCGGCGGTGCCGCCGCCGACGATGCAGACGCGGCGAAGCGGGCGCGCGCGGTCGCTCATCGGTCGAGGGCGCTAAGGAAGCGGGCATGGGTCGGCGTCGCGGCGACGGTCGCGGCGACGCTCGCCTTCATGCGATCCAGCGCGGCGGCGACCGCGGCGGGGGTGACGCCATCGACCGCCCGGTTCCACGCGTCGGGCATGCGGTCGAACCCGGTGTACATCGCCAGCCAGCTCGCCGGGTGGAACATCTCCCACCGGTAGCGGATGAACTCGCCACGCGCGTCCCACAATTCCATCTTGCGGCGGAGCGTGTCAGGGACCGGCATCGCCGCGCAATGCCGCCAGAACGGCGTGTCGTCACGCCGCGTCAGCTTGTAGTGGAGAATGATGAAGTCGCGCACCCGCTCCATCTCACGGGCGGTGGCGTCGTTGAACTCCTCGACCAGCGCGGGGGCGAAGCGGCGATCGGGGAACAGCTCCTTCAACCGCTCGATGCCGGTCTCGATCAACGCGATGCTGGTCGATTCGAGCGGTTCGAGGAACCCCGAGGCGAGGCCCAGCGCGACGCAGTTCTTGCGCCACGCCTGGGTTCGCCGCCCCGAGCGGAACGGGATGCGGCGCGGCTCGGTCAGCGGCTTGCCCGGCAGGTCGGCGAGGAGGGTGGCGAGCGCCTCGTCCTCGCTCAGGTGCTCGCTGGCATAGACGATGCCGTTGCCGGCGCGGTGACGAAGCGGGATGCGCCATTGCCAGCCGGCCGATTTGGCGTGGGCGCGGGTGTAGGGCGGTGGATCGCCGGCGGCATTGTCGGTCTGGACCGCGATGGCGGCGTCGCACGGCAACCACTCGCGCCAGTCCTCGAAGCCGACGCCCAATGCCTCGCCCAGCAGCATCGAGCGGAAACCCGTGCAGTCGATGAACAGCTCGCCTTCGACCCGGCGACCATCGTGGAGACGGATCGCGGCAATCGCGCCGTCGTCGGCCAGCTCGACCCCGTCGACGCGCGCGTCGATCCGGGCGACGCCCGACGCCTCGGCGTAGCGGCGCAGATGCTGGGCGAACAGCGCCGCGTCGAGGTGGATCGCCCAGTCGTACACCGCCAGCGGCGTCGGCGGGTTGGGCTGAGGCAACGCCATGCGGCCGGCCTCGGCCAGCGCCGCGCCCAAGGAATAGGCGGTGATCGGGGTCTGGTCGCCCTCGGCCCGGCGACGTATCCACAAATGGTGAAAGCCGACGCGGCCATGGTCCTGGCCGTACAGACCGAAGGGATGGATGAACCCTTCGCCCGGGCGGTGCCAATCCTGGAACAGGATGCCGAGCTTGGCCGTCGCGCCGGTCGCGCGCATGACGTCCTGGTCGCTCATCCCGAGGGTAGCGTAGAAGCGCCGGATCGTCGGGATCGTCGCCTCGCCGACGCCGATCGTGCCGATCTCGCTCGATTCGACCAAGGTGATGGAAAGATCGGTGCCGTGGAAATGCTTGGCGAAGGCCGCCGCCGCCATCCAGCCGGCGGTGCCGCCGCCGACGATGACGAGCCGGCGGATGCGATGCGGGGAAGCTGTCATGGTCGCACCGCTACTGGTTCCCGCCCCGCTTGAGTAGGCCCGAGAAGTTGATCGTCGCCCGAGCCGACGATTCCATCTCCGTTCGTTCCGAGTGACGATCGAGCTTGTCGAGAGCCTGTATCGAGGGACAGATAGGCGCCCGCGAACGATGCCTCGATACGCCTTCGGCTACTTGGTCTCTACTCGGCACGAACGGGGATTGAACGAACGCGCCCGATTGATCGAGTGAAAAACGACCGGCGGCGGCATGACGGGCCGCCGCCGGCCAGGGGAGGACTAGAACTTCACCCGGACGCCCGCCGAGTAACGCGGTTCGAACTCGTTGAAGTAGCTCGTCTGCGTATTGTCGTCGTCGAACCGGTAGTAATAGCGCTCGATCTCACCCAGGAAGTTCGACGCGTTCCCGAAAATCTGGAACTGGTCGTTGAACGAATAGGTGATGTTGGCGTCGAAATAGTTCGTCGTGTCCTGATAAATGTAGATCTGCTGGACCTGTCCGGCGAGACGTGGCGAGCGCCGGTTATAGGCGACGCGCGCCTGGAGGTTGCTGTCCTGATACCACAACGCGAAGTTCACCTGGGTCTTGGAATTGTCGAAGAACGGCACCGATTCGCCGTCGCGTTGTCTCAGATCCTCGTTCTGGCTGCTCGGCGCATAGGTGAAGTTCGCGTCGAAACCGAAGTTCCGGATCAGCGCCGCGTCGCCGATGAAGTCGCTGAACGCGACGCGCGCGCCGACCTCGACCCCCTCGATCGTACCGCCCTCGCCCTGGATCGGGCGGGTGAACGGCACGGTCCGGCGGATCACGCCGTCCCCGTCGGGGAACTGGCCGTCGTTCACCGTCTGGGTGGTTACGAAGCTGGCGATGTCGAGGCGGAACACGCCGATGTTGAACAGCGACGCGCGGCCGACATAATATTCGATCGCCGCGTCGTAATTGTCCGATCGCCACGGGTTCAGACCCGGATTGCCGCTCGATCCCGCGCTGGTCACCTGCCGCACGCCGATCGGCGCGTTGTCGGCGGTGGTGGGATCGCCCGGGATGACGCCGGGCGAGTCGTTGGTCGCGATCGACAGGCCGCTGCCGTAACTGCCCAGCCCCAGCGGGATCATCGTCTTGGCATAGGCGGCGCGCAGCTTGATCTGGTCCGTCAGGTTCCACTGCAGGTTCACCGTCGGCAGATAGTCGGTGTAGACCCGCGTCGCGAAGGTATCGCCCAGGTCCGAGTTGGTGTCGCCGTACGGGATGGTCGGCCCGGTCAGGTTCTGGCGCACGTTGATCCGCGAACGGATCACCTTCAGCCCGGCGTTGCCGATGATCGGCCCGACCTCGAAATTGGCGTTGGCGTAGCCGCTGTTCTCGTAGAAATCGACATCGTACGACGCGCCCGGGATGATGACGGGGAACGCGTTGCCGAACACCTCGGTCTGGAACGCCAGCGGGTCGTTGAAGTCGCGCGGATCCGCCACCCAGACGCCCGGGAACCCCTTCGTCACCGACCCGAAATCGGTCAGGAAGTAGGTGTTGTTGTTCGCGCCGAGATTGGTCGGCCGGTTCGCCGTATAGCCCTGGAACACCGTCTGGGCGTTGGTCGCGCTGACCGGCAGTTCGGGGTTGAACGCGGGGTTCGGCACCTGCTCGCCGGCGGAGCAGAGGGGATTGTTGAGGACGACGTCGATCGCCTTCCACTGCGCCGCGCAGCCATTGGGGTCCGACGCGCCGTTGCCCGCGTACAGGTTGGAGAACAGGTGGTAGACCTCGATCTGGGTGCGGCGGCGGCTGTGGCGCCCGCCGACGTCGATCCGCTTCAGGAAGCCGAACAGCGACCCGCCCGCCTCCTCGAAGTCATACGCGCCGTCGGCCCGGAAGGCGTAGATGTCCGACCCGTTGCGGTTGTTGCCCTCCGACGAATAGGCCCCGACCGTGTAGCTGCCGAGGTTGCTCATGTAGTTCTGCAACGTCGAGTTCGCGCCGAGCCCGCCCCCGATCGGCCGGTCGAACCCGCCCCATAGGAAATTGTTCTTGGACATTTGCAGCGTCAGCTGCGGGTCCGAGCCATAGCCTTGCGGGTTGGGCGCGACGTAGCGGCCGCCGCGCGACCCGACGACGCTGTTGGTGTACTGCCCGGGATACTGGCTGGCGATGTCGGCCGGGTAGAAGGTGCCGCGGGTGCGGTCGGCCCCGTCGCGGAACAGGGTAAAGGTACGGTCCGGGCCGTATTGCCAGTTGCTCAGGTCGCCCTGCACCTGGCCGTTGGTGTTGCTGTAGTCCGCGTCGGCGTAGATGCCGCGCGCGGAAAAGGTCAGCGGCCCGCCCTTGTCGTATTCGAGCTGCAGGTTGAAGTTCTTCGATTCGGACTTGATCGACCGGTTGATGCTGAACGAGTTCACCCACCAGGCGTCGAGATTGTACTCGCCGATATTGTATACCGGCTGGCCGTTGGGGCCGACGATGCTGGTCGGGGTGAACGTGTTGGGGCTGGTCCAGCCGAGGCCGGTCCAGCGGTTCGAGATGTTCATGCCCGCGCGCAGGTCGTGTTCGATGAAGCGGGTGTAGAAGCCCTCGCCGGTCAGCGTGACGCCGTCGTCGATCTCCAGCTGGATCGCCGCCGACGCGCCGAAGCGCTTGCGCTCGACCTCGCGGGCGAACACCTCGTAGCCGTGCGGCGCGATCCAATTGGGGCCATCGCCGCCCCAGTCGTTGTTGAGGAAGTTGCCGCCGCCGATCCCGGCATAGTTGTTGCCCAGCGTCAGGTCGCTATACGCCGCCGAGACGAGCACGCCGACGCGGCCGCTGCGCCAGCTGACCAGCCCGCTGGTGATGAAGTCGTCCGCGCGGGTGTTCTGGCCCGTCTGGTACTCGCCCTGCGCCGAAAAGGTCAGGCCGTCCTGGAAGTCGAAGGGACGACGCGTACGCAGGTCGATCGTGCCCGAGATGCCCGAGATGGCGTTGCGAACGTCCTGCGACTTGAACACGGTCACGCCGCTCATCAGCTGCGCGGGGATGTCGTTGAGGTTGGGCTCGAACGCGCCGAGATTGGCGGGCGACAGGTACTGCTCGCCGTTGAGCAAGGTCACCACCTGCGGCAGACCGCGGATGTTGACGGTCGACCCCTCGCCGGCGTTGCGCAGGATCTGGACGCCCGAGATGCGCTGCAGCGAATCGACGATGGTCACGTCGGGCAGCTTGCCAATGTCCTCGGCCGAGATCGCGTCGACGATGGCGTCGCTGTCGCGCTTGGTGTCGATCGACTTGGCCTGGCTGGCGCGGATGCCGGTGATGACGATCTCCTCGCCGTCCTCCGTCTGGTCGCTCGGCGCGCCGGCCTCGAGCGGCGCTTCCTGCGTCGCCGGCGCCGTCACCGTCTGCGCGAGCGCGGGCGTCACGAACGCGCTGCTGGCGAGCAAGGCCGCCGTGATCTGCTTGGTCCTCATCGTCCCCTGTCCTTCCTGTTTTTATGGTTTGGCAGTTTATGGTTTCATCGTGGTCGGATCGAGCGTCGCCCCCGCGACGAGCGATCGGTCGGTCGCGTCGCGCCCGACGGCGACGCGGTACTCCCCGCCGGCGATGCGCCAGCCGGGCAGCGCGGTGTCGTAGCTGGCGACGACGCGCGGTTCGGCGGTCAGTGTCACCCGCCGCGTCTCGCCGGGTTGCAGCGTCACGCGGGCGAACCCGGCGAGCCGCATCGGCCGGTCGCCGCGCCCGACATAAAGCTGCGGCACGTCGGCCCCGGCGCGCTTGCCGGTGTTGGT
>CAXTRJ010000064.1:0-272 GCA_964246585.1 uncultured Sphingomonas sp. | reverse complement strand
AAGCGACTTGCCGCCGGTGACGCGGAGGTCGCGATAGGCGAAGCGAGTGTAGCTCAGGCCGTGGCCGAACGCGTAGAGCGGCGTCTGCCGCCGCCGCTGGTACCAGCGATAGCCGACATCGGAGCCTTCCCGGTAGGTGATCGGGAAGCTGGCGAGCGGGTTGGCCGAGGCCGCCGCCGGGTTCGCCGCCGCCGCCGCATCGGCCGCCTTCAGCAGGTCGAGCCCGACCGGCGCGGGTCGCGGCGCCTGGGCGGCGTCGCGCGGGAAAGTGA
>CAXTRJ010000063.1:0-12221 GCA_964246585.1 uncultured Sphingomonas sp. | reverse complement strand
GACGGTGACGCTATGATCGACCGACGCCGGTTCATCGGCGCGGGGGCCGCGCTGCTGGCCGCGCCCACCCTGGCGGCCTGGGCCGATCCGCCGGCGCCGAGCATCCGCCGGCTGTCCCCCGCGCTCGACCGGATCGTCGACACGGGCGCGGCGGTCGAGACGATCGCCACCGGGTTGCGCTGGGCGGAAGGACCGGTGTGGATGGACGGCGCGCTGCTGTTCACCGACCCGCCGATGAACCGGATCCATCGCTGGAAACGCAGCGAGGGCGTGTCGACGTTCCTGTCGCCGTCGGGGCTGGCGAACCCCGATGCGAAGGTGGTGCGCGAGGCCGGGGCCAACGGGCTGGCGCTCGATCGGCGCGGTCGCCTGCTCCTCGCCGACAGCGGCTCGCGGGTGGTCAGCCGGATCGAGCGGGGCCGGCGCACGGTGCTGGTCGACCGCTATGGCGGCAAGCGGTTCAACAGCCCCAACGACCTGCACGTCGCCCGCTCGGGCGCGATCTACTTCACCGATCCGCCCTATGGCCTGGTGGGTGGCGACGCGTCGCCCGCGCGCGAGCTGGCGCACAACGGCGTGTATCGCTGGACGCCGGGCGGGAAAGCGGTGCTCCTCGACGACACGCTGACGCGGCCCAACGGCATCGCGCTGTCGCCCGACGAGCGCCGGCTCTACGTCTCGGTGTCCGACGAGCGCGCGCCGCGGATCATGGCCTACGACGTCGACCCCGACGGGCGCGCGCGAGACGGGCGCGTCTTCCTCGACGCCGCGCCGATGATGGGCGCGGGCGTCCCCGGCTTGCCCGACGGCATGAAAATCGCCGCCGACGGGACGCTGTTCTGCTCGGCACCGGGCGGGCTGATGATCCTGACCCCCGAGGCCGAGCCGCTGGGCCTGATCGCCAGCGGCGGCCCGATCAGCAATTGCGCCTTTGGCGAGGACGGTCGGACGCTGTTCCTGACCGCGTCCGACCGGGTGCTGCGCGTCAGGCTGAAATTGAACGGCTGGCGAGCCTAGCCAAGGCCTCGGGCGCGACGCCGAACCGCGCGTATTCGACCGCGTCGAGCGGCTCGCCCGCGTCCCGGACGGCCCGCGCGAACGCGCGGCGCCAGGCGGCATAGGGGCCCTGCTTCTCCGAATGGCTCTCGCCCGTGCCGACCAGATAAGCGCCTCGCACGTCGAGCCGGGCGAGCCGGTGCCCGTCCCGCGCGGCGTTCTCCGCCCATTCGTGGTGCGACCCGAGCACGGCGTGCGGATCGCGGCGGACCGCGTCGCCGCTCGCCGGCTCGACCCGGCCGACCGTGCTGGAGCCGCACAGTTCGTGGAACGCGGCGGGGAAATCGGCGGACACGGGAAAGCGCGCGGCGCGTCCGCTGGCGACGTCGACCGCGACGCCCTCACCGATCAACCCGCCGACATCCGCCGGCGCGATCGACGCCCGCGCCGCGCGGACGAGGTCGCGGTCGACCCAGTCGTCGGCGTCGAGGAACATGAGCAGCCCGCCGCCTTCCTCGCGCACCGCCTGCTTCACCAGCCACTTCTTGCGCCCGCCATCGTCGTTGGCGGCGCTCGGCGCCTCGGGCGGCCAGTCGGCGGCGAGGAAGGCGAAGCGCGGATCGCCCGCCGCCAACCGCTTCCAGGCGGGCGGCCGATCATGCCCGGCGAGCATCACCGCGAAGTCGCCGTCGCCCTGCGCCAGCACCGACCCCAGCGTCAGTGCCAGCAGGTCGTCGACCAGCCCCCAATCGTCCGCCGCCGCCCGCGCGACCAGCGGGATGCCAAAGGTGAACCGCTCGGTCACGCGGCGGACCGGCGAAGGCGATCGACCAGCCGCGCGTACAGGTCGCAACAGCGCTCGTGCGCCTCGGCGACCGCCGGATCGGCCATCAGCCGGGCGATCTCGCCCCGCAGCGTCGGCAAATGCCGCCAGATGCCGGCATCCTCCTCCTCGTTGCGGTTGAACGCGGCCCAGTTCTCCTCGCGGTCCCAGCGATCGGGCGACAAGCCGCCGCCGCGGTCGTGCTTCACCCGGTAATCGTCGGTCGAGCGCGTATTATAATGGTTGACCCGCGCCAGCCGCCAGCTGACCCGGTCGGGCTCCGACTGGAGGAACCCTTCCGAGCGGGCGTACCGCTCGGGCAGCGGCGCGCCGGCGCCGTCGACCGGGTGGAGCTCGGCCAGGCGCTCCTCGCGAGCGTAGCCGGGGCCGTGGGGCAGCAGCACACAATGATAGGCGTCGGCGCGGCTGAACAGCGTCTTGTACGACAGGTTGACCGCGCTCTCCCGCGCGGCAGCGCGCGTGAACCGCTCGGTCACCAGCGCGCGCGACCAGCGCTCATGCCCGGCATTACCAAAGATGCGCCAGTTGAGCAGGAACGCCGTCGCGTCCGGCACCGCGTCGATCAGTTCGCCGACGGTGCCCGCGCCGACATGGATCTCGAGGAACTCGTCGGCGTCGAGCACCATCAACCAGTCCGGCCGCAACGTCCGCACGACGCGCTCGGCCTGGGCATAGGCGAACAGCTGCGGCTTGTCGTCCGGGCCAGGGTTGCAGCGCAGATGCGTCAGCACCCCCCGCCCCGCCAGCGCATCCAGCAGCTCGGGCGTACCGTCGACGCAATCGTTCGAGCACACGACGACATCGGTGAAGCCGATCATGCGGTGATAGGCGACCCATTCGACGATGAACGGCCCCTCGTTGCGCATCGTCGCGATCAGGGCGATGCGCCGCGTGTCCATGGCCGCCCGCTATCGCCTGCCGCGCGCCCTGGCAAACGCCGCTGCCTAACCCGCCCGCTTATGCTATGGTGCGTCCATGGCTGGTGGACTCGCACTGGTGTTGAGCGGCGGCGGGGCCAAGGGCGCCTTTCAGGTCGGCGTGCTCGACGAACTCATCGTCCGGCGCGGGGTGCGCGTCGACATCTTCGCCGGGGTGTCGACCGGCGCGATCCAGGCGCTCGGCGGCGCGCAGGACGATGTCCCCGGCCTCCTCGACGCGTGGCTGGCGATCCGGGGCAACCGCGACGTCTACCGCGACCGCCCGGGCGGGCTGATCGGCGGCCTGCTCGGCAACGACTCGCTCTACGACGCCTCGGCGATCCGCGCCCGCATCCGCGCGTTCGCCGACGAGGCGCGGTTGCGCGCGAGCGGCCGCAAGCTCCTGCTCGGCGTCGTAAGCCTGACCTCGGGCGCGTTCCGCAGCATCGACGAGGCGACGCCCGGCATCGCCGACTGGGTCTATGCCAGCGCCGCGGTGCCCGTGTTCTTCCGGCCGCTGACGACGCGCGCCGCCGATGGCGCCGAGGAGCAATGGGTCGACGGCGGCGTGCGCAACGTCACCCCGCTCGACGCCGCGCTCGAATGGAACCCGCGCGGCGTCATCGTCGTGCTCGCCTCGCCGCGCGCGCCGACGCCGACCCCGGCGCGACGCTATGGCAATCTGGTATCGGTCGCGCTCCGCTCGGTCGACATCCTGCAATCGGAGGTCGTCGCCAACGACACCGCCAATGCCGGGCTGATCAACGACCTCCTCGCCGCGCGCGAGAAGCAGGCGAGCGTGCTCGGCCGCGCCGGCTTCCCGTCCGACCGCATCGCGCAGATTCTCGCCCCGCTCGACGTCGAATTGGCGAAATACCGCTTCGCGCCGATCCGCATCCTGGGCCCGACGACCGAGGTCGCCGACACGCTCGAATTCGACCCCGCCCGGATCAGGGCCGGGATCGACGCGGGACGACGCGCGGTGGCCGACAACTGGACGATGCTGGAGGCGGTGATCGCGGAACGATGATCGCGCGCGGCGCGGTTCCGCAAACTTTGCACGAAATTACCGGGCTCGGCTTCGTCGGGAAGGACTGTCGTAACCGAGCGTCCCGGCTTTTTTGATCGTCGGGCCTGTTGTGAACCTGCAAACATTGCGGCAAGCTGGCGCCATGGTCCATCGCCTGCTCGCGCCGTTCCTGACCCTGGCCCTCGGCGCGTCCGCGCTGACGGCGCCGGCCGTCTCGGCGCGGCAGGCGGCGTCGTTCCGCGATCGGTTGCCGCAGGACGAGGTGATCTACTTCGTCCTGCCCGACCGGTTCGAGAATGGCGATCCGGCGAACGATCGCGGCGGGCTGACCGGCGATCGGCTGGCGACCGGGTATGACCCGACGCACAAGGGCTTTTTCCACGGCGGCGACCTGAAGGGGCTGACCGCGCGGCTCGATTACATCCAGGCGCTCGGCGCGACCGCGATCTGGGTCGGTCCGATCTTCAAGAACAAGGCCGTGCAGGGCCCACCGGGGCGGGAGAGCGCCGGCTATCACGGCTATTGGATCACCGACTTCACCCGGGTCGACCCGCATTTCGGCACGGAGGCGGAGTTCAAGGCGCTGGTCGACGCGGCCCACGCGCGCGGGATGAAGGTCTATATGGACATCATCGCCAACCACACCGCCGACGTCATCCGCTACCGCGAATGCGCGCCCGGGGCGGAGTGCCCCTATCGCGGGCGGGCCGACTATCCGTTTCAAAGGCGTGGCGGGGTGGACGGTCCGGCGATCAATCCGGGCTTCACCGGCGAGAACGTCGCGGCGCTGACCGACAGCCGCTACGCCTACACGCCCTTCGTCCCCGCCGCCGAACAGAGGGTCAAGGTGCCGGCCTGGCTCAACGATCCGCTCCTCTACCACAATCGCGGCAACTCGACTTTCTCCGGCGAGAGCTCGACCACCGGCGATTTTTCCGGCCTCGACGACCTGATGACCGAGCATCCGCGCGTGGTGTCCGGCATGATCGAGATCTTCGGCGGCTGGATCGACCGCTACGGCGTCGACGGCTTCCGCATCGACACCGCGCGCCATGTCGAGCCGGCGTTCTGGGCCCGGTTCGTCCCCGCCATGCTGGCGCGGGCCCGCGCGCGCGGCATCCCCAACTTCCACATTTTCGGCGAGGTCGCGCTCCAGTCGCTCGACCCGGGCGGCCTCGCCAAGCACACCCGCGTCGACCGGTTGCCTGCGGTGCTCGATTTCTCGTTCCGCCAGGCGGTGCTGGAGACGGTCGCGGGGACGCGCGGCACCGACGCGTGGGAGACGGTGTTCGACGGCGACGCGCTGTACGACCGCGGGTTCGACACGGCGGTGACGCTGCCGACCTTTACCGGCAACCATGACGACGGCCGCTTCGCCTATTTCGTGCGAAGGGGACACCCGACGGCGAGCGACGACGAGGTGCTGCGCCGGACGATGCTGGCGAACGCGATGATGCTGACGCTGCGCGGAGTGCCGACGATCTATTCGGGCGACGAGCAGGGCTTCGCCGGCGACGGCCGCGACCAGGACGCGCGCGAGGACATGTTCGCCAGCCGGGTGGCGAGCTACAACGACAACCGGCTGCTCGGCGCCGACACGACCGCCGCCACCGCTACCGCCACCGCGCATTTCGGGCGCGACCACCCGCTGTTCCGCCAGATCGCGACGCTGTCGCGGCTGCGCCTGGCCACCCCCGCGCTGACCCGCGGTCGCCAGCTGCTGCGCGCGCGGGGCGACAAGCCCGGGCTGCTCGCCGTGTCGCGCTTCGACCCCGCCACGAACCGCGAGATTCTGATCGCGTTCAACACGTCCGACAAGCCGATCGAGGCGCGGGTCGAGGTGGAGGTCGCCTCGGGCGAGTTCACCACGCTGGCCGGCGATTGCCCGACACGGGCGGTCGCGCCCGGCAGCCTGAACCTCAGCCTTCCCGCTTTTGGCTACACCCTATGCGCCGCCGGGTCGGCCGACTGAACCTGTTCAAGAACAACGATAAGAGAGGATATTGCCATGGGCTGGTTGGTCCGAACCCTGTTGACGGGAACCGCGTTGACGCTGACGGTGCCCGCGCTGGCCAAGGTCGTCGCCACCGGCGCATCGCCCGACGGCACGCTGGTCGTCACCGTCGATCTCGATAACGAGAACCGCCCGAGCTACGCGATCACCCGGCGCGGCAAGCCGATCATCGCCAACAGCCGGCTGGGGCTGCAATTCACCGACGCGCGCAAGATGGAGCGCGGGCTGGAGGTCGCCCGCGTCACCCGCGCGTCGAAGCGCGACACGTGGGAACAGCCCTGGGGCGAGTGGCGCACGATCCGCAACCGCCAGAACGAGATGCGCGTCCGCCTGCGCGAGACCGCCGGGCTGCGCCGCGCCATGGACGTGGTGTTCCGCATCCAGGACGACGGCGTCGGCTTTCGCTACGAGTTCGCCGACCAGGCCAACCTTAAGGTCGCCAACATCGCCGAGGAGCTGACCGAGTTCACCTTCGCCGAGGACGCGACGGCATGGTGGAAGCCGGCGTTCCTGTGGAACCGCGAGGAGTATGTCTACAACCGTACGCCGCTCAGCGCCGTCGGCACCGCCGCGACGCCGATCACGCTGAAACTGGCGAGCGGCACCCACGTCGCGCTGCACGAGGCCGCGCTGGTCGACTATTCGAGCATGGCGGTGATGAAGACCGTCGGCAACACGCTGAAAGCGGTGCTGACGCCCGGCGCGGGCCGCGCCAAGGTGACGCGGACCGCGCCGTTCCACACGCCGTGGCGGACGCTGATCATCTCGGACGACGCGCCGGGACTGTACATGAGCCACCTCATGCTCAACCTCAACGAGCCCAACAAGCTCGGCGACGTCAGCTGGGTCAAGCCCGGCAAGTTCGTCGGCGTGTGGTGGAACATGATCAAGGGCGAGTGGACCTGGGCGCGCGGGCCAAAGCACGGCGCGACCAACGCCAATGTCCGCCGTTATATCGACTTCGCCGCGCAGCACGGCATTCCGGGCGTCCTGGTCGAGGGATGGAATATCGGCTGGGACGGCGACTGGTTCGGCAACGGCAACGCCATGAACTTCTCGCAGCCGACCGAGGATTTCGACGCCGACGCGCTCGCCGCCTACGCGCGGAGTAAAAACGTCAGCCTGATCGGCCACCACGAAACGGGCGGCGCGGTCAGTCATTACGAGCGCCAGTTCGACGCCGCGTTCAAGTTCGCCGCCGATCACGGCGAGCGCGTGGTCAAGACGGGCTACGTCACCGACGCCGGCGAGATCGAGCGGATCAACCCCGACGGCACCGTCTCGCGCGAATGGCACGAGGGCCAGTGGATGGCGAACCACCACATCCGCGTGCTGGAGGCGGCGGCGAAGTACAAGGTGTCAATCGACGCGCACGAGCCGATCAAGGACACCGGGCTCCGCCGCACCTACCCCAACTGGCTGGCGCGCGAAGGGTCGCGGGGCATGGAATACAACGCGTGGCCGGGCAAGAACCCGCCCGAGCACGAGGCGAACCTGGTGTTCACCCGGATGCTGGAGGGGCCGATGGACTTCACCCCCGGCGTGCTCAGCCTGAAGGGGTCGGACGATAGCGACCTGCTCTCGACGATCGCCAAGCAACTGGCGCTCTATGTCGTGCTCTACTCGCCGGTGCAGATGGCGGCGGACACGCCGGAGAATTACGCCCGCTATCCGGCGGCGTTCAAGTTCATCCGCGACGTGCCGGTCGACTGGTCGGAGACGCGCGTGGTGAACGGCGAGGTTGGCGACTACGCGACGATCGTCCGCAAGGACCGCGCGTCGGACGATTGGTACCTCGGCAGCGTCGGCGACGAGCAGGCGCGGACGCTCAACGTCCCGCTCGACTTCCTCGACGCCGGGCGGACCTACACCGCCGAAATCTACCGCGACGGACCCGGCGCCGATTACCGCACGACCGCGCGGCACTCGATCGCGATCGAGCAGCGCCAGGTCCGGCGCGGCGAGACGATGGCGATCGCGCTGGCGCCCGGTGGCGGTCAGGCGATCCGCTTCGTCGCGAGTGGCGCGGCGCGGCGGCGGTGACCGCCGCCGCCGAGGCCCAACCCATGGCGCCGCATCGCCGGCCGCCGATGCGGTTCTGGCAGCTGTGGAACATCTCCTTCGGGTTCTTCGGCATCCAGATCGGCTTCGCGTTGCAGAACGCGAACGTCAGCCGCATCTTCCAGACGCTGGGCGCGTCGATCGACGACCTGCCGATCCTGTGGATCGCGGGGCCGGTCACCGGCCTCCTCGTCCAGCCGATCATCGGCTATACGAGCGACCGGACCTGGGGCCGCCTGGGACGGCGGCGGCCCTATTTCCTCGTCGGCGCGATCCTGTGCTCGCTGGCGCTGGTCCTGTTTCCCGGCGCGTCGGCGTTGTGGATGGCGGCGGGGCTGTTGTGGCTGCTCGACGCGTCGATCAACGTGTCGATGGAGCCGTTCCGCGCCTTTGTCGGCGACATGCTCGACGAAACGCAGCGCACCGCCGGCTACGCGTTCCAGACGGTGTTCATCGGCGCGGGCGCGGTGGTCGCGTCGCTCGCGCCGACGCTGCTGACTACGGCGGGGGTCGCCAACACCGCCGCGCCGGGGGTCGTCCCGCCGTCGGTGGCCTATGCCTTCTACGGCGGCGCGGCGGTCTTGTTCACGGCGGTGCTGTGGACGGTGCTGACGACGCGCGAATATTCGCCGGCCGAACTGGCGCGGTTCGGCGAGACGGTGGCCAGCCCACCGCCCGCGCCGGGCGCGGCGCCGTCGGCGCGGACTGCGCGCGCGCTCAACCAAATCCTGTCCGACCTGCGCCGGATGCCGGCGACAATGCGCAAGCTCGCCGTCGTCCAGTTCCTGTCGTGGTTCGCGCTGTTCATCCTGTGGATCTACGCGACGCCGATCATCACGCGGTATCAGTTCGGCGCGACCGACCCGGCGAGCGCCGCGTACAACGACGGCGCGGACTGGGTCGGGGTGCTGTTCGCGGCCTATAACGCCGTGGCGGCGCTCTACGCCTTCGCCCTCGCGCCCCTGGCCAGGCGGCTGGGCGCGGCGCGACTGCACGCGCTCAACCTCGTCGCGGGGGCGGCCGGGCTCGCGTCCGTCGCGGTGATCGGCGACGCGACCTGGCTCCTTGTGCCCATGATCGGCGTCGGCATGGCCTGGGCATCGATCCTGACGCTGCCTTACGCGATCCTGTCGGGCAGTCTGCCGCAGGCGAAACTTGGCGTTTACATGGGCCTTTTCAACGTCTTCATCGTCCTCCCCCAACTAGTGGTCTCGACACTAATGGCGACGCTCGCCCGCACCCTATACCCCCACACCCCGATTGCGGCCTTCCTGATCGGGGCGGCGTGCCTGGTCGCCGCGGCGCTTTACGCGCTGTCAAGCGGCCTGGTGGACCGAAGCGTGGCGAAGCGCTAGCGGACGGGCATGGCGCGCGCGATTACCCGGCTGGAGGATTTGGCGACGCTGGCGGGCGTCTCGATCGCGACGATCAGTCGGGCGTTGAACGATAGTCCGGCGATTAATATCGCGACCAAGCAGCGTGTCTGGAAACTTGCGCGCGAGCATAATTATCCGTTCCGCCGGTACATGCCGGCGGGGCCGATCGGCGCGCGGGCGACGATCGCGATCGTCGTGCCCAAGCCACAGAGTCGCGAAGGGCAGCTCGACGACCCGTTCTTCCTGGAGCTGTTCGCAGGGGTCGGCGAGGCGGCGCGCGAGCGCGGGTGCGACGTGATCGTCAGCCATGTGTCGCCGTCGACCTATGAGGACCTCGCCACGCTGATGACGACCAGCCGAGCGGCCGGGGTCATCTTCCTGGGGCAGAGCACGCTGCACCGCGAGTTCAACCAATTGGCGCAGACCGAGTCGGCGTTCGTCGTGTGGGGCGCGCAACTGCCCGACCAGGCGTACTGCTCGGTCGGGAGCGACAACGTCGAGGGCGGCCGGCGGGCGACGGCCCACCTGGCGCGGCTCGGTCGCCGCCATATCGTGTTCCTGGGCGATACGGAGGCGCCGGAAGCGGGCCAGCGCCTGCAGGGCTATTACGACGCGCTGCGCCAAGCGGGCGTCGCGGTCGACCCGGCGCTGGTCGTGCCGTCGCACTTCGAGGTCGAGTCGGCGGAAGCGGCGGTCGACGCGCTGATCGCCCGCGATGCGCCGTTCGACGGCATCGTCGCGGTGTCCGACCTGGTGGCGCTGGGGGCGATTCGCGCGCTTACCCGGGCGGGGCGGCAGGTGTCGCGCGACGTGTCGGTGGTCGGCTATGACGACGTGCCGTTCGCCCGCTACAGCACCCCGGCGCTGACCACCGTGTCGCAGAACACCGCGCGCGCGGGGCGGTTGCTCGTCACCAAGCTGCTGGCGGCGAGCGGCAACGACGAGATCCGGTCGGAGCGGATCGCCACCGATCTGATCGTGCGAGAAAGCTGCGGCGGCTAAACGCTACGCCCGGGCCGCGAGCAAGGCGCCCAGCGCCGGCAGTTCCGTCGCCGTCGCGCCGTTGACCGTCGCCAGGATGCGCCAGCCCGACGGCAGCGGCCAGTCGACCGCGCCGTCGCCGGTATTGAATAAGCAAAGCACCGCGTCGACGCCCGTGCCGCGCCGGAAGCCGAGCAGCGGCGACGGGCACTCGACCGGGGTAACGCCGCCGGATCGCAGCGCCGGGAAGTCACGCCGAAGCGCGATCATCCGGCGGGTGTGCGCGAGCATCGACGCCGCGTCCGCCTCCTGACGATCGACCGCTAACGCCAGATGCGCCGGATCAACCGGTAGCCAGGGCTTGGCCGCCGAAAAGCCGGCATGTGGCGCACCCGCCTGCCACGGCATCGGCGTGCGCGCGCCGTCGCGGCCTTGCGTCTGCGGCCAGTTGGCGATCGCCTCGGGATCGCGCAACCGCTCGAAGGGGACGTGCGCCTGCGGCAGGCCCAGTTCCTCGCCCTGGTAGAGGAAGGCGTTGCCGCGCAAGCACATCAGCAGAGTCATCGCCAGCCGCGCCAGCGCCCGGGAGTCGTGCCCGCCCGCCCAGCGCGAGACGACGCGCGGGGCGTCGTGGTTGGAAAAGGCCCAGCTCGGCCAGCCGGTGACGTCGTCGTCGGGCCACCCCGCCTGCGCGGCGCCGACCAGCGCGGGGTCGAGCCCGTCCGCGTAGAGGAAGGTGAAGCCGTAGGCGCTGTGAAGCCGGTTCCCGCCCGCGGTGTAGTCGAGCATCTCCCGATCGGCCTGCTCGCCGCCAACCTCGGCCACGGTGAAGAAGCTGCCGCGCGCATCGAGCATGTGACGGAAACGCGTGAGGAAATCGGCGATCTCGGGCTGCGACTGGTTGTGGAAATGATGCTGGAAGTCGAACGGCCGGGTCCGCTTAGGCGGGTCGGCGACCGGCGGGTTATCGGTCAGCGCCGGGTCGTGCATCGCGAAATTGATCGCGTCGAGCCGGAAACCGTCGACGCCGCGATCGAGCCAGAACGCGGCGGTGTCGATCAGCGCGTCCTGCACCGCCGGGTTGCGGACGTTGAGGTCGGGTTGGGAGGTAAGGAAATTGTGCAGATAATATTGTTCGCGCCGCGCGTCCCAAGTCCAGGATGGGCCGCCGAACACCGATTGCCAGTTGGACGGCGGCGAGCCGTCGGGTTTGGCGTCGGCCCAGACGTACCAATCGGCGCGGGGGTTGTCGCGGCTCGCGCGGCTTTCGCCGAACCAGGCGTGGTCGTCGGACGTATGTGAATAGACCTGATCGATGATGACCTTCAGCCTCAGCGCGCGGGCGCGCGCGACCAGCGCGTCGAAGTCGGCCAGTGTGCCGAATACCGGGTCGACCGCGCGGTAATCGGCGATGTCGTAGCCGAAATCGCGCATCGGCGAGGCGAAGAAGGGCGACAGCCAGATACCGTCGAC
Organism: uncultured Sphingomonas sp.; assembly: GCA_964246585.1. Classification (GTDB taxonomy): domain Bacteria; phylum Pseudomonadota; class Alphaproteobacteria; order Sphingomonadales; family Sphingomonadaceae; genus Sphingomonas. Next base: position 529 of record CAXTRJ010000063.1, on the reverse strand, counting down.
GCCCAATGAGGCGACATGGTCAAGCCGCGCGGTGACGCCTGGCAGGTCGCCGACACCGTCGCCATTAGTGTCGGCGAAGCTGCGCGGGTAGACCTGGTACAGGACGGCGCCCCGCCACCATTCGCGCGACTCCGCCGCCGCCGGTGGCGGGGCGATGTCGGGCGTCGATGGGGCGATCGCGTCCACCATCCGCTCGGCCGATCCTCGCTGCATCCCGCTCCCCTCGAACGACCGTGCCGCCACGCGCGGGCCGGTGTCCTCGTTGCAATCATTTGCAGGGGCGACGGCGACCCGTCAATCGGGAGCCGGCGATGCCGCGCGTAAAAGACGCGTCGATCCCGCTGCAACATTTGCAATCAGCCGGATTGCCATTGCCGGAGGAATGCGGTCATCTGGCCGCGATGACAGGACAAACAGCGATCCCGCCCGTGCCGGTGCTGACGGGCGTCACCCGCGAGCGGTTCGAGCGGGAGGTCGTGCCGGCGGGCCGGCCGGCGGTGCTGCGCGGGCTGGTCGCCGACTGGCCGAT
>CAXTRJ010000062.1:3764-12332 GCA_964246585.1 uncultured Sphingomonas sp. | reverse complement strand
ATCGACCGGGCGCTGGCCCGCTTCCCCGACGTCCGCTTGATCCGTCAGCCGGCGGGCGGCCCGTCGGCGGCGCGCAATCGCGGGCTGGCCGAGTGCCGGGCCCCGTTCGTCGCCTTCGTCGATTGCGATGACGAACTGCTGCCCGAAAATCTGGCGGTCAAGCGAGCGCTGTTCGACGAGGCCGACCGGGTCGTCGCGACCTTCGCCGGGATCGAGTTTGTCGAGGCGGACGGTCGCGTGTCCTGGTCATCCTACCCACCGCTCGACGGGCCGCTCGACCCGGCGCGGATCGGTCACCGGGGTGGCGTGCCGGGTTTCCTGTGGGCCTATCTGTTCCGCGTCGAGCCGCTCCGCGCCACCGGGGGCCTCGACCCCGCGCTTCGCCACATGGAGGATTTCGACCAGCTGATCCGCCTTGGTCGCGCGGGCGGCCTGTTCGTCGGCCGCGGCGATCCGGTCTATCGTCAGCATCGCCGCGCCGGCTCGCTGTCGCGGGGATCGGCATTGCGCCAGGCGCGCGGCGCCTTGCGCTTCCTCGCCAAGGCGCGGCGACAGGGCTATTTTAGCCTGGCGGAGCTTGGCCGCCGGTACGCCCGCGTGCCTTATGCCGCGGCGAAGATCATTTGGTTGGCGCGGCGCTCGCGCTAGGCGGGATCACGCCGACCGGGCCACCACGATTGCCCCAGCGGACCACCGGGCCGCTGATGACGACCCGGCCGCGCAACGTCGCCCGGCTGTAGATATAATGCCCGCCGGCTTCCCGCCCGGGCAAGGCTTCGGAGAAGGTCACATCCTGCAGCACCGTGCCCGGCCCGAAAAAGGCGGCGGCGCGATCCTTGCTCAATCCCGTGCCGGCGAAACGGAAGCGGCATCGGCGAAACAGGGTCGCGCCGACCGCGTAGATCAGTCCCTTGTTGGCGCTTCCCGCGACCGAGAAACCGCATCCGATGAACTGGCCCTTGGCGTTCGCTATGAGGTATTGGCGTCGTTGCGCCGACCGGCCGAGACTGGGGTGGACCGCATCGTCGAAGGCGCAGTCAACGACCCTGGCGCTGGGCGGGAGGTTGGTGACGGTGCCGTGGACGCGGCAGCGCTCGACCAGCACGCCCTCCTTGCGGAACCAGAACGCGTCGCCGCTGCCCTTCGTCGTCCCGGGTCGCGCATCGAACCCCTGCCAGAAGGTGCAGTCGCGCGCGGTGATGCTATGGGAGCCAGCCTGGTCGGCGAGCAGCCCGACGCCGCGGTTGTTGGTAAAGGTGCACCCGTCGAAGACGATCTCGGTGGTCCAGTCGCGGCCGTTGGGCTCGATGTCGACGCCGGCGCCCGGATCGCTCCCGACCGGCCCCTGCGAGGTGTTGCTGAACGAACACCGCTCGAACGTCAGGCCCCGGCCGCCGATGATCGACAGCCCCTGCCGGCCGTTGCGGTCGCAACGGACGTCGCGGAACCGGATGCGATCGGACGGCGACCCCGCCTTGGCCAGCCCGCGCCCGCGCAGGTAGACGCCGTCGAGCCCGTTGTTGCGGCAGGTGACATTCTCGACCACCACCTCGCCGACCTCGGTCATGGATAGCCCCACCGCGCGCAGCTGGATGCCGACGCTCCACCGGCCGCCGACGATCAGCTTGTCCATGTTGCCGTCGAGCGTCACATTTTCCACCCGGACGTTGCGCGACGATCGGATGTCGATGATGTGACCGACGCTAGCGGCGAAACGCGGGTTGGTGAACTTGCCCTTGGGCGGATCGAACCGTTGCCCGGTGACGGGATCGAAGCTGCCATAGCGCAGGCCGTCGTTGAGCTTGATCGTCGCGCCGTTGCCCAGCACCGCGACGCCGTCGACGCCGGTCAGCATCAGCATCGGCTGCGCGGCGAAGGCCGGCCCCGCCGTCGCGCCGGCGGCAACCTGCCGCCCGACCCGGTAGGTCGCGCCACGCCGGAGGACGATCGTGCCGCCACCCCGTTCGGATACAATCCGGCTCAGCTTCTGAAAGGCGATCGTGTCGTCGGTCACGCCGTCGCCGACCGCGCCGAATCGCTCGGGCGTGAACGGCGTCGGGTCGACCGGCGGAGACGCGGCGAGCGCGCGCCCGGGCTGGAGCAGCGGCGCGGCGACGAGCGCGGCGCACCACCGCAACAGGTCACGCCTCCCGCCGCCTCCGTCGCCGGAGATGCTACGATCGTCTGACATATACCGGGGCTCCCATTGGTCGGCGCGGATACAGGACACCGGGCGAGAACGCCAACCCTTGCCGCCGGGCACACTGTACGTCGGTGACGGATGCGATTGCTTTTCGCGGCAAATCGCCGGAAGGAGACGCCGCCATGGGTGCCTCCTTCCGCGCCCTCCCAGGATCCAACGCGCGTCATGCCCAGGAACATCGCCGTCATTCTCGCCAGCGGCACCGGGGAGCGATCGGGCTTCTCGCGACCCAAGCAACTGGCTAAGCTCGCCGGCCGGCCGGTCGTCGCGCACGCGCTGGAACGGTTCCAGGCGCATTCCCGCATCGACGAGATCGCGGTGGTCACCAACGACGCGTGCATCGACGAGATCGAGGCGCTGGTCACCCGCGAGCAGGTGACCAAGGTCAAACGCGTCCTGCTCGGCGGCAAGGAGCGCTACGAGTCGTCGCTTGCCGCGATCCGCGCTTATGAGGCCGACGCCAAGGCCGGCCCGATCAACCTCCTGTTCCACGACGCGGTGCGCCCCTTGGTCAGTCAGACGATCATCGGCGACGTCGTGGCGGCCTTGGAGCATTTCGGCGCGGTCGACACCGCGATGCGATCCGCCGATACGGTGATCTTCGCCGATCCGGAGACGGACATCATCCGCGACATCCCCGACCGCAACCTCGTTCGTCTGGGGCAGACGCCGCAGGGGTTCCGGTACGACGTGATCAAGACGGCCTACGACCGCGCGCTCCAGGATCCCGATTTCCGCACCACCGACGATTGCGGCGTCGTCCTGCGCTATGTGCCCGAGGAGAAGGTGTACGTCGTCGCCGGCGCGCCGAGCAACCTGAAGCTGACCTATGCCGATGACCTGATGGTGCTCGACAAATATATGCAATCGAGCGCGGGCAAGCGGCTGGAGGCGGGCGCGGAGACGCTGCTCCTGTCCAGGCTGGAGGGCAGGGTCATCGCCGTACTTGGCGGGACCAGCGGCATCGGCGCGTCGATCGCCCGGCTCGCCTCCGCCTACGGCGCCAAGGTACACGCAGTTGGGCGCAGCACCGGGCTCGACATCGCCGACGCCGACGCGGTCGCCCGCCTGTTCGACGGCATCGCCGCCAGCGACGGCAGGATCGACGCGGTGATCAATTCCGCCGCGATCCTCAATCGCCAGCCGCTGGTCAACATGAGCATCGCCGAGGTGACGGAGAGCATCAACGTCAACATCCTCGGCGCGGTGACGGTCGCCAAGCTCGCCTACGAGCATCTGCGGGCGACGCGCGGTCACCTGATGCTGTTCGCGTCGAGTTCCTACACCTATGGCCGCGCGCTGTATTCGACCTACAGCGCGTCCAAGGCGGCGGTGGTCAACCTGACCCAGGCGCTGGCCGACGAATGGTCTGCGGTCGACATCAAGGTCAATTGCGTCAACCCGGAGCGCTCGCGCACGCCGATGCGGACCAAGGCGTTCGGCTACGAGCCGCCGGAAACGCTGCTCAGCCCCGACGAGGTGGCGCGCAAGGCGCTCGGCATCCTGATCCGCGACCAGAGCGGCTTCATCTACGACATCGTGAAAGCGCAAGGGACGAATACGCAAGGAACGGGCGCTGCCCGGGCGGGTTAGCCTCGCCCTCCGACTGGCGCGCAACCTGGCCTTGCACCCGGTGGCGGCCTTGGCGCCGCGCGACAACGGGCGTTGGGCATTCGGCGCGGCGGATGATCAGTTCGCCGGCAATCCCCGATACCTCTACTTGTGGATGCTGCGCCATCGGCCCGACCTCCGCGTCACCTGGATCACCGGCAGCCGCGCGACCTGGCAACGGATGCGCGACCAGGGGTTGCCCGTCGCGATGCGTTGGTCGCCCGCCGGCCTGATCGCGGCGGCCCGCGCGCGCGTCTACGCCTTCGGCCACGATCCCGACGACGTCAGCCCGGTGCTCAGCCCCGGCGCGTTGCTGCTCAACCTGTGGCACGGCGTCGGGCTGAAGGCGCTGCACGCCGGGCGCAAGGAGGCGCGCGGCGCCCGCGCCTGGCTACAGTCCTTCGTCTATCGCCCGTACGACACCGTGGTGACGACCTCCGACATGATGCAGCGGCATTTCACCGAGCAATTCCGCCTGTCACCGGACCGCTGCCCGCAACTGGGCTATCCTCGGCTCGACTGTTCCAGCGATCCGGTGCTCGCCGAGACCGCCCGAGCGCCGGACCGTGCCGGCGATTTCGCGCTAAGGCCGGACGGGTTCGACGAAGCCTATATCTACCTGCCGACCTTTCGCGACACCGGCCGGCCGTTCCTGGCGGAAGCGCTGCCCGATCCGGCACGACTGTCGGCGGTGCTCGCCGGTCGCAACGCGATCCTGTGGGTCAAGCCGCATGGACGGACGATCGAGACGTTCCCGACCGGCTTCGCCAACATCCGCCGCTGGCCGGACGCGGTTGACTTCAACACCTATCTGGGCGACCTGACCGGGCTGATCACCGACTATTCGTCGGTGCTGTACGATTACCTATTCGTTCGCGACAGCGGCGCGATCCTCTACACCTTCGATCTGGCCGACTATCTCGCGCGAGACCGCGCGCTGCTTTATCCGTTCGCCGACAACGTCGCCGGCCTGCAAGTCGACAGCTTCGCGGCGTTATGCGACGCGCTAGCCGGTGGATCGGCGCTGGCCCCGACCCCCGGCCGCGACGCGATCGTCGCGCGTTTCTGGGGCGGCTCGGCCCGGCCCGCCTCGCCGGCGGTCGTCGCCTATGTCGAGGCCCGGCTCGGGACGGACAGGCGCGTCTGAAAGCGATTGCCCCGCCGCCCCGGGCTTCGTACCGGGGCCGGCACTCCTGGTCGAAAGCGTCCCATGAACGTCGCCGATAGTCGGACCTCTCAAACGCGCGAAGCGCATCCACGGTGGCTCCGGTCGCCGCTGGTAGTGGCGGCACTGCTCTTGCTCGCCGCATTGGTCGCGCGGCTGATCGGCTTCGTGCCCTCGATGATCAATCCCGACGAAAGCGTCTTCGCGCTCGCCGCGCGCGAGGTGGTCAATGGCCAGCTGCCCTACCTGACCTTTTTCGACAACAAACCGGTCGGCTCCACCCTCATCATCGCCGCCTTCTTCAAGATATTCGGCCAAAGCATCGTCACGGTCCGCCTGCTCGGCGCGCTGAGCGTCTGGGCGGCGGCGATGCTCGTCGCGGCGTTGGTCGAGCGTGGCGGCTTCACCCGCTTGCAGGGACTGTTCGCCGGGCTGCTGGTGATCGCCTTCACCCTTCCGATGGGTGGCCTCGCCATCATGACCGAGATCCTGCTGCTGCCTTACACCGCGCTTGGCGTGCTGCTGCTCTACGCCGCGCTTCGTCCCGCTCGGTCGGGCCGGCGTTTGCTGATGGTCGCGGCGGCCGGACTCGCGATCGGCGGCGCTATCCTGATCAAGATCGTACCCGTCGTGCCCGGCTTCGCGGTCGCCGGACTGGTCCTTCTCCTGCTGCTGCGCCGTCGCGATGTGTCGCTAGGCGGCGCGGTCGCGCTGGCGCTTGCTTTCACCATCGGCGCGGCGCTGCCGATGGTGGCGACGGTCGCGGTTTATGCCGGCGTGGGCCGTCTCCCCGAACTGCTCCACGCCAATTTCGGCTTCGCCAGCGCCTATGGCGATATCCGCCCCGGACTGAAGATGACCGCGCAGCGGCTGTCGACCACCGTAGACTCGCTGTGGCCGCTGCTCGCCCTGGCGGCGATCGGCGTCGCGGCGCTGGTGCGCGACTGGCGACGCGGGAACGCGCCCGACCTCGCCGTGCTGGCGACCGTGTGGCTGCTTGGCGAGTTGGTCGCCGCGGCGGCATCGCGTCATTTCTACCCACATTATTTCCTCGACACGGTGCCTCCGCTTGCGGTTCTCGCTCTTTTCGGTGCTCGCGCGCTGGCCGGCTGGATCGGCGTCACGGGTGTCGGTAGCCGGGCGGTCGCGTTGGTATGCGTCATCGCCGCGCTTATCCCGTTCGAACGCGTCCAGGTCGACATGCTCCGCGACATCAACGCCGAGGGCGATCCCCAGAAGCAGGTCGCCGGCGCGATCGGGCGCGCTAGCGGTGGCGAGCGCCCGACGCTGTTCGTCACCAATTACAAGCTCATGGGCCTCTACAGCCTGACCGGCGCGCCGTTGCCGCCGACCCGCTTCGCCGTCGCGCCGCACCTGTTCTCGCGCCAGAGCCGAATGACGGGGGCCGACCCGCAGGTCGAGACCGCGCGTGTGCTGGCCAGTCGGCCGCGCTTCATCGTCCTCGACTCGTCGGAGAAGCTGCCGTTTTGGGCTCAGGCGCAATTCGCCGGTGTCGAGCGCGACTATCGCCTGCTCCGCCGCGTTGGCACGATCGGCGTTTACCAGCTGGACCGTTGAGATGCGCATTCTGTCGATGATCGCGTCGCTCGCCGAGTCGGGCGGCGCCGAGATGCTGGTCCGCAACCTGTCGCTCGACTACGCGGCGCGGGGACATCGATGCCATGTCATCTACATCGCCGACGCCGCCGCGCTTCACGCCAGCGCCGCGTTCGAGCAGGGGTTCAAGGACGCGCTCGACACCGCCGGCATCGGCTACAGCATGATTGGCCACGACAGCCGCCGCAACCCGCTCGCCGGCGCGTGGCGGCTCCGCCGCATCGTCGCCGCGTTCCGCCCCGACATCGTCCACATGCACCTGGGCTACGGCCTGTTGATGCAGGCGCTGTCGGGGGTGCGCGCGCCGACGATCTACACCCATCACAACACCGTGTTTAAGTTCCCGACCGCGCTGTTTCGTCTGTTCGACACCTTCGTCGACCGCTACGTCGCCATCTGCGACGCATGCGACGCACTCCTCGCCAAGCACGTCCGCCGCCCGATCACGCTGATCCACAACGGCGTACCCGCTACCTTCGGCCAAGCGCCCGCCCGCGCCACCATGCCGCGCGACGTCAAGGTGCTAAGCGTCGGCAACCTGTCGGCGCAAAAGGACTACCCGTCGCTGATCGCCGCCGCAGCCGCGCTGGTGCCGTGCTTCGCCGCGCAAGGCCGCCGCATCACCTTCGCCATCGCCGGCGAGGGCGGCGAGCGCCCCGCGCTGGAAGCCGACATCGCCGCGCGGGGTCTTGGCGACCATGTCCAGCTGCTCGGCGCTCGGCGCGACATCGCCGCGCTGATGGCCGACGCCGACCTCCTCGTCCTCGCCTCGCGCTACGAGGGGCTGCCGATCACGTTGATCGAGGCGGCGATGTCGGCGTTGCCGGTGGTGGCGACCGACGTCGGCGGCTGCGGCGATATCGTCGCCGACGGCGGGAATGGTTTGCTCGTCCCGCCAGGCGAGCCCGGTCGCCTCGCCGACGCGGTCGCCAACCTCCTGTCCGACGAGGCCCGATACGTCGCCTTCTCGGCGACGGCACTGCACCGGGCGGAACGCTTCACCCTCGCTGCCTGCACCGACGCCCATCTGCGGCTGTACGAGGAGGTCCGCGCCGCGCGTCGCCGCTGACCGGCAGGTCCGTACCGCCGTCGCACACCCGGGCGCACACGGCGGATTGGCAGCCGCCATTGTGACGCTATGACGACGACGATGACCCAATCGCCGTCCCTGTTCAGCAGCCTCGGGCGCATCTTCGACGTCATCCCGCGCCGGCGTCGCTGGCAGGGGCTGGTCGTCCTCGGCATCATGCTGCTCGGCGCGATCGCCGAACTGTTGACGTTGGGCGCGGTGATCCCGTTCTTGGCACTGATCGCCGACCCCGACGCCGCGCGCGGTTATCCCTTCATCGGCGACCTGCTCGCCACGTTCGGACTTGGCGGGCGCGGGCAGGCGCTGGGGCTGATCGCCGCCTTGTTCTGCATCATCGCGATCGTCGCCGCGGCGATCCGCATCACCCTCGCCTGGGCCAGCCAGAAGTTCGTCTTCCGCGTCGGCTACGACCTCGGCGTGTCGCTATATCAGCGGATGCTTTACCAGCCATACGGCTTCCACGTCGCCCAGAACAGCAGCAGCGTCATCACCGCCATCAACATGGTGCAACAGATCCTGACCGGGATGCTGTTGCCGCTGATGCAGGGCACGACGTCGATTGTCATCGCCCTGTTCATCCTTGGCGGCCTGTTGCTGGTCGACGCCACCATCGCGCTGGTGTCCGCCGGTGGTTTCGGCCTGATCTACCTCGCCGTGTCGCTCGCCACGCGCGCGCGGCTGCGCCGCAACAGCAAAATCATCTCGCGCGCCACCACCTTGCGCATGAAGACCGTGCAGGAGGGTCTGGGCGGCATCCGCGACGTCCTGATCGACCAGTCGCAACCGGTGTACCTCCGCAAATTCGCGCGACTGGATACCGAACTGCGCGATGCCCAGGCGACCAACGCGCTGATCGCCGCGACGCCGCGCTTTGTCATCGAG
>CAXTRJ010000062.1:0-3754 GCA_964246585.1 uncultured Sphingomonas sp. | reverse complement strand
CTGGCGTGGTGATGATCGCGTTGTTGGCGTTGATCCTCAGCCGACAACCGGGCGGCTTCACCGCGGCGCTACCGGTGCTGGGCGCGCTGGCGCTGGGCGCCCAGCGGCTGATCCCGCTGCTCCAGCAGGTGTACAATGGCTGGGCGCAGGTGACGGGTACGCGCGCGACGTTCGAGCATGTCCTGGGGCTGCTCGAACAGCCCTTGCCGTCCGATCTGGCAACCCGCCACTCGGTCGCGCCGATGCCGTTCGAGCACGCGCTGACGCTCCGTGACCTCGGCTTCCGCTACACCGATGACGGGGCGGCGGTGCTCCACGACATCGACATCAAGGTGCCCAAGGGCGCGCGGATCGGCTTCGTCGGCAAGACCGGGAGCGGCAAGAGCACCTTGACCGATATCGTCATGGGGCTGTTGCCGCCGACATCGGGCGCCGTCGCGATCGACGGCCACCCGCTCACCCCCGCCGACATCCCGAGCTGGCAGGTTCAGGTCGCCCATGTGCCGCAGCATATCTACCTGTCCGATGCGACGGTGATCGAGAATATCGCGTTCGGCGTGCCGCGCGACCGGATCGACGAGGCGCGCGCGCACGAGGCGGCGCGCAAGGCCGACATCGACGCGTTCATCCGCGAACAGCCGCACGGCTACGACGCGATCGTCGGCGAGCGCGGCGTCCGGTTGTCGGGCGGTCAGCGGCAGCGGATCGGCATCGCCCGCGCGCTGTACAAGCGATCGGCGCTGCTGATTCTTGACGAAGCGACCAGCGCGCTCGACGACGCGACGGAGGCGTCGGTGATGGAGGCGGTCGACCGGCTCGGCCGCGACCTGACGGTGATCATGATCGCCCACCGCGTGACGACGCTGCGCAACTGCGACACGATCTACCGGCTCGACCGCGGTCGGGTCGTCGAGCAGGGCCGCTACGAGGACATCATCGGCGCCGGCGCGACGCCGGAGGCGGTCGCCGCCGCCGGCTGAAGGCTCAACGCTCGACCACGTGCCGCTTCATCGGCGCGAGCTTCGCCAGGAAGCGGTTCTGCGCGAAGAACGCCACGTCCGCCTCGCGCATCGCCGCCTGCAGGTTCTCGACCAGCGCGCCCATGTCGGCCGACTGCAGCCCCATGTCCTTGTGCGCGTCCTTCATCGTCCGCCCGGAATAATCGCAGCCGCCCCCAAGGATGTAGCAGAACTGCTCGCCCAGCACGCGGCGCAGCCGCGCGATGTCCTGCCCCTTGAAGATGTCGCCGATCCGCGGGTCGGCCAGGTTGCGCGCGATGAAGCCGTCGACGACGCGGTCGACCCCGGCCCGTTCGCCGAACGCGCGCCACATCGCGTCGCCGGCGAACGGCGTCGTCCCGGCATTGGCGTTACCTTGCGCGTACGGCGCGACCGGCTCCTCGACAGGGAACGACTGGGCAAGCAGGAGCGCGATCAGCAGCATCGGAGTCATCTCCTAGAAACCGGCCTGGAGCGACAGGAACGCGCCGCGCTGGTTCTTCACCGTCGCGATGTCGCCCAGGTCGGCATAGGCCGCGGTCAGCGTGAAGTTGCGGTGGAAACCCCAAACGGCGAACACGTCGTAGGCGTCGTCCTCCTGCGCGAAGCCGAGATTGTCGGGCTTGGTCCGTACCTCGGCCCCGACCAACAGCCGGGTGGACAACAGCACCCCCGCCGATCCTTCGAATTGCACCGTGCGCCCTCCGCCCGCGTCGCCGCCGAAGCCGAGCAGCCCCATCTGGTTCGCCTTGGTCCAGCGCAGCGTCGCGTCGAGCACGACGCTGTGCGCCAACATCACCTTGGTCGCGGCGACGTAGAAATCGGTGCCGCGCGTTTCGCGCGCGCCGACCGCGCGGACGACGGCGGCCTTGTCGGCGATCTTGTGCTGCACCCCGACCGCGATCTGCGGCAGCCAGCTGTCTTGCGCCCACACCGCGTCGCCCGCTACCCGGACCTTCGCGCCGAACACGTCTTGAGCGAAGGTGAAGCCACGCCCCAACCCCAGCGCCGCGCCCGCCGCCCGCGTGTCGAAGCTGTGATGCGCGTAGGATAATTCGACCCGGTCGAACACGCCGACCGCGACGCCGTAGGCGCGCAGGTCGAAATCGGGCAGCTCGACCACCGTCGCGTGCGCGGTCGCGCCGATCCCGGCGTCGGTCTCGTTGCCCGCGATCACGCCCCAGCTGGCGATGCCGCCCCCGGCCGCGCCCTCGATGCCGGAGATGCCGTCGGTCAGCATCAGCTTGCCACCGGCGCGGCGATCGTTCGCCAGCCCAGGCGTTGCCATCGCGGCGGCCAGCACCGCCATCAGCATCCATCGCAATCGACCCATCGCCGCCAGCCACTCCGTTCCCGCTACGGCCGTGCACCGGCGATGGTTAGCGGCGGGTAAACACCGGCTTTACCGCCCGGCAACGCGCGCCGGGGTAGCGCGCGCCTTATGTTCGTCCGCCTCGCCGCCGCCCTGCTGATCCTCGCGCCCACGGCGGCGCGCGCCGGTCCCGTGACGATCGACGTTCGCGGCCATGACGGGCGACCGCTGACCGGCGCCGTCGTGACGGTCGAGACGGCGAAGGCGCCCGCGCCGTCGCCACGTGGGCCCTATGCCGTCGAGCAGCGCGACATCGCCTTCCAGCCGCACGTCCTGATCGTCCCGGTCGGCGCCACCGTCGCCTTTCCCAACCGCGACAAGGTACGCCATCACGTCTACTCCTTTTCCAAGCCCAAGAAGTTCGACCTGAAGCTCTACGGACGCGAGGATACGCGCTCCATCACCTTTGACCGGCCCGGCGTCGTGTCGCTCGGCTGCAACATCCACGACGCGATGAGCGGCTTCATCTTCGTCTCGGCGACGCCGTTCGCCGAACGGACCGACGCCGCCGGTCGGGCCACCTTTGCCACTCCCGCCGGCGCAGCCACCGTCCGCGTGTGGCACCCGTCGATCCGCGCGGCGGGCAACAGCCTGGCGCAACAGGTGACGATCGCGCCCGCCGGTTTCTCGACGACGTTAACCCTGCGCCGGTGATCGCGCTTCGCCGACCCCGTTTCCGCCGGCTGCGAACCAAGCTCGCTGTGCTCTACGCCGCGCTGTTCGCGGTGACGCTGGTGATCGTCGCGGGAGTGGCGCAGGTGTTGATCCGGCAACACGCGCAAACGGCGGTCCGCGCCGACCTGGTCGCCGCCGGCGCGGTCTACGACCGACTGTGGACCCAGCGCGCGACGTCGCTGGCCAATGCCGCCGACCTCCTCGCCCGCGATTTCGGTTTCCGCGAGGCGGTGGCGAGCGGCGACCGTCCGACAATCGAGTCGGCGCTGTTCAACCTGCGCCATCGCGCCGGAGTGACCCGGGCGATGCTGGTCAACCTCGACGGCGGCGTCATCGGCGCCACCCCCGACCTCGCCGGCCGCGTCGCCGCCGTCCCTTTCGCGCTCGCCCCCGGCCGCCGCGAGACGGTGATCGCGGCGGGTGGCGAGATCTACCGGCTGGTCGTGTCGCCGGTGCTGGCGCCGACCGAAATCGGCTGGGTCGTCTTCGCCGTCCGCCTCGACGCCGTCGAGGTGCGCGGGTTGGAGCAGTCCGCGTCGATCCCGCTGACCGCCACCGTGCTGCGCAGCGACGGGAGCCACTGGGTGGCCGCCGACGGTTCGCTCGCCGCCGACGACGCGATCGACGCGCTGGTCGCCGGCTCGATGAGCGCGCGTCGGCTGGCGACGCTGTCGCTGCCGCAAGGCCGCGCTTTCGCGCTCGCCAAGCC
>CAXTRJ010000061.1:0-12517 GCA_964246585.1 uncultured Sphingomonas sp. | reverse complement strand
GTGCCCGCCTTGTCGGGGGCGGTCGTGCGACGACTCGCCGCGGACATGGACAGGGTCACCGCGATCGAGATGGCGATCAGCGCGTCCAATCGCGCGACCGCCGGCCCGTCGGTCGCGACCGCGATCCTGGGCTATGTCGGCAGGCCGATCGGGTTATGGCGGGGCAGGCGCGCGACGACCGGCTTCGGTTGGCAGGAGATGCGCGTCGAGCCGTTCGAGCTGACGAACGGGCCGTCGCTCGGCCGCCGCTTCGTCGCGCTGGCCGACGTGCCCGATCTCGACCTGTTGCCGGACCGGGTGCCCGGTCGCCCGGGGTCAGCTTCCGGGCGGGCGCCGAACTCGGCTTCCAGGGCTGGGCGCTATGGCTGGCGAGTTGGCCGGTGCGATGGCGGTGGATCTCGTCGCTACGCGGCTTGGCCGGCATTCTATCAGCCCTGCAACGGCTTACCAGGCGGTGGGGAACCGACCGGTCGGGCATGGTCGTGCGGCTGTTCGGCATTTCGGGCGGGCGACGGATCGAGCGACGCTGGACGCTGATCGCCAGCGATGGCGACGGGCCGGAGATACCGACGCTGGCGGCGGCGTTGCTGGCCGATCGGATCGTCGCGGGCGCGATCGGACCCGGCGCGCGCGATGCCGGCGCCGCGCTCGACCTGGACGACTTCCAGCCGAGCTTCGACGCGCTATCCATCCGCCACGAGGCTCGCGACATCGAACAATCCGACGCCTTGTACGCCCGCGTCATGGGTGACCGGTTCGCCCATTTGGCCCCGGCCGTCGCCGGGTTGCACGGCGTCCTGCGCGACGGCGGCGGCCATGGGCGCGCGGTCGTCACGCGCGGGCGCAACCCGGTCGCGCGGCTGATCGCGGCGGCGATGCGCTTTCCCACCGCGGGGGAGCACGTGCTGCGGGTCGGCTTTGGCGAGCGCGACGGCGTCGAACGCTGGACCCGCGACTTCTCCGGTCGGCGCTTCACCAGCCATCTGTCGCAACGCGGCCCTCACCTCGTCGAGCGTTTCGGGCCACTGCGCTTCCGCTTCGACCTTGAAAACGAAGGCGATGGCCTGCGCATGGTCATGCGCGGCTGGTCATGCGCGGGGGTTTCAATGCCGCTCGCCCTGGCGCCGCGTTCCGACGCCCGCGAGTGGCAGGAGGATGGTCGCTTTCACTTCGCCGTCGCGATCGCGATGCCGCTGATCGGCGAGGTCGTTCGCTATCGGGGGTGGCTGGAGCCGGTCGAGGGCTGAGGCGAAGGCTGGCGCCCTTGCGCGCGGTGTCGCCGTCGCCCGTCCGCATCGCCGGCTTGGCTGTTGGCCGCGTTCTGCACTAGACAGGAGCGCGAGTGGTTTGTGGAGGACATGGTGACGCGATACGACGGGATGACGAAAGTTCGGGGTCGTGTGCTCTGGCTCGGTATCGGCTTGCTGGCGATTTCGGCTTGCGGTGGCAAGGACCGCGTCGAGACCACGTCGCCGCCGCCGGTGCCAGAAGCCACCCCTAGCCCCACCACATCGGTCGCGCCGGTCGTGTCGGCCACGCCCGACCTGTCGCCGTCCCGCCGACTGGCGCTGGCGGCCGATCTGCTGGATCGCGGGATGGAGGCGCAGGCGCGCGTCGAGCTGCTGCAATTGCTCGCCGACAAACCCGACGAGGAGCGCGCCAGCGACATGCTCCGTCAGATCGACACGGATGCGACGCAGCTCTACGGGACCGACAGTTTCGCCTACCAGCTCAAGGGCAGGGAGAACCTGGTCGACGTCGCCAGGCGGTACATGGGCAGCCTTTACCGGTTCTACGGCTTGGCCAAATATAACGGGATCGCGGTGCCCAACCAGGTGGAGCCCGGTCGGACGATCATGATCCCCGGCAGGGCGCGGGCGCCCGAGCCGCCGCCGCCTTCGCGCCAAACGCCACGCCCGCCGCGACGCACCGAGGCAGCCCCGGCGACACCTGAAGTCAGCGCCCCGGTCCGACCCGTGGTCGATCGTGGCCGGGCGCAGCGGCTGCGCCGCGCCGGCCTGCAGCAGCTGTCGGCCGGGTCGATCGATCGCGCGGTGGCGCTGCTCGGCCAGGCGGCGGCCCTCGATCCGGGCAATGGCGCGATCCGAGGCGACCTGGCGCGGGCGCAACGCATCCAGGCCGGGGTGCGCCGGTAACGTCGCCGGTGGACGGCCGGACGCCTAGCGAAAGGGGCTAGGCTCCGGCCCGACCAGCGTTCGGTCCTCGTCCTCGTCGTGCGGCCAGGGCCGATGCCTGGTCGCGTCGTCGCTCGACGCTTCGGGTTCCGGGTCCGCGGGTTTTGGCGGCTCGTCATAGGTCGGCGACTCGGGCGCGACTTCCTCGGGCGACGGAGTCGGGGTCGGCGCGGGAGGCTCGACGGCGGCGATCGGCATCGGCGCGGGCGGCGCTTCGGCTATAGCCGGCGGCCCGACCGGCCTGGGGGGCGCCGCCGGCGGCGCGACGGACACCTCGATGACCGGCAGATCCTCGCTCGGCGCCTCCGCCATGCGCGGTTGCTCCGCCGCGGGCTGATCCACCGGCGTGTCGAGCAACAACGCCTCGACCGAGTCGAGCCGTTCCTGCATCGTCTGCGCGACCAGGTTCACGTCATCGAACAGCTCGCCGAACTCGTCGCGACGATGGTGCGAAATGCGGAAATCGAGATTGCCCTTGGCGATCTGCATCAACGCTTCGCGCAACCGGCGCATCGGCGCCTGCAGCAGTCGCGCGCTGAGGTACGTCACCACCGCCACCGTCCCGAGCGTCACGACCGCGAGCAGCACGAGGAGCAGGGTCGACAGCCGCGACGCCGATTGCAGCTCCGCCTGGTTCAGCGCGACATCGACCTTGCCGACGCTGCGCCCGGCATAGGTGATCGGCCGGGCGAAGCGGAAAACGCCGCCGCTCGTGGTCTCGGAAATGGTGATGCCGTCGCGGCGGGCGATGATCCGCTCGCCCGCCGGCGCGCGGTAAGGCCGGCCGATCAGCCCCTGGTTGGTCGCGGCGTGGACGATGCCCTCCGCCCCGACCACGGTGATGTCGCGGATGTTGGGGTCGGCCGACGCGTTCTGCACGAAGACTTCGGTCGGCACCCAGTCCTGCTGCTCGGGGGGCAGCGTCGCGTTGTCGACCGCGCGCAGGGCGGCGTTGTTGGCGACAAAGGCGGACACGGCGGTGCCGGCGGTCAGCGCGACCTGTTCCATCGCGTTGCGCTGCCGGACCAGCACCGTGCCGACCGCCGCGGCCAGGACCAGCGTCGTGATCAGCGCCATCAACAGGGTCAACCTGACCGGCAGCGGCAGGTAGCGGCGGCGCGCCGCCTCGTGCGCGACGACATGGTTGGCCGACAGCTCGCGCCGCAAACCCTCGGCCAACCGGTAGCCGTCGGCGAACCGCGCCGAAGGCTGCTTCGCCATCGCCTTGCCGATGATGAACTGCAGCCCGCGCGGCGTATCGGGCGCGACTTTCGCCAGCGGTTCAGGATCGGTGTTGACGATCTGCGCCGTCAGGGTCGCGGCGGTGGTGCCGGGAAAGGCGCGGCGGCCGGTCACCAGCTCGTAAAGGATGACGCCGACCGAATAGATGTCGCCGCGCCCGTCCATCTCGCGCCCGAGCGCCTGTTCGGGGCTCATGTAGCGCGGCGTGCCGAGCACCTGGCCGATTTGCGTGTGCAGGCTCTCCTGCTCGGCCAGCGGCCCCGTCTCGGTCACGCGGGCGATGCCGAAATCGAGCAGCTTCAACGTCTTGCGGTCGGGCGAGAGGACGATGTTGGACGGCTTGATGTCGCGGTGCACGACGCCCTGCGCGTGCGCGTAGCCAAGCGCCTCGGCGAGCTGGATGCCGACGCTCATCACCGCGTCCGACGGCATCGCGCCCTGCTTCAGCACCTCCGACAGCGGCGCGCCCTCCAGCAATTCCATGACGATGAAGGGATAGCCATCGACCTCGCCGACGTCGAAGATCGTGACGATCCCCGGATGCGACAGCGCTCCCGCCGCTCGCGCCTCGCGCAGGAAGCGGATGGCGTATTCGCGGTCTTGCCGGTACTCGGCCTTGAGCACCTTCACCGCGAGCGCGCGGTCGATGTGCGGGTCGTAGGCGCGGTAGACGTCGGCCATCGCGCCTTCGCCGATCTGCTCCTGGATCCGGTAGCGGCCGATCAGTTCCAGCAACCCCACGCCCCCCTGTTACCCGCACTGCCTATCGCAGCGCGCGCGCCTTGCCTAGCTAGGCGACGCCGACGCGGCCTCGTATAGCGCCTGATCCGTTAAGCCTTGCCGTCCATGCAACCCGAATGGAACGGGCGCGTTACAACATCCGGTCAGCGCTTTTGGGCAAGCGCGACGCGGCGGGATCGCCCCCGGGGGGAGGGCAGGATGGACGAACAGACTAGCCTGGCTTACCTCATCGCGCCCTTGCCGGATGGGCCGGGAATCGACGTGCGCGCCAGCGGGGCCGGGTCGGACCTGTACCTATCGGTCAAGGATCGGCGCGGCGCGGCGCGACTGGCGGAGCGCGAGGCGCTCCAGTCGATCGATCCGGACGTCGATCCGCTGGAGGCTGGCGCGCGCGCCTGGGGCGAGGTGGCGAGCGGCGGCGCGACCCTGCTCAGCGAACACGCCAAGGATCTGCAGGTCGCGGCATGGGTGTGCGAGGCATGGTTGCGCACCGACGGGCTACCCGGCTTGGCGGACGGCTTCTCGCTGCTGTCGGAACTCGTCGAGCGTTACTGGAACGACGGGCTTTATCCGGAAGCGGATGAGGATGGCGACGAGACCCGGATCGCGCCGCTGCTGGGGCTGTTCGGTCGGGGCGACACGGGCACGCTGATCCAGCCGATCAAGCTGTTGCCGCTGTCGGACGCGCCGGGCGAGCGGGTGGCGCTGTGGACCATCGAGACGATCCGCGCGCAGGCCGTCCGCCACGACGACCCCGAGATCCGCGAGCAATTGACCGAACGGCGCGCGGAGCGGCTGGCGAGCATCGAAGGCGCCGTCGCCGCGGCCTCGCTGGATTTCTACGCGACCAGCGTCGATTCGATCGAACACGCGCTGGAACAGCTCGACCGATTGATGGCCGCGGTCGACGCGCGCACCGCGTTCGGGCGATTCGGCTCGCAGGTGGCGCAGCCGTTGCAGGCGATGCTCGATATTCTCCGCGAGTTGCGGGCGCCGGCGGACCAGCCGGCGGAAGCATCTGTGCCGATCGAGTCGTTCGCCCCAACAATCGATGATGCGCCGGCTTCCGTCGCTTCGACCGCGCACGGCGCGCCCGCCCCGACCAGGTCGCGCGAGGCCGCGTTCGCGACGCTGCTCGAGATCGCCGACTTTTTCGATCGGTCGGAACCGCAATCGCTGGTCGGCAAAGGCTTGCGGGATATCGTTCGGCGCGCCAAGCTGCCGATCGAGGAGTTGATCGCCGAGCTCCTGCCGGAGGCGGAGCAGCGTCGCTTGTTTCTTCTACGTGCCGGGATCCGGGACGAATCGAACCTAGACACTTCATCCTATTAGGACACGAGCCATGGCCAGCGTTCATGACAAGTTGAAAAAGGTCCGCAAACCCCGCGTCCATATCACCTACGAGGTGGAGACCGAGGGCGCGGCCGAGGTGAAGCAGCTACCCTTCGTCGTGGGCGTGATGGGCGATTTCTCGGGCGATCCGACCGAACCGCTCAAGCCGTTGAAGGACCGCAAGTTCATCCAGATCGACCGCGACAATTTCGATCAGGTGATGCAGCGCATGTCGCCCGGGCTGAAGCTTCGCGTCGAGAACACGCTGAAGGGCGACGGCAGCGAGATGGCGGTCGACCTTTCCTTCCGGTCGATGGAGGATTTCGAGCCGGGCCGGGTCGTCGAGCAGGTCGAGCCGCTTCGACGGTTGATGGAGACCCGCAACAAGCTGCGCGACCTGATGGCCAAGGCCGACGGGTCCGAGCAGCTGGAGAACCTGCTCGAATCGATCCTGCAGGACGAGAACCAGATCAAGGCGCTCAAGGCCGAGCTCGGCGACGCCCACGCCGGCAACAAGGAATAAGCGATGACGGACACCAGCCGCGGCGCCGCCACGCCCACGACCCGGACCCTGACCGAGGGGCAGAGCCTGCTCGACGAGGCGATCAGCGTCACCAAGCAAACCGACCGCGACCAGGTCGAGGTGCTGCTGCGCGCCCTGACCGACGAGGCGACGTCGGGGACGGTCAGCTTCTCCAAGAACCTGACGGTCACCATGCAGCGCGCGATCGCCGCGATCGACGGCCAGCTGTCGCGGCAGCTCGCGGCGATCATGCATTCGGAGAAGTTCAAGGCGCTGGAGGGCAGCTGGCGCGGGCTCCACTATCTGGTGAGCGAGAGCAGCACCGGCCGCGACCTCAAGATCCGCGTGATCAACGCGAGCAAGCGCGAGCTGGCGCGCGACCTGGAACGCGCGATCGAATTCGACCAGAGCACGTTGTTCAAGAAAATCTACGAAAACGAGTTCGGCACCCCGGGCGGCGAGCCCTATGGCGCGCTGATCGGCGACTATTATTTCGGTCCCGGCCAGGAGGATGTCGAGCTGCTGCGCAACGTGTCGAGCGTCGCCGCCGCTGCCTTCGCGCCGTTCATCGCCGCCGCCGGCCCGGAGATGTTCGGATTCGAGACGTTCGAGGATCTGTCCAAGCCGCGCGACCTGTCGGACAAGTTCCAGTCGAGCCAGTACACCAAGTGGCGGGCGTTCCGCGACACGGAGGACGCCCGCTTCGTGACGCTGACGATGCCGCGAGTGCTCGCGCGCCAACCTTATGGCGAGACGACCCGCTCGGTCGACGCGTTCAACTACGAGGAAGCGCCGGTCAGCACCGACGGCGCGCCCAAGCCGCTGCCGCACGATGATTATTGCTGGATGAACGCGGCCTACGCGCTCGGGAGCCGCCTGACCGCGGCGTTCAGCGACAGCGGATGGACCACCGCGATCCGCGGTGCCGAGGGCGGCGGCAAGGTCGCCGACCTGCCGACCCACCTGTTCATGTCCGACGATGGCGACATGGCGGAGCAATGCCCGACCGAAATCGCGATCACGTCGCGGCGCGAGAAGGAACTCTCGGACCTCGGCTTCCTGCCGCTGTCGCATTACAAGAACACCGACTACGCGGTATTCTTCGGCGCGCAGACGGCGCAGAAATCGAAGAAGTACGATCGCCCCGAGGCGACCGAGAACGCCGCGATCTCGTCGCGGCTGCCCTATGTGCTCGCCAGCTCGCGGTTCGCGCATTACCTGAAGGTGATGGCGCGCGACAAGATCGGCTCGTTCATGGAGGTCGAGGACGTCGAGATCTGGCTTAACCGCTGGATCCTCAATTACGTGAACGGCGCCGAGGGTGGCGGGCAGGAAATCCGGGCCAAGTTCCCGCTGCGCGAGGCGCGCGTCGAGGTGTCGGCGGTGCCGGGCGCGCCGGGTAGCTACAATGCGGTCGCGTTCCTCCGCCCCTGGCTGCAGATGGAAGAACTGACCGCGTCGCTGCGCCTGGTGGCCCGCATTCCGAAAAAGGCGTGATGCGCGCGTGAGCGGCGGCGCGCTGCTCGCCGAGATCGCCGCGCCGTCGGGCGAGGACGCGTTCACCGCCGTGGGCGATCGGTTCGTCGCGCGCTACGCGGCGGGCGAGATCGAGGCCGCGACGCTCGACGCCTTTCTCGCGGCGCCGGGCGACCAAGCGGCGGCGATGTGGCTGGGGCTGGCGGCGACGGACGGCGATGCCGCCGCCCAGCGCCGAAGGCTCGACCGGGCGATCGCCGCGATCGACGCGGCCTTGTCCGATCAGGTCAACGCGATCCTGGCGCATGCCCGCTTCAGCGCGCTGGAGGCCGCCTGGCGCGGCGTCAGCTGGCTGGTATCGGGGCTCGGCACCGATGGGCTGTCGCGCCTGCGCCTGCTCGACGCGCGCTGGGCGGAGCTCGCGCGCGATTTCGAGCGCGCGACCGAGATCGAGAAGAGCACGCTGTTCGACGCGGTCTACGCACAGGAGTTCGACATGCCGGGCGGCATCCCGTTCTCGCTGCTGATCGGGCTGTACGACGTCCAGCATCGACCGTCGGCGGGCCATCGGACCGACGATGTCGAGATCCTGCGTTCGATGGCCCAGGTCGCGGCGGCGGCTTTCGCCCCGTTGATCCTCGACGCGGCCCCCGCCCTGTTCGGGGTCGACCGGTTTGGCGAACTCGACCTTCGCCAGACGCTGTCCGCCGATTTCCGCAGCCCCGCTTATACCCGCTTCCACGCGCTGCAGGCGCGGCCCGACACCCGCTTCCTCGGCGTCGTCGCGCCGCCGATCCGGTTGCGCGGGGCCTGGCGCGGGCGCAGCGTCGGCGATTGCGGGTTCCGGTACGAAGCGGATGACCGACGCGGTCTGTGGGGGCCGGCCGCCCTCGCCTTCGCGCATGTCGCGCTGCGCGCGTTCAACGACCATCGCTGGCCGGCGGCGATCCGCGGGCTGGTTCGCGACGAGCGCGGCGGTGGGCTGGTCGACGAATTGCCCGTCGTCGACTTCGCGACGGACGCCGCCGACACGGCCGTAAAGTTCCCCATGGAGGTGCAGCTGTCCGAAGCGCTCGACCGCGAGTTGGCGGAGGCGGGCTTCATCGCGTTGCGCCGGGTCAAGGACACGCCGTTCCTCGCCTTCCACAACATGCCGTCGCTGCATCGCCCGCGTACCGTCTACGACACGGAGATCGCGCGCGCCAACGTGCAGCTCGGCGCGATGCTGAACTACATCCTGTGCGTCTCACGCTTCGCCCACTACATCAAGGTGATCGGACGTGAGTGGATCGGCTCGTTCCACTCCGCCGAGGAATGCGAGGGGCGGTTGCAGCGCTGGCTCAATCGCTTCGTCAGCGGCGGCGACGACCTGTCGTTCGAGCAGAAAGCGCGCTTCCCGCTCCAGGAGGGACGGATCGGCGTGCGCGACATCCCCGGCCAGCCCGGTGCCTACGAATGCACCGTCGCGCTGAAACCGCATTTTCAGGTCGACCAGGCCATCTCCGAGTTCCAGCTCGTCACCATCGTCAAGGAAGCCGGCGCATGACCGACCCAATGCCCGCCGACCTGCTTCGCGCCGGCGACCTTCCCGGTCTTCGCGCGCTGTTCGCCGCTCGCGTCCGCGCCGAGCCAGGGCAAGCCGCCCACCGCGTCGACATGGCCGACGTGCTGATCGTGGCGGGCGATCTGGAGCGGGCCGACACGCACCTGTCGCTCGCCTCCGACCAGGACACCAGCCTTGGGCTGGCGGTGGCGCTGACCCGGCAGCTTCTGCGCGCGGCGACCGCGCGGATCGAGACGTTCGAGCAGCGGCGCCCCCCCGAGCTGGTGACCGAGGCCGACCCCGCGATCACCGCCGCGCTGGCGATCCTCGCCGGCGTTGGTGATGCGGAGCCAGCATCGGACGCGGCCGAGCTCGGCGGCACGCTGAACGGCGAGCGCTTCACCGGCCTGCGAGATGGCGACGGCCGGACCCCGACGGTGCTCGAAATCCTGACCAGCACCGGCAAATATTGCTGGGTCTCCTTCGCCGATATCGCCTCGCTGAAGGTGCAAAAGGCCGAGCGGCTGCGCGACCTGGTCTGGCGCCCGGCCGAGCTGGAGGTGCGTGGCGGACCCACCGGCATCGTCTACCTGCCCGCGATCTACCACGCGGCGGCGGACGAGATGACCGACGCGCACCGCCTCGGCCGCGCGACCGACTGGGTCGAGGAGGGCGAAACCGTTCGCGGCCTCGGGCTGCGCACCTGGCTGGTCGGCGAGGAGGCGGTCACGCTCGACGATGTCGTCGAGCTCGCCGTCGGGGCGGACTGATGGGGCCGACGATCCTCGACCGCCTGATCGATCGCGGCGACGCCGGAACCCGCGTCTCGATCGCGAGCATGCGCGAGGGGCTTCGCCGCGACCTCGAGGCCGCGCTCAACAGCCGTCGTCGCCTCACCTCCTGGCCGCGCGAACTCGAACAGCTCGACCGGTCGCTGGTCAATTACGGCCTGGACGACATGGTCAACGAGACCTTGTCGTCCGACGACTTCCGCGAACGCTTCGTCGAGGAGGTCGAGCTGCTGATCCGCCGGCTGGAGCCGCGCATCGGCCGGTTCGAGGTGACGATCCTGCCCAACAAGGACGAGGTCGACCGGACGTTGCGCTTCCGCATCAGCGGCACGGTCGCGCTCGACGGCGAGCGGCAGGAGCTATTTTTCGACAGCCATGTCGACCCGGTGCGCAGCTACCTCGTCATGCGCGGCTGACCCCATGTTCGACGACATCCTACCCTATTACAACAGCGAGCTGCGTTTCATCCGCGACATGGCGGCCGCGTTCGCCGAGGCCAATCCGAAGATCGCCGGGCGGCTCCGGCTGTCGACCGACGGCGCCGACGACCCGCACGTCGCGCGACTGATGGAGGGCTTCGCCTTTCTCAACGCGCGCACGCGGATGAAGCTGGAGGATGATTTCCCCGAGCTGACCACCGCGCTGCTCGACCTGCTCTACCCGCACTACCTTCGCCCGTTCCCCTCGATGGCGATCATGCAAGTCGAGCCCAAGCCCGGATTGCAGCAGCACCGCCGCATGCCCGCCGGCACCGAACTGCTGACCGAGCCGGTGGCGGGCGAGCCGATGCGGTTCCGCACCGGCTATCCCGTCGACCTGTGGCCCGTCGCGCTCACGGCTGCGTCGGTCACCGGCCTGCCGCTGGTGGCGCCGCGCAACCCGCGCGCCGCGGCCGCCGCCGGGGTGATCAGGTTGTCGCTCGCCTGCACCACCCCCGACGTCACCTTCGCCACCCTCGGGCTCGATCGCCTGCGCTTCTTTATCAGCAGCTCGTCGCGCACCGCGCAAATGCTCTACGAACTGATCAACGGCGGCGTCCTCTCGATCGCGCTCGCCGAGGACGCGGCCGACGAGCGCCCGGTGTTCCTGGAGCCGGGCGCGATCCGCGCGGTCGGGTTCGCCGATGACGAGGTGCTGCTGCCGCTCGGCCCGGCGAGCGATCCCGCCCACGCGCTGCTGTCCGAATATTTCGGCTTCCCCGAGAAGTTCCTGTTCTTCGACGTGACCGGGCTGGACGCGAAGACCCTGCTCGACGGCGGCCGGACGATGGAGATCTTTCTTTACCTCGACCGCTTCGACGCCACGTTGGAGCGGCAGGTGACCACCGCCGATTTTCGCCTGTTCGCGACGCCCGTGGTCAATTTGTTCAGCCAGCGCGCCGAGCCGATCCGCTTGTTCCCCGGCCGCTACGAGCACCGCATCGTCCCCGACGCGCGCCGCGAGGCGATGACGGAGGTCTACTCGGTCGACAGCGTCGTCATCGCCGACCGTGGCGGCGTCGAGCAGGCCTATCATCCGTTCTACGCGACCGGGCACCCCCGGACCGACGGCTTGCGCTATTGGCAGGTGACCCGCCGGACGAGCACGCTGCGAAGCGGTGGTGACGACGTGTTCCTGGCGACGGTCGACACCGGCGGGCGGCCGGTGGCGGACGCGGACCATGTCGCCTCGGTCGAGCTGACCTGCACCAACCGCGACCTCGCGACGCAGCTGCCGCGCGGCGAGGGCCGGCCGCGCCTGACGCTGGTCCAGGCCGGATTGCAGGGCGCGGGCGCGACCTTCATCACCGCCGCGACCCCGGCGCAACGGCCGCAACGCGGGCACGGCGCGTTGTGGCGGCTCGTGTCGCATCTGTCGCTCAACCACATGAGCATCGCCGACCCCGCGCTCGCCATCGACCTGGTCCGCGAGTTGCTCGCGCTACACGACAACCCGGCCGGCGCGGAAGGACGGCGCGTCGCCAAGCGGCTGGGCGCGATCGCGACGCGTCCCGCCACCGCTCGCGCCCCCGCCGGCGGGCATATCGCCTTTGTCGGCGGCACCGAGATCACGCTGGAGTTCGAGGATCGTCGCTTGTCCGGGTCAGGCGCGTTCCTGCTCGGCGCCCTGCTCGACCGGGTGTTCGCGTCGATGGCGGCGATCAACAGCTTCAGCCGTACGCGGCTGATCCTCAAGGGCGACAAGGAAGTGTGGCAGCAATGGCCGTCGCGCACCGGCACCAGGACGCTGATCTGACCTCCGCCGCGCTCGCCCGATCGGAATTCTTCCAGACCGTGCGGCTGATCCTCGCGGCGTCGCGCGCCGGGATCGGCGACGACACGCGATCACCCGACGAGGCGGTTCGCTTCCACGCGGCGGACGGGATGCGCCATCCCGACACCGAGATCGTCTCGCTCGATCGCCCGGCGGAAGGCGGCCCGGTATCGATGCAGGTCGGCTTCATGGGGCTGACCGGTCCGATGGGGGTGATGCCCGATCATTATTCGGACCTGGTGGTGGAGCGCCGCCGTGCCCGCGACGAAGCGCTCGGCCACTTCCTCGACCTGTTCAACCACCGGGCGATCAGCCTGTTCTACCGCGCCTGGGCGAAATACCGCCTGCCCGTTCGCTTCGGCGAGGACGAGGGCGCGCTGGCCGACCCGTTCAGCCGCGCGCTCGCCGCGCTCGCCGGCAT
>CAXTRJ010000060.1:0-12549 GCA_964246585.1 uncultured Sphingomonas sp. | reverse complement strand
CGCATCGCCGCGATCGTCTCGCGCGCGATCACCTTGCCGCCGATCGCCGCCTGGATCGGCACCTTGAACAGGTGGCGCGGGATCAGGTCCTTGAGCCGCTCGCACATATGCCGCCCCCGCCCCTCGGCGGCGTCACGGTGGACGATCATGCTCAGCGCGTCGACCGCCTCGTTGTTGACCAGGATGCCCATCTTGACCAGGTCGCCTTCCCGGTAACCGATCTGGTGATAGTCGAAGCTGGCATAGCCCCGGCTGATGGACTTTAATCTGTCATAAAAGTCGAACACCACCTCATTAAGCGGCAGCTCGTAGGTCGCCTGCGCCCGCCCACCCACATAGGTCAGGTTCTTCTGGATCCCCCGCCGATCCTGGCACAACTTGAGGATCGAGCCGAGATACTCGTCGGGGACGTAGATCGTCGCCTCGATCCACGGCTCGGCGATCGTCGCGATCCGGCTCGGGTCGGGCATGTCCGCCGGATTGTGCAGCTCGACATGTCCGGCGCCGTACGACAGCTCGATCTGGTAGACGACCGACGGCGCGGTGGTGATCAGGTCGAGGTCGTACTCGCGCGTCAACCGCTCCTGGATGATCTCCAGGTGCAACAGCCCCAGGAACCCGCAGCGGAAGCCGAAGCCCAGCGCGGCCGAGGTCTCCATCTCGAACGAGAAGCTCGCGTCGTTGAGCCTGAGCCGCGAGATCGACTCGCGCAGCTTCTCGAAGTCGTTGGCGTCGACCGGAAACAGCCCGCAGAACACCACCGGCTGGACCTCCTTGAACCCCGCCAGCGGCTCGGCGGCGGGGCGCTTGGCGTCGGTGATCGTGTCGCCGACCCGCGTCTGCGCCACCTCCTTGATCTGCGCGGTGATGAAGCCCAGCTCGCCCGTGCCCAGCTCGGTCAACTGCTCGATCTTGGGGCGGAAGCACCCGACGCGGTCGACCATGTGGACCGTCCCGGTCTGCATGAACTTGATTTGCTGACCCTTCTTCAGCGTCCCGTCGATCACCCGCACCAGAATGACGACGCCGAGATACGGATCGTACCAGCTGTCGACCAGCATCGCCTTGGTCGGCGCCGCCGCGTCGCCCTTGGGCGGCGGGATCTTGGCGACGATCGCGTCGAGGATCTCGGTGATGCCGATGCCCGCCTTCGCCGACGCCAGCACCGCCTCCGACGCGTCGATGCCGATCACGTCCTCGATTTCCTTGCGGACCTTTTCCGGGTCGGCGGCGGGCAGGTCGATCTTGTTGATCACCGGCACGATCTCATGGTCGTGCTCGATCGATTGGTAGACGTTGGCCAGCGTCTGCGCCTCGACCCCCTGCGCCGCGTCGACCACCAGCAACGCGCCCTCGCACGCCGCCAGGCTCCGGCTCACCTCATAGGCGAAGTCGACGTGCCCCGGCGTGTCCATCAGGTTGAGCGTATAGCCCTTATAGTCGAGCCGGACGGTCTGCGCCTTGATCGTGATCCCGCGCTCGCGCTCGATATCCATGTTGTCGAGCACCTGTTCCGACATCTCGCGCTCGGTCAGCCCGCCGGTGGTCTGGATCAACCGGTCGGCCAGCGTCGACTTGCCATGGTCGATATGCGCGATGATGGAGAAATTGCGGATGCGGTCGAGCGGAGTGGCCACGAGGTCTGTTCAACTTTGCTGAAGAGTGTGCGGCGGCGTTAGCATTCCCCGTCGCCATTGCCAAAGCGCCGCGCATCGCTAGCATCGCCGGCGAACGGGAGAGTGCCATGCGCCACGTCGCGGTGATCGGCTCGGGCCCGGCGGGCTACTACACCGCCGAGGGATGCCAGAAGCTGTTCGGCGGCCAGACAGCCGGGGGCGTCCGCGTCGACATCCTCGATCGCCTCCCCGTCCCCTATGGCCTGATCCGCACCGGCGTCGCCCCTGACCACCAATCTATCAAGGCGGTGTCGCGACGTTACGAAGCGACCGCGCTCAGCGACAACGTCCGTTTCGTCGGCAACGTCGCGGTCGGGCGCGACGTCTCCGTCGCCGAGCTGGTCGAGCTGTACGACGCCGTCGTCCTCGCGACCGGGGCCCCCGCCGACCGCCCGCTCGGCATCCCCGGCGACGACCTGCCCGGCGTCATCGGCTCGGCGGCGTTCGTCGGCTGGTACAACGGCCATCCCGACTTCGCCCAGCTCGCGCCGCCGCTGCACGGTCCCGGCGCGGTCGTCGTCGGCGCCGGCAACGTCGCGCTCGACGTCGCGCGCATCCTCGCCAAGACGGGGGACGAGTTCACCGGCTCGGACATCGTCGCCCATGCGCTTGATCATCTCGGCGACGCGGCGATCGACACGATCACTCTCCTCGCCCGGCGCGGGCCGCACGCCGTCGCGATGACGCCCAAGGAGCTGGGCGAGCTCGGCCACCTCGCCCGCGCGCGCGCCCATGTCGACCCCGCCGACCTACCCCCGCCCGACGAGGACGCGGCGCTCGATCCGGGCCTGCGCAAATCGGTCGCGCACCTGCGCGCCTTCGCCGCCGGGGGCGCGGCCAAGCCGGTCGCCATCGCCTTCGACTTCTACGCCATGCCCGTCGCGATCGAGGGAAACGGACGGGTCGAGCGCGTGATCGTCGAGCGCACCCGCGTCGACGCCGACGGCCGCGCGACCGGCACCGGCGAGACCTACGCGATCCCCGCCGCCATGGTCGTCAGCTGCATCGGCTACCGCACCCCGCCGATTGAGGGCGTGCCGTACGACGATCGGCTCGGCCGCTTCGCCAACGACATGGGCCGGATCGGCGGCGGGCTGTACGCGGTCGGCTGGGCCCGGCGCGGGCCGACCGGGACGATCGGCACCAACCGCCCCGACGGCTTCGCCATCGCCGAACTTATCGCCGCCGATACGTCCGAGGACAGCGGCAAGCCGGGCCGCGCCGGACTCGATGCCCTGCTACAAACCCGCGGGGTCGACCCAGTCACTTTTCGCGATTGGCAGGGCATCGACCGCGCAGAGATCGCCGGCGCGCGCGCGGGCGCCCCGCGTGAGAAGCTGACCTCGCTCGAAACGCTGCTCGCCGCGCGCCCGGCGCGGTGACGCGAAGTGCTTGCGCCCCCGCCGGAGCGTCGATATAGGCGCGCCTCCAAGCACGGTCGCCGCCCAACGGCGCGGCCGGACTCCGTCGGGGAGTAGCTCAGCCTGGTAGAGCACTGTCTTCGGGAGGCAGGGGCCGGAGGTTCGAATCCTCTCTTCCCGACCAACATTCATCCAATACACGGGCTTTTCGCGCCGCGACCGGTGCCCAGACCGGCGATCGTCAGGATCGCTTGGCCAGCCCATCGAGGCTGAACGTGTCGATCGCCGCCATCAGCCGATCGACCGTGATCTCCTCGATCGAGGGCACCCATTTCGCCAGCCAGATTAGCATCCCGAGCAGCAACTGCACCACCAGCCTGGTCTCGCACCGAGCGATCGACCCGTCCGCGATCCCGGTCTTCAGGAACTGCTCCAGCGTCTCGGTCAGCCGCCCCGCCCACGCCGCGATGGCGTCGCGCTGGGCCGGCTCAAGATAGGTGTAGTCGCCGAAATAGAGCAACGGCCCGTGCCGCTCGGCGTCGTCGAGCATGCTACGCAGGAACGCCTCCAGCTTCGCCGCGCCGCTGCCCTCGACCGCGTCGGCCGCCGCCAGCAGGCGTTCGAACGTCTCCAACGATTGCTCGTGGCAGGCATAGGCCAGCGCCTGCTTGCTCGGGAAATAATAATACAGCGTCGCGTCGCGCAGCTCGAGCGCGGCGGCGATCTCCGTCATCGTCGCCAACGCGTAGCTCTTGGCGTTGATGATCCGCGTCGCCGCCCGCATGATCGCGTGGCGCTTCTTGGCCGACTTGTCGCTTCGCGACAGCGACCGCGTCTGATCGACCTTGGGGGAAGCCCGGACGGTTACGCCAATGTTCTCGATCGTCATCCTCCTCCTCTACGTCGCCGATCAACGGTCGCAAGCGAACACCGCGCCCTTTCACATTTCTAGGTTGTTCTAGAAAATCTAACGTGAGATAGAGGGCCGATCGCGAAGCACCGGCGAAGACACGGTGCGGGCGTCATGGAGAGGCTTGATGCGGCACCGTTATCACATCGGACTATCGTTGCTGGCGCTGGTCGCCGGTACCCCGGCGCTCGCCCAGGTCACGCCAGCGCCACCGGCCGACTCGGCGGACACCACGCCGCCGGCCGCCTCGTCAGACCCGGGCACGATCGTTGACCGTTCTCCCGTATCGGCGACGGCCCAGGACCCGACTTCCGCCCGCGAGGGCGATATCGTCATCACCGCGTCGCGGCGCGAGCAGACGTTGCAGGATACGCCGATCGCCGTGTCGGTCACCAGCGCCGCGACGATCGAGCAGGCGCAGATCCGTGACCTGGTCGACCTTCAGTCCGTCGTCCCGTCGCTTCGCGTCCAGCAGAGCCAGAACTCGGGCGCGACCAACTTCATCATCCGCAGCTTCGGCAACGGCGCCAACAATCCCGGCATCGAGCCCTCGGTCGGCGTCTTCGTCGACGGCGTGTACCGGTCGCGGTCCGCCTCCCAGATCACCGACCTTCCCAATATCGAGCGGATCGAAGTCCTGCGCGGACCTCAGTCGACGCTGTTCGGGAAGAACGCGTCGGCGGGCGTCATCAGCGTCGTGACGCAGAAGCCGCAATTCGACTTCGGCGGCTCGGCGCAGTTCGCCTACGGCAATTACAATCAGATCGTCGCCAAGGCGGATATCACCGGGCCGATCATCGCCGATGTCCTCGCCTTCAGCCTGGCCGGCAATTACAACAAGCGCGACGGCTATTTCCAGGTGCTGAACCTCGGTCGCGACATCAACGATCGCGATCGCTACGACGCCCGCGGGCAGTTGCTGTTCACCCCGGTCGACGATCTCGAAATTCGCCTGATCGGCGATTACGGCAAGCTGGGTGGAACTGTGCTGCGCGGCGTCGAACCTGCTCTACGGGCCGACCGGACCGGCGTTGAACGCGCTCGCCGGCGGTCCGGCGGTCGTCGTGGCGGACCCTTATTCCAACACTGTCCGGTTGAACCGCGTTCCGGAAAACGAGATCGAGAATTACGGCGTCTCCGGCCAGATCGACTACAACCTGGGCAACGTCGCGCTAACGTCGATCACCGCGTACCGGGAATTGCGCAGCCGCAGCGTCGACGACGGCGACTTCACCCAAGTCAACATTATCGGCTCGGGTACCGCGATCACGAACATCGACACGTTCACGCTGGAGTTTCGGGTCACGTCCGACTTCGACGGACCGCTTAACTTCCTGCTTGGCGGCTATTACTTCAACGAAGACATCGACTTCAGCAACACGCTGCAGTTGGGGGCCGACGCGCGGTGCTATCTGAACATCCTGGGCCAAGGCGGGCTCGCGGCGGTCGAGGGGATCCTGCAACGGCCGGTCGGCACGACCTTCTTTCAGCCGGGGCAAGGCATCGCCGACGCGTTCACGTTGTCCAACAAATCATATTCGGCTTTCGGCACGGTCGATTTGAAGCCGGTCGATCGCCTGACGCTGACTGTCGGGTTGAACTACACCCGCGATACCAAAGACGTGACGTCCAACGTCGTCAGCACCGAGCCGTTCTCCGCGATCGACCTGGTCGCGCTCGGCGTGGCGCTGGGCGTCCCGGCCAATCTGGCCAACACCGCCGCGAACCCGCTCATCGGGCTGCGCGCGTTGCAGTTCCTGCCACCGTTCCTCAACTTCCCCAACGCGGTCGAGGACGGCAGGACCCGCGACAGCGACCTGGCGTACACGTTGCGCGCCTCGTACGAAGTCAATGACCGGCTGAACGTCTACGCGACCTACGCGACGGGGTTCAAGGCCAGCTCATTCAACCTTTCGCGCGACTCGCGGCCGGCGGCGGCGGACCTCATCCCCGGCTCGGCGGCGAGCGTGCCCGCCCCGGGCACGTCGGCGATCCGCACGGCTGGTCTGGCCGTGGCCAACTTGACCAGCGGCAGCCGTTTCGCGGGGCCGGAGGAGTCAACGGTTTACGAGGTCGGCATCAAGGGCAACTACTCGGTCGCCACGTTCAATCTCGCGGTGTTCCAGCAGGAGATCGAGGGGTTTCAGGACAACACCTTCACCGGCACCGGTTTCGTGCTGTCCAACGCCGGCAAGCAGTCGACGTTCGGCTTCGAGTTCGACGGGACGGTGACGCCTGTCGATCCGCTCACGCTATTCCTGTCGGTCACCTACCTGGACGCCAAGTATGACTCCTTCATCGCCTCCCCCGTCGGCGACCTTTCCGGTCAGGAGGTCGCGGGCGTGTCACCGATCACGAGTTCCGCCGGCGCGACGTTCACCCAGGGCTTCGGGAACGACACGCGCCTGATCCTGCGCGGCGACTATCGCTTCGAAGCGACACCCAGGTAGAGCCGGGTCTACCCGGCTTCATCACGACGACCAACGGCGTACCGAACTTCACCAACGCGCTCGCCATCGGGCGACAGTTCAAGCGCGAAGTGAACGAGTTCAACGCCGCCGCGACGCTCCAGCTGAACAACGGCCTTGAGCTGTCGGTGTATGGCCGCAATCTCAGCAACAACAACTATCTCACCGCGATCTTCGACGGTGTCGCGCAGGGCGGCAGCGTGTTCGGCTATCGCAACCAGCCGCGCACCTATGGCGGCTCGGTGCGCTTCAGGCTCTGACCTCTCTCCTTGGCGGGCGCGTTCCGGCGCGCCCGCCGCCTTTTTCCAAGGCGATGATTTGAGTCACTCGATCACTCCCGACGCGCCGTCGCGCTGGACCAAGACCGCCTACGGCTTCGGCTCGGTCGCGACCGGCGTCACCGAGACCGGCTTCAACTATTTCCTGCTGATCTTCTACTCCCAGGTTATCGGCCTCGACGCCCGCCTCGTCGGCCTGGCGATCACTATGTCGCTCATGTTCGACGCGTTCGTCGACCCGGTGGTCGGCTACTGGTCCGATAATTTCCGCTCGCGCTGGGGCCGACGCCATCCGTTCATGTACGCCTCCGCGATCCCGATAGCGGTCAGCTATTTGTTGCTGTGGAACCCGTCGGCCGGTTGGGACCAGCAACAGCTGTTTTGGTACCTGCTGCTGCTCAGCATAGTGATCCGCGTTTTCGTCACCTTCTACGAAACGCCCAGCAGCGCGCTCACCCCAGAGCTGAGCTACGACTATGACGACCGATCCTCGATCCAGGGCTACCGCTATTTCTTCGGTTGGAGCGGCGGCAACATCATGACGGTGCTGATGTTCGTCGTGATCTTCCCGGCCTTCGTCACCGCCGGCATCACCAACGGCCAGTTCAACCGCGCCGCCTACCAGGTTTACGGCGACGTCGCCGCGCTGCTGATCTTCGTCGCGATCCTGGTCTCGTGCGTCGGCACCCAGTCGCGCATCCGGCACATGACGCAGCCCCCGCCCAAGCGCGACCTGACCGTCCGCAAGATCTTCGCCGAGATGTACCAAACGCTGGCTGACCGCTCGTTCGTCGCCTTGTTCGTCGCCGCCATGCTCGGCGCGGTCGCGACCGGGCTGTCCGCCTCGCTCACCTTTACTTCACCACCTACTTCTGGGGGGTTCACCTCGGCCCAGATCGGGCTGATCGTACTCGGCGTGTTCGTCTCCGCCGCGCTTGGCGCCACGATCGCGCCGATCGTCTCGCGGCGCCTCGGCAAGAAGCGCGGGGCCATGATCATCGGCCTTGTCGCGTTCCTCGGCGCGCCGCTACCGATCGTGCTCAGGCTCGTCGGCGCGTTGCCCGATAACGGTGACCCGGTCGTCTTCTGGCTGGTGCTGGTCACCAACACGCTCGACACCGGGCTCATCATCTGTTTCCAGATCCTGACCGCCGCGATGATCGCCGACCTCGTCGACCAGGCGGAGCTGCGCACCGGCCGCCGGTCGGAGGGCGTGTTCTTCGCCGCGGTCACCTTTGTCAAGAAGACGGTGCTCGGCCTTGGCCTGCTCGCCGCGTCGTTCATCCTGACGTTGGCCGCGTTCCCGGTCGGCGCGGCGGTGGGCGAGGTGTCGCCCGACACGCTGTGGCGGCTGGGCGCCTACTACGTCCCGACCATCCTCGCGCTGTGGCTCACGATGATCGCGGTGCTGAGCACCTACCGCCTCGAGCGCGGCGACCACGAGAGCAACCTGCGCAAGCTGGCCGAGGCTCGCGCCGTCGCCGACCCGCCGCTCGTCCGCATCTGACCAACCGACAGGACACGACATGGCCGCCACCCTCGACATCGACGCCCTGCGCGAACGCTACCGCCTGGAACGCGACCGCCGCGTCGCGACCACGCCCGGTGAGCGCCAATACCGCGACGTCGAGCAGGGTTTCGCGCACCTGCTTGACGACCCCTACGGTGCCGCCCCCCCACGCGCGGCGGTGACCGACGACGTCGACGTGTTCGTCGTCGGCGGCGGCTTCGGCGGCCTGCTCACCGCGGCGCGGCTGCGCGAGGCGGGGGTGGCGAAGATCCGCATCGCCGAGGTAGGCGGCGACTTCGGCGGCACCTGGTACTGGAACCGCTACCCGGGCGCCGCCTGCGACATCGAGTCCTACATCTACTTCCCGCTGCTCGAGGAAACCGGCTACATGCCGGTCGAGCGTTATTCCAAGGCGGCGGAAATTCGCGCTCATTGCCGCCGCATCGCCGAGCGCTACGACCTTTACGACGACGCGCTGTTCTCGACCCAGGTGAAGTCGCTCGATTGGGACGCCGCCGCCGCGCGCTGGATCGTCAGGACCGATCGCGGCGACACCTTGCGCGCGCGTTTCGTCGTTTTGACCACCGGCCCGCTCAACCGCCCCAAGCTGCCCGACATCCCCGGGGTCGACAGCTTCGCCGGACACAGCTTCCACACCAGCCGCTGGGACTACGCCTATACCGGCGGCGGCGCGACGGAGCCGCTTGACGGGTTGGCGGGCAAGCGCGTCGGCATCATCGGCACCGGCGCGACCGCGATCCAGTGCGTGCCG
This sequence comes from uncultured Sphingomonas sp., assembly GCA_964246585.1. Lineage (GTDB taxonomy): Bacteria > Pseudomonadota > Alphaproteobacteria > Sphingomonadales > Sphingomonadaceae > Sphingomonas. The sequence goes on along the minus strand of CAXTRJ010000060.1, from coordinate 3,574 downwards.
CCCCTCGCCCAGTCCGCCTGCCACCTTTACGTCTTCCAGCGCACGCCGTCGTCGGTCGACGCGCGCGACAATTCGGCGACCGATCCCGACTGGGCCGCCAGCCTCAAGCCGGGATGGCAGCAGGAGCGGATGGAAAACTTCACCGCGCAGTTCACCGGCGCGCTGCCCGCCACCGACCTGGTCCAGGACGGCTGGACCGTGCTCGCCCGCGCGGTGCGCGAGAAACTCGCGGACAACCCGAACGGGCTCGATCCGGGTAAGCTGCTGGAGCAGGCAGACTTCGAAAAGATGGCGCAGATCCGCGACCGGATCGATGAAATCGTCGAAAATCCGGCCACCGCCGAAGCGCTAAAGCCTTGGTTCAGCCTCTACTGCAAGCGCCCATGCTTCAGTGATCTATACCTTCAGGCATACAACCGCCCCAACCTCACGTTAGTCGAGACCGGCGGTCACGGCGTCGACCGGATCACGCCGACGGGGGTCGTCGCCGCCGGCGCCGAATATCCGCTCGATTGCCTGATCTTCGCCACCGGCTTCGAGACCGCGACGAGCTACGCCAAGCGCTCGGGGATGACGATCCACGGCGTCGGCGGGTTGTCGCTGACCGACAAATGGGCCGGCGGGCTGTCGACGCTGCACGGCATGCACACCCGCGGCTTCCCCAACTGCTTCGTCATCAGCCAAGCGCAGGCGGGCATGTCGCCCAACTTCCCGCATATGCTGAGCGAGCAGACCACCCACCTCGCCCACATCGTCGAGCATTGCAGGAAGCACAATGTCGCCACGATCGAGCCGACCGCCGAGGCTGAGGAGCGATGGGTCGACACCATTGTCGCGATGGGCGAGTCACGGCGCGCGTTCATCGAGGCTTGCACGCCAGGTTATTACAACAACGAGGGCCGCGCTTCCGACGCCGCCGCGCGCAGCAGCGTGTTCGGTGCCGGGCCGGTCGAGTTCGTCCGCTTGCTACGCGAATGGCGCGAACGCGGCGATCTGGCCGGGATGGAACTCAACGGCGATCACGCCCGCGCGAAGGAGCCGGCATCGTGAGCAGCGCCCGAGGCCGCAAGTCGATCTTCATCACTGGCGCCGCGTCGGGCATGGGCCGCGCGACCGCGCTGCTGTTCGCAGAAAGGGACTGATTCATCGGCGCCTATGACGTAAACGCCGCCGGACTCAACGCGTTGAAGGACCGGATCGGCGCCAACAACGGCGTGTTCGCAACGCTTGACGTCACCGACGCGGCTGCGTTCGGCGATGCCGTCGCCGGTTTCGGCGAGGCGACCGGCGGCACGCTCGACCTCCTGTTCAACAACGCCGGCATCGCCGCTGGAGGCTTGCTCGACGAGCAGCCTTGGGAAGACATTCGCCGGATCGTCGACATCAACTTTATCGGCGTGATGATCGGTTGCCGCGCCGGCATCGCCTTGCTGAAGAACACGCCGGGCTCGCTGTGCCTGATCAACTCGTCGTCGTCGGCGATCTTCGGGACCGCCGGGATCAGTGTCTATTCAGCGACCAAGCACGCGGTGCGCGGGCTGACGGAGGGGCTGTCGATCGAGCTCAAGCGTTACGGCGTCCGCGCCAGCGACCTGCTGCCCGGACTGATCGACACGCCGCTGCTCGGCGATCAGACGCGCGCGATGGCCCCGCCCGATGGGATGTGGCGGCTGGTCCAGCCGACCGAGATCGCCGAGACGGTTTGGCGCGCGTACAACGAGGACAAGCTCCACTGGTACGTCCCCGAGGAACTGCGCGACTTCCACTTGCAAGTGGTGCGCGAGCTCGAACTGGTGCGCGAGGAGCGGACCGCGCTGCTCGCCGCCATGATGCCGGCCAACTGAAAAGGACGAACGGCATGTCGATACTGAACGCGCCGGACGCGCTGACCCCGGCGAGCGAGGACACGGCGGCGATCGCCGGCCTCCACCGCGCCTTCGCCGCGCAACGCGCCGCCTTCGCCGCCGATCGCGTCCCCTCGATCGAGGTCCGGCGCGAACGGTTGCAGGCGCTGATCGGGATGATGGTCGGCAATCGCGAGCGGATCAGCCGGGCCATCGCTCATGATTTCGGCGCGCACCCGGTCCCCGCGTCCGACCTGATCGAGGTGCTCGGTGTCATCGGCCGCGCCGCCTATGTGCTCGAACAGCTGGACGCATGGATGCGACCCAGCGACCGCCATATCGACCCCGCGCTGTTCGGCACCGCGACGGCTGAGGTCCGGTACCAGCCCAAGGGCGTGATCGGTAACATCGTCCCCTGGAACTTCCCCTTCGACCTGTCGGTCGGGCCGATGGTGGAGATGCTGGCGGCGGGCAACCGGGTAATCGTCAAGCCTTCCGAATATACCCCCACCTGCGCCGAGCTGCTGCGCGAGATGGTCGCCGCGACGTTCGACGCCGACCTCGTCACCGTCGCGGTCGGCGGCCTCGACCTCGCCCGCGCCTTCTCGGCCACCCCGTGGGATCACCTCCTTTACACCGGTAGCCCCGATGTCGGACGCCAGGTGATGACGGCGGCGGCGGCCAATCTGACGCCGGTGACGCTGGAGCTCGGCGGCAAATGCCCCGCCGTTCTTACCCCCGGCTCGGTGACGCCGGCCAACGTCGAATCGGTGATCGGCACCAAGATCATCAAGAATGGGCAGATGTGCGTCTCGGTCGACTATTGCCTGGTCGCCCGGCCGGAACTTGAGGCGTTCGTCGACGAGGCGGAGGCGTTCATGGCCCGCGTCGCACCCGATTATTCGCGTGGCGACGAGTGCACCGGCATGATCTCGCCGCGCCACCTCGACCGGATGACCGACATGCTGGCGGAGGCGCGCGACCGTCAGAGCCGCATCGTCACGCTGGAGAACGACGAGGGCGTCGACCGCGCGACGCGGCGAATGCCGATGTCGTTGGTCGTCGACCCCGCCGCCGACCTCCGGATCATGCGCGAGGAGATCTTCGGTCCGATCCTGCCGGTCGTGCCGTATGACGACCTCGACGCCGCGATCGCCGGGATCAACGCCGGCGAGCGGCCGCTGGGTCTCTACGTCTTCGGTGACGATGCCGGCGTGACCGGCCACGTGCTGGCCGCGACGACCTCGGGCGGCGCGGCGGTCAACACCTGCGCGGTGCAGAGCGCGCTGCCCTCGATGGGCTTTGGCGGCTCGGGAATGAGCGGCATGGGCCGCCACCACGGCATCGAGGGGTTTCGCGAGTTCTCTAACCAGCGCGGCGTCGTCACTCGCGGCACCGGCGACATGATCGACGCCTTTTACGCCCCCTACGCCAAGGCCGCCGCCGTTGTGAACGCGGCGCTGAACCCGGCGTAATACGGCTCGAGCGCACTGAAGCCGTCGGTCACGAGTGGACGCGAAGCCAATTATACTCGTCCGTTCGGCCTGAATAGCGACCGAGTAGCCCGTATGGCGTATCGAGGGCGTGTGAAGGACAGGTGGCGCGTGTCATTCGCGCTTCGATACAAGCCCTCGGTACGCTGCTTGGCAGCTACTCGGTCTCTACTCAGCACGAACGGGCTAGGTGTTTGATCCCGGCCTTTGATGGTGCATCATCCACGAGTGAGTGGA
>CAXTRJ010000059.1:297-12862 GCA_964246585.1 uncultured Sphingomonas sp. | reverse complement strand
GCCGAGATCACCACCGCCGCCGCCGCCGTCGCCGCCAACCCGACCAGCGCGCCGGCGACGAAGCCGGCCAGCGCATGGCTGTGCGCCACCGGATCGTGCAACCGCGCGGCGGCCTGGAGCGCGCTCATCCGCCTCAGCCCCCGATCGGCGTCGGGTCGCTCGCCGGACGCGGCGTGAAGCCGGTGATCGCCGCCATGAGCGCCGCGTGCGTCCCGCTGGGCATCGGCGTGGGGTGCGTCGCGGTGAAGATCAGCAGCCGGCGGCCATGGCTGCGCCGGCAGGCGATGATCTGGTCCATCAGGCCCTCGGGCGAACGCCAGCGCATCATCGTCGCCTCGCCGGGCACGTCCGACCAGGCGATCGTCACGCGGCCCATGACGACGAGTTCGGGCAAGGCGGTGCCCATGCGGCCGACCTCCGCCTCGACATAGTCGGACACCTCCATGCCGAGCGGCAAGTCCTCGCGCGTGATCACCAGGCTGGCGGCGGCGTGGCCGTGGCCAGGCAGGCGCAAGACGTGGATCGTCCGGTCCTCCCACGTGCCCGGCACGTCGATGGGCAACGCGCCCTCGTTCAGGTGGAACACGGCCCCGGCATCGTCCGGCATGGAATCATCGCGCCTTGATGGTTGAACGTGACGGGGTGTGGAGGGGGTGGGTTGGCGCGTCAAGCCGGCGAAGAGGGCCGGTCCGGCGGCGTCGACGGCGCGACCCGATCACATGTCCGGCAACCCCGCCAGGATCTTGTCGAGCGTGATCGGGTAGTCGCGCACCCGGACCCCGCAGGCGTTGTAAATCGCATTGGCGATCGCCGCGCCTGCGCCCGAGATTCCTAGCTCGCCGATGCCCTTGGCGTGGATCGGGTTGGCGTGGACGTCGCGCTCATCGAGCAGCACGACCTCGAGTTGGGGCACGTCGGCGTTGACCGGCAGGTGGTACTCCGACAGGTCGCGGTTGACGATACGGCCGTTGCGCTCGTCGTGGATCAGATCCTCGTGGAGCGCGGCGCCGATGCCGAACGTCATGCCGCCCAGGCACTGCGACCGGGCGGTTTTCGGGTTGAGGATGCGCCCCGCCGCGAACACGCCGAGCATCCGGCGGACGCGGACCTCGCCGGTGACCGCGTTGACCCCGACTTCGGCGAAATGCGCGCCGTAGGACACCTGCGTCACCAGCTTCTCCTGCGCGCCCTGCTGGATCGTGCCGGTCTCCTCCAGGCCGGCGCCGACCAGCATCTCGATCGGCGCCCGGCGGTTGGCGCCGATGGCGTGGCCGTCCTTGAGCGTCAGGTCGTCGGGGTCGACGCCCATCGCCTTGGCCAGCTTCTTCCGGATCGCCTCGCAGGCGAGGTACACCGCCGAGCCGCTCGACGCCGCGCCCCACGACCCGCCCGAACCGGCGGCGGGCGGCAGGTCGGTGTCGCCCAGCCGCATGCGGATGCGGTCGATCGGCAGCCCCAGCATCTCGCCGGCGATCTGCGCCAGGATCGTGTAGCTGCCGGTGCCGATGTCGGTCATCGCCGAGGCGACGGTGCAGGTCCCGTCCGGCGACAGCGTGACCTTCGCCGAGCTTTCCTGGAGCATGTTGTTGCGCGCCGCCGAGGCGACGCCCAGGCCGACGAACCATTCGCCGTCGCGGACGCTGGCCGGGGTGGCCTGGCGCTTGTCCCAGCCGAAGCGCTCGGCGCCGAGGTCGAGGCACTGGACCAGCGAGCGCGAGGAAAAGGCGATGTCCTTTTCCGGGTCGGCATAGGGGTCGTTGCGGCGGCGCAGCTCGACGGGATCGAGGCCGATCGTCTCGGCCAGCTCGTCCATCGCGCCTTCCAGCGCCAGCATCCCGACCGCCTCGCCCGGCGCGCGCATCGAGCCCGACAGCAGCTGGTTGAGGCGGACGATGTCGTGGGTGATCAGGCGGTTGGCCCCGGCGTAGAGCGCGTGGGTAGCGAGGCCGGCGGGTTCGAAATAATCCTCGCCGTCGAGGTTGGAGACCAGCGTCTCGTGGGCGATGGCGGTGAGCTTGCCGTCGGCGTCGGCGCCCAGGCGGACGCGTTGTTCGGTGTTGGAGCGGCGCACCGTCGCGTCGAACACCTGCTGGCGCGCCATGACCGCCTTGACCGGGCGGCCAAGCTTCTTGGACGCGATCGCGGCGGCGACGCTTTCGGGAGCGATGCCGAGCTTGGAGCCGAAGCCGCCACCGATATAGGGCGCGACGATGCGGACCTTCTTGGCCGAGACGTCCAGCGCCTTGGCGAGCTGCTGCGCGTCCGACGTCGGCATCTGGTAAGCGCCGTAGAGCGTCAGCTTGCCCTGGTCGTCCCAGGTCGCGGTCGACGCGTGCGGCTCCATCGCCGCCGAGTTCTGGCTGGGGGTGGTGTAGGTCTGGTCGACGGTGAACGCGGCCTCGGCCAGCGCCTTGTCGACATTCCCCTGCTTGGAATGAGATGGAATCTGGTCATTCGGCGGCTTCTCGGCGTCGTCCGTGACGTCGGCGAAGCGGTAGCGGCCTTTGGCGAGCTTGAAGTCGATCGGGAGGCGGGCGGCGGCGTCGCGGGCGGCCTCGAAGGTTTCGGCGACGACGATGGCGACGATCTCGCCGAAATAGTCGACGGTCTTCACGCCTTGCGTCGGCGCGGCCGTCTCGCCGCCCTGCTGGGGGTTGCGAATGAAGGTGTCGTAATCGGTGATGACGTCGATGACGCCGGGCATCGACTTGACCGCGTCGACGTCGATCGCGGTGATCTTGCCCGACCCGAACGGCGCGCCGACGAGGACGCCGTGCGCCAGGTCGTCGAACGGGTATTCGGCGGCGTAGGTCGCCTGGCCCGACACCTTCACCGGCCCGTCGACGCGCTTGAGCGGGGCGGAGATCAGCCCCTGGACGGTGCGATCGAGCAGGCTTTCGGGCGCGGGGTGGTTCATCACCAGCGTGTTGCCGCCGCCGAACAGCCCACCCGTCGCCGAACTCAGCGCGGTGGTGATGGTGTTGCTCATGCGGTCAGTTCCTTGAGCGTCGCGATCAGCGTGCGACGGGCGAGCGGGATCTTGAAGTCGTTGGAGCCGTATCCCCGCGCGTCGGCAAGGAGGGCGTCGGCGGCGGCGTCGAAGGCCTCGCGGGTCGGCACCCGGCCGACCAACGCGGCCTCGACGGCGGGGTCGCGCCAGGGCATTGGGCCAAGACCGCCAAACGCCAGCGCGGCGGAGGCGATCACGCCGCCTTCGACCTTGACGACGCCGGCGACCGAGACGAGCGCGAAGGCGTAGGACGCGCGGTCGCGGACCTTGCGATAGGTCTGCTTCGCGCCGGCGGGGACGGGGGGCAGCTCGATCGCGGTGATGAGCTCGCCCGGCTCGAGCGCGTTCTCGATGTGCGGCGTCGCGCCGGGCAGGCGGTAGAAGTCGCCAAGGGCGATACGGCGGCGGTCGCCGTCGGCCTTTAGAGTCACGATCGTCGCGTCCAGCGCGCGCATCGCCACCGCCATGTCGCTGGGGTGCGTCGCGATGCACTGCTCGCTCGTGCCGAGCACCGCCAGGATGCGGTTGTAGCCGCCGATCGCCGAGCAGCCGGAGCCGGGCTCGCGCTTGTTGCAGGCGAGCGCGGTGTCGTAGAAATAGTAGCAGCGGGTCCGCTGAAGCAGATTGCCGCCGGTCGACGCCTTGTTGCGCAGTTGCGGCGACGCGCCCGCCAGGAGCGCGCGGGCGAGCACCTCGTAGCGCTCGGTGACGCGGGGGTCGGCGGCGAGGTCGCTGTTGGGCACCAGCGCGCCGATCGCCAGCCCGCCGTCGCCCCGCTCCTCGATCGAGGTCAGGTCGAGGCGGCTGATGTCGACCAGCTTGTCGGGGGTCTCGACCTGGAGCTTCATCAGGTCGAGCAGGTTGGTGCCGCCGGCGATGAACTTGGTTCCCGGACCGGTGGCCTCGCGCGCGGCGGCTTGGGGGCTGGCGGGCTTGGCGTAGGCGAAGGTCTTCATGCGATCTCTCCGACCGGGATCAGGCGCGAACGACCGCCGTGCGACGCCTCCCGGCCGGGTTCGTCGGTCATCGCGACCTCCAGCCCGGCGACCTCGCTAATCGCGTCGACGATGTTGGGGTAGGCGGCGCAGCGGCAGATGTTGCCGCTCATCCGCTCGCTGATCTCCGACGCGCTGAGTTCGACGTCGGTCAGCGAGCCGGAAACGTGGCTGGCCCAGCCCTTGCCGACCTCGTCGAGCATCCCGACCGCCGAGCAGATCTGCCCCGGGGTGCAATAGCCGCACTGGTAGCCGTCGTGGCGGACAAAGGCGTCCTGCATCGGGTGGAGGTTGTCGGGAGTGCCGAGCCCCTCGATCGTCGTGATGCTGTCATCCTGGTGCATTACCGCGAGGCTCAGGCAGCTGTTCACGCGGCGGCCGTTGATCAGGATGGTGCACGACCCGCACTGGCCATGGTCGCAACCCTTCTTCGAGCCAGTGAGGCCGAGATGTTCGCGGAGCAGGTCGAGGACGGAGGTGCGGATGTCGGGATCCGCGGTGTAGGATTTGTCGTTGATGGTGAAGTGCATGGGCAGCCCCCCGCTCCAGACTGGAATCGATGGGTCGGTAACGCGTCGCGGCGTGTTGGTTTCCGCCGGGGCGCTGGCGCTGGCGAATTGCGTCGGCGTCGGGCAGGATAGGGTCATGCGCAAGCCGCCCAGTACGCCGATCGTCATCGCCCATCGCGGGGCCAGCGGGCTGCGGCCCGAGCATACGCTCGCCGCCTACGACCTGGCGATCGAGCAGGGGGCGGACTTCATCGAGCCCGACCTGGTCCCGACCCGGGACGGCCAACTGGTGGCGCGGCACGAGAACGAGATCGGCGGGACGACCGACGTCGGCGCGCGCCCCGAGTTCGCCGGGCGGCGGACGACCAAGACGATCGACGGGGCCGAGGTGACGGGCTGGTTCACCGAGGACTTCACGCTGGCCGAGCTGAAGACGCTGCGGGCGCGGGAGCGGCTGCCCGAGCTGCGCCCGGCGAGCGCGGCGTATGACGGACGGTACGAGGTGCCGACTTTGGCGGAGATCATCGCGTTGGCGAAGCGGCGGTCGGCCGAGACGGGGCGGACGATCGGCATTTATCCGGAGACCAAGCACCCGAGCTATTTCGCCGCGCTGGGGCTGGCGCTGGAGCCGCCGCTCCTGGCCGCGCTGTCGGCGGCGGGGTGGGACGGGGCGGACGCGCCGGTCTTCATCCAGTCGTTCGAAGTCGCCAACCTGCGCGCGTTGAAGGCGATCACGGCGGTGCCGCTGATCCAGCTGATGACCGCGACCGGCGGTCCGGCGGACGGCGCGACGCCGAGCTACGCGGCGATGATCACCCCGGAAGGACTGCGCGAGGTCGCGACCTACGCGGCGGGGATCGGGCCGGACAAGGCGATGCTGTGGGCGGGGGACACGCCGACGACGCTGGTCGCCGACGCGCACCGGGCGGGGTTGCAGGTGCACCCGTGGACGTTCCGGGCGGAGAACCAGTTCCTCGCCGAACGCTTTCGCCGGGGCGCGCCTGGCGCGCCTGGCGCGGCGGGCGACTTGGCCGGCGAGATCGACGCCGCGATCGGGCTTGGCATCGACGGCTTCTTCACCGATTATCCGGCGGAAGGCGCGGCGGCGCGCGATCGAGCGAGGATGTGACCATGCGTAGACTGACCCTGTTCGCGGCGACCCTGCCGCTTCTCACTGGCGGCTGCATCGCGAAGACCGCGTGGAACGTCGCGACGCTGCCGGTCAAGGCGGCGAGCCAGGGTGTCGACTGGGCGACGACGAGCCAGGAGGAATCCGACCGCAACTACGGCCGCGAGATGCGCAAGAAGGAAGCGCGCGAAGGCAAGGAGCGGCGCGACTGGGAGAAGCGGTGCCGGCGCGACCCGGACGGCTGCGGCGCGTATGACGGGTATGTGGCGGGGCGGGATTGAGGAAGGCGGCTGCTTCATGTCGTGGAGAATTGTCTCGGGAGCCCTGACCATTATGGGCATACTCGGCGCATTGTGGGTTAGCGATGAGGTGCGCACGGGCATTGCGCATTCAAGAGGCTCGACGGTGATCCATTCGGAGGACCCGGAGTGGTTCTGGATTTTGACCGCTACTAACGCGGTGGTAATTATACTCTTCTTCTTTGGCGCTCTCAAAGCGTGGAAGCAGGGGCAGCGTGACCCGAACTTCTGAGGCAGCGACGATGAGATGAGGCCATGTTAGATAGATTATTAGCTAAGGTGCAGTTGTATTGCTTGCAATGCTGGATTTGCTATCCGATCGATGCGGCCGCTGTTTCTCATCGCTATCATCCGCGTCTCACGCGCCCTCATCGCGGGTGCGCGCGTCCGCGATGAGGGTGTGACTTCTGCGACTTTTGGACGGCCACTCTGAAGCCGGTTGCGAACGGTCCAACCCACTCGTCACCCCGGGCTTGACCCGGGATCCCGCTTCTTTTTTGTCGCGGCGAGGCGGCGGGATCCCGGATCAGGTCCGGGATGACAAAAGTTATGGTCGCGAACGGCTCCAATCCGCCCCCAGCACCCCCGCCACCGCGACCAGCACCTCCGGCCGCAGCTGCACCCCCAAATGCCCGCTCCGCACCTCCACCCCGCGCGCGTGATCGCAGCGGCAGATCGCGCCCGCGACTAGGCCGTCCGACCGGCTCCAGATCGCGGTGGCGGGAACTGGGAGAGGGGCGGCGATCGCCTCGCTGCGGGCGATGACGGCGGGGTCGTCGAGGCGCTCGCCGGTGACCCATTCGAACGCGCGCCAGACGTTGGTGGCGCGGCCGTCGCCGGCGTAGGGCGAGCTGATCGTGATCACCTCGCGGACGAGGTCGGGGCGGCGGTGGGCGACCAGCCGCGCCATGATGCCGCCCAAACTTACACCGACCAGCGTGACGGGCTCGCCCGCGTCCTCGGCCAACGCGGCGACGCGCTCGATCAGGCGCTCGGCGTCGGGGCCGACGGTGCGGACGCCGAGGTTGCGGCCGAGGCCCCAGCCATGCGCGCGGTAGCCTAGCCGCGCGAGATGGCGGCGCAGGACGATGTTCGACCGGTCCGAGTTGAACAGGCCGGGCAGCAGCATCACCGGCCTCCCATCGCCCGCCGGCGCCCGCGCCAGCGCGGCGCGGTGCCGCCACCAGGTCGCGACCATCCATGCGGCGCGGGGCACCTCGGCCGCCCACAGCGCCTTTGAAGGCGCGCGGGTCAGAACCACCGTAGCACCGTATCCGGGAACGGCGTCCACGCGCCGACGCGCACCCCGGCGTGGCGCAGCGCGTCGCCGGTCCAGGCGTTGCACGTCCTCGCCGCCGAATAGCGACCCCGCGCGTCGTAGAAGGCGTCGTACAGGCCATAGCCATGGCGGTGCGCCGGCCGATCGGCGAAGGTCGCGCGGATATAGGCGGCGACGCGGCGGTATTCGTCGGGACGCAGCACTACCGAGCGGACCTGCGTCGTGACCTTCGGGCGGGGCACATGGTCGACATGGACCAGCACCCGGTCGCTGCCGACCGCCGCCGCCAGCACGGTGCGGAGCTTGACGTCCGCCCAGGTCGGCGTCTCGAGGTAGAAGGCCCGCTCGCCCCAGCCGAACGACAGGTGGTCGTAGGTGGCATAGCGGGGATCGCGCAGGTGCTCGGCGCGGACCAGCGGGCGCCAGTCGATCCCGGCTGCGACTTTCGGCACGACGATGCCGGTGTGGACGCCGTTGCTCTCGATGAAGATGCGCACCCCCTCCGCCGGCGGACGCCAGTCGCGGTTGGCCGGGATCCAGCCGCCGATCGTCCCGGCCGCCGCGTACAGCGCGACGACCATCGCGATCGTCAGCACCACCCGGATGCCCCATTTCCGCGCAACCAGCATCATTGCAAGGGCGTTACAACCGGCATCGCCCGCATGCTAAGGCAAAGCCATGGGATATGAAACGCTCGCCCGCCCCGACGGGGTCACCGCCGACTGGACGGTGTCGCAGGACTGGGATCATTACACCGCCGAGGAGCACGCCACCTGGGACACGCTGTTCGCGCGCCAGGCCAAGCTGTTGCCCGGCCGCGCGTCCAACGCCTTCCTGCGCGGGCTCGACGTGCTCAAGCTGTCGAAGCCGGGCATCCCCGATTTCGCCGAGCTGTCCGAGCGGTTGATGGCGCTGACCGGGTGGCAGGTGGTGGCGGTGCCGGGGCTGGTGCCCGACGACGTGTTCTTCGACCACATGGCCAACCGCCGCTTCGTCGCGGGGAACTTCATCCGCCGGCCCGACCAGCTCGATTACCTGGAGGAGCCCGACGTCTTCCACGACGTGTTCGGGCACGTGCCGATGCTGGCCGACCCGGTGTTCGCCGATTACCTGGCGGCGTATGGGCGCGGCGGCGGGCGGGCGCTGGAACTGGGCGCGCTCAAGCACCTGGCGCGGCTCTACTGGTACACGGTCGAGTTCGGGCTGATCGCCGAGCCGGAGGGCTTGCGGATCTACGGCTCGGGGATCGTGTCGAGCTATGCCGAGAGCCGCTTCGCGCTGGACGACCCGAGCCCGAACCGGATCGGGTTCGACCTCGCCCGGGTGATGCGGACCGACTACCGGATCGATGACTTCCAGCAGAGCTATTTCGTCATCCCGAGCTTCGACGAGCTGTTGCGGTTGACGGTCGAGACGGACTTCGCGCCGCTCTACGCCGAGGTGATGGGGGCGAGCGAGATCGCGGTGGACGCGGTGGTCGAGGGTGATGAGGTGGTCACGCGGGGGACGCAGGATTATGCGCGGGGGAAGTAGTAGGTTTGTTCACGCGGAGACGCGGAGGCGCGAAGAGAAAAAAGGAGAGATCGCCGCGCCAGCGGCAGGTTACATCGTCGGCGGGTTCTTCGGCGCTCGCGCTGTAAAGAACCACCTCTCCGCGCCTCCGCGTGAACCAAAATCAGCCATCAGTCGCCCTGCTGCTGCGCGTTCTACTGAACCCGCTCCGCCGACGCGGTGAGGCGCAGGATCGTCCAGTCGCCGCGCTTCAGCCGGGCATCCTCGGCGCACCCAGCCGCGCGATAGGCGGCGACCACCGCGTCCGCTTGGGTCGTCAGCAACCCGGCCAGCACGATCGTCGCGTCGGGCGCGGCGATGGCGGCGATGTCCGGCGCCATCGCGATCAGCGGGCCGGCGAGGATGTTGGCGATGACGAGGTCGTAGGGGCTCCACTGCACGATCCGGGGATCGCGGGTGCCGTCGGCGACGATCAGCGAGACCTCATCGATGTCCAGGCCGAGGTCGATGTCGTTCACCGCCGCGTTCTCGCGTGTGACCTCGATCGCGACCGGATCGATGTCGGTCGCGGTGATGTCGGCCCCGGTCCATAGATGCAGCGCGGCGAAGGCGAGCAGGCCGGTGCCGGTGCCGAGGTCGATGATCGTCTTGAACCGCTTCCCCTCGACCGAGAGCGCCTCGAGCATCTTTAAACAGCCGGCGGTCGTCTCGTGGTGACCGGTGCCGAACGCCTGCCCCGCCTCGATCAGGAAGGCGCGGCCACCCGGCGGCGGGTCGGCGGGGTGGGCGGCGGTGTGGACGGTGAACCAGCGGGTGCGGATCGGCTCCAGCCCGGCCTGGCTGAGCGTCACCCAATCCTCGTCCGCCAGCGGCTCGGGCGCGGCGGCGGACGCGGATGCGAGCGCGCGCACCTCAGCGACGAGGGCCGCGTCCGGCTCGCCGTCGAAATAGGCGTCGAGCCGCCAGCGGCCGGCGGCCTCGTCCTCCTCCGTCGTGACCAGCACCGCGCCGTCCAACTCGGCCCCGGCTATGGCCTCGGCCTCCGCGCGAGTGCAGGGGAGGGTGAGCTTCCAGCTGGTCGCCGACCCGGCCGTCGCCGGGCCGTCGGTCGACGTCGCTCGCGCGGCGTCGCCGGCCGGTCCGGGTGTCGTCTCGGGGCGACTACCGGACATAGCTCGCCCCGTTGATATCGACGACCGCCCCCGTCATCGACGCCGGCGCGTCGAGGGCGCAGAAGCGGGCGATCTCAGCGACTTCGGCCGGGTCGGCGACGCGGCCGAGCGGGATGTCGGCGAGGAGCTTGTCGCCGCCGCGGCTGGCGACGTAATCCTCCGCCATGCCGGTCATGGTAAAGCCGGGGCAGATGGCGAAGGCGAGGACGCCGTCCGCCGCGTACCCCCTCGCGATCGTCTTGGTCATCGCCACCATGCCCGCCTTGGACGCGGCGTAGTGCCAGTGGTCGGGCGAGTCGCCGCGATGCGCCGCGCGGCTGGCGATGTTGACGATGCGGCCGGCCGCGCCCCGCTCGCGCCAGTGGCGGACGGCGAGGCGGCAGAGCTGCGCCGAGGCGGTCAGGTTGACCCGCATCGTCCGCTCCCACGAAGCGAGCCAGGCGTCGTCGGCGGCGTCGAGCGGGTTGGCTTCGAACACGCCGGCGTTGTTGATCAGGACGTCGATGCGGCCGTCCAGCTGATCCAGCGCGGTTCGCCAGAGATGTCTGGGCGCGTCCGGGTCGGCGAAGTCTGCGGGGGTGCCGCTGCTGGTGCCGTGGCCGACCAGGCGGACGCCGTCGTCGGCGAGGCGCGCGGCGATGGCGGCGCCGATGCCGCGGCTGGAGCCGGTCAGGAGGATGTGGGTCATGGGCCGCGGTGTAGTCAGATACTTTCGCGCATCAAACCAATCCGTTCGTCCCGAGTAGCCGTCGAGCTTGTCGAGACGGCGTATCGAGGGATTGGTGGCCGGGATTGTACCTCGATACGAGTCCTCGACAAGCTCGGTCTCTACTCGGCACGAACGGGGTTGGGGAGCCTATCCGACGCTCGCCGAGAACCCGTCCGCCGCCTGCTTCAACTCGCCCAGCCGGTCGTCGACATGGCCGACCTCGCGGCCCAGCGTGTCGATGTCGGTGGCGACGCGTTCGGTGTCGGCGCGAATCGCGGCGATGGCGTCCGACATCGAGTCGGCGGCCAGCGCGGTCTCATCGACGGCGGCGGTGATCGCGGTCACCGTCTGCGCCTGCGTTCCCATCGCCAGACGGATGCGCTCGGCCGACCGCTGGACCTTGTCGACGGTCGCCTTGATCGCGGCGTTGGCGTCGACGGTGACGCGGGTCGAGGATTGGATCGCGGCGATCTTGGCGGCGATGTCGTCGGTGGCGCGCGCGGTCTGATTGGCGAGGCTCTTCACCTCCTGCGCGACCACCGCGAAGCCGCGCCCGGCATCGCCGGCGCGCGCCGCCTCGATCGTGGCGTTGAGCGCCAGAAGGTTGGTTTGCCCGGCGATGTCGCGGATCAGCCCCAGGATGGATTCGATGGATTTGGCGTGGTCGGACAGGGCGGCCGAGCTGCCTACCGCGCGTTGCGCCTGGTCGGAACCTTCAGTCGCGATATCGGCGGCGGCCTCGACTTCGTGCCGGACGTCCTCGATCGCCAGGATCAGCCCGGCGGCGGTCTCGGCGGCGCCGCGCATCGCCTGCGCCGATTGCTCGGCGGCGATCGCGACCTCGTTGGCCTTGCCCAACATCCCGCGCGACGCGGCGGCGGTGCCGGTCGCCTGCGTCCTGATCCGGTTGCCGCGCGCCGCGGCTTCCTCGATCGACCGGGCGATGCTGTCGCGGAACACCACCGAACGCGCCTGGCGCGCGTCGCGCGCGCATTCGGCATCGGCCGCGCCGAGATGCGCGGCCATGACGTCGGCTTCGAGATGACCGATCCGCTGCACGGTGTCGGCCAGCCGCGCGAGGCGGGCCGGATCGTCCCGCAGCTTGCCCGTCAAGAGCGCGAGGTAGCGGCTGTGCGCGTAGCTGAGCGACGACAGCATCGCTTCCAGCGGGATGTTCGCCTTGTTCGATCGCGATGCGTTGCGCACCGCGAGCCCGACCCATTCGCCTGTTTCCAGCTCGCTGAAAAGGACGCGGGAATAGTGGACGCTGTCGTCGACCAACCTCGCGAGCCTGCCGGCGGGCAGGTCGTGACGGATATGGGCCGCCGCCGGAATGGATAGGTAATGATCCCAGAAAGCGGCGGCGATGTCGCGTTCCTCGCCGGCGATCAGCGCGCCGATCTCGTGCGACGACGCGACCAGGGTGGCGTCCCAGTCGTAGTTGGCCAGTCGTTCGGCGATCGGGCGCGACGGGCGGCTCCAGCCGCCAAGCCGATGGGCCGGCGGCATGGCCGGGGCGATCCCGCTCACGCCGCGACGCGCGCGGCGAACTCGCCCGCGCTTGCCTTCAGCCCGCCCAACTGGCCGTCGAACTGGTCGAAGCCGCGTCCGACCCGGTCCATGTCCGCCGCGACGCCTTCGGTGTCCTCGCGGATCGCGGCGATCGTGCCCGACATCGAGTCGGCCGCCAGCGCGGTCTCGTCGACGGCGGCGGTGATCGCGGTCACCGTCTGCGCCTGCGCCTCCATCGCGTAGCGGATCCGCTCGGCCGATTCCTGGACCTCGGCGACGGTGGCCTTGATCGACGCGTTGGTCTCGACCGTTCCCTTGGTCGCCGACTGGATGGCGGCGATCTTGGCGGCGATGTCGTCGGTCGCGCGCGCGGTCTGGTTGGCCAGGCTCTTCACCTCCTGCGCGACCACCGCGAAGCCGCGCCCGGCATCGCCGGCGC
>CAXTRJ010000059.1:0-197 GCA_964246585.1 uncultured Sphingomonas sp. | reverse complement strand
GCGCCGCCTCGATCGTGGCGTTGAGCGCCAGGAGGTTGGTCTGCCCGGCGATGTCGCGGATCAGCCCCAGGATCGATTCGATCGACTTGGCGTGATCGGACAGCGTTTCCGACATGCCGACCGCCTGGCCCGCCTGCCTGCTGGCGCGGGTGGCGATCTCGGCGGCGGCCTCGACCTCGACGCGCGCGTCCTCGATC
>CAXTRJ010000058.1:0-13017 GCA_964246585.1 uncultured Sphingomonas sp. | reverse complement strand
GTCGTGTCCCCCGACGCCGGCGACCCGGTCGACGCGCAGGACGTCGAGGTGTCGACGCCCGGCGGCGGTCTCGAGGAGGGCGAGATCGTCGTCGTCGGCCGCAACATCCCCAACGTCGTCCGCGCCACGCCGGAGGTCATCTCGGTCCTGTCCACCGCCGACATCGCGCGGACCGGGGAAGGCGACATCGCCGGGGCGCTCAACCGCGTCACTGGCCTGTCGGTGGTCGGCAACGGCTTCGTCTATGTTCGCGGGCTCGGCGATCGTTATTCCTCGTCGCTGCTCAACGGCTCGCCGCTGCCCTCACCGGAGCCGCTGCGCCGCGTCGTCCCGCTCGACATCTTTCCGACCAACGTCGTCGCCTCCGCGCTCGTCCAGAAGAGCTATTCGGTCAACTATCCCGGCGAGTTCGGCGGCGGCGTCATCAACCTGACCACGCGCAGCGTCCCCGACGAGACGTTCCTGCAGATCGGCGGGTCGGCCGGCGCCGACACCGTCACCACCAGCGAGCTCGGCTATGTCTATGACGGCGGCCGGTTCGACTGGACCGGGTACGACAGCGGCGAGCGGACGGTGCCCGGCTTCATCAAGGACGCCGGCATGACCGGCGCGTCGCCGACCTCCGAACAGATCACCGCGCTGTCCAACGCGCCGACGACGCTGCTCCAGCAGAACGACCAGATCCCGGCCAATTTCTCGGGCGAAACGAGCTTTGGCACCTCGGTCGATGTCGGCGGCGCCCGCGTCGGCGTGATCGCGGCGGCGGGGATCAGCAACGGCTGGCGCACCCGCGATGCGCGCCAACAGGTGTCGGACGACCCGGCGGGCGGCCTGACCCGCGATTTCCGGACCGTGCTGACCGACCACCGCGCGATCGTGAACGGCCTGCTCGGCCTCGGCGCCGAGTTCGGCGAGAACCGCGTCCGGCTGACCAATCTCTACCTCCACGACACGCTGAAACAGGGTCGCCTGTCGCTCGGCAACACCAGCAACATCGGCGTCCTGCCCGGCGGCATCCAGCCGTTCATCACCCAGAACACCAACTGGTTCGAGCGTCAGCTGATCAACACCCAAGCCGTCGGCGAGTTCAAGTTCGGCGACTTCGCCTTCGACCTGCGCGGCAATTACGCCAACACCCGCCGCGACAGCCCGTACGAGCGCGGCTTCACCTATCAATATAACGAACGGATCGGCGACTACACCAACAACCTGTCCGGGTTGCAGTCCGCCTCCGTCGCGTTCAGCGAGCTGGAAGAGGATCTCTGGTCGGGCCAAGGCAACCTGACCTGGACCGCGCCCACCGCGCGGCCCGTCGCGCTGTCGGTCGGCTATGCCTATAGCGACACCGACCGCACCTCCAGCCGCTACACCTTCCAATATTCCGGCCCCAACAACGGCCCCGTCAACGACGTCGTGGCGCAGCTACGCCCCGACTTCCTCCTGTCCGATTTCACCATCCGCACCTACGGCATCAACCTGCGCAACACCTCGACCGGGCAGGGCGCCGCCGCCTACGACGCGTCGCTCCGCGTCCACGGCGCCTATGCCCAGCTCGAGGCCGAGTTGACCGATGGTCTCCGCGCCACCGCCGGCGTCCGCTACGAGGACGCCGCCGAGCGGGTCCAGCCTTCGGGCGGCGCGGCCGCGACCAATCTGTCGAACGACTATTTCCTGCCCGCGCTCACCGTCACCTGGAACTTCGCCGAGGATATGCAGCTCCGCGCGCATGGCTCGAAGACGCTCGCCCGTCCGCAATTCCGCGAACTGGCGCCGCAGTTGTACCAGGATTTCGAGTCGGATCGCCTGTTCTTCGGCAACGCCTTCCTCAACGACTCCGAACTGTACAACGCCGAGGCGCGCTACGAATATTATTTCGCCCGCGACCAGCTCTTGTCGCTGGCCGGCTTCTACAAGCGGATCGACAACCCGATCGAGGCGGTGGCGTTCTTCCCCGCCGGCGCCGACAACCTCCAGACCGGCTTCGCCAACGCGCCCCGCGCGCGGCTGCTCGGCGGCGAGGTCGAACTGCGCAAATACGTCCCCCTCGACGGCGTCGGCGGCGACTTCCTGGCCAGCCGTCGCCTGGTCCTGATCGCCAACTATACCTACACCGATTCGAAGATCAGCGCCGACGACCAGCCGATCGCCAGCCCGCTGTCCGCCGGCACGCAGCCGGTCCTGCTCCCCGCCAACATCCTGTTCCAGGACGGCGCGCCGCTGGTCGGGCAGTCCGACCACCTCGTCAACCTCCAACTCGGCATCGAGGACACCGACCGCCTGTCGCAGCTGACCGTGCTGTTCAACTACGCCAGCGAGCGGGTGACCAACCGCGGCCCCGTCGGCGGCGGCGGCGGCGTCCGACTGCCCGACCTGGTCGAGCGTCCGGGCATCCGGCTCGACGTCGTCGCGCGTCAGGGGATCGAGGTCGCCGGCGCCGAGTTCCAGCTAAAGTTCGAGGCGCGCAACCTCACCGGGACGAACTACCAGGAGTTCCAGCAGTTCGGCGACACGCGCGTCGACATCAACCGCTACCGCCTTGGCCGCGTCTTCTCGCTCGGCATCGGCGCGACGTTTTGATGGCTGTTGCCGCGTAGACGTCACGAGAGTCCCGACGATTATATCGCGGCTGCGACGCTTCGTCATGCACCACCCCGGCGAAGGCCGGGGCCCAGTTACGGTGGTCATTGTTGGCGTAGTACCTACCTTTCCCGGACCATCCTGACTGGGCCCCGGCCTCCGCCGGGGTGGCTGACACTGTTCGAGTGCTGGGAACTAGGGTGAGCGTCATAAGCGCCGTCGCGAACCCATTCCAAATCACCCCGCAAGCCTGTAACGAGGCCCCAACGCCGGGCGAGGGACGATACACGACGACATGCGGTTGCAACTCGATCCCCGCGCGCGCGCGCTGCTCCGGCGGCTGCCCGTCACCAACGTCTATTCCGTGCTCGAACTGCTGCTCCTCGCCGCGCTCGCCGTTCAGGTCGCGCGCGTCGTCTGGACGCTGGTCACCCCCGTCGGCCCGCTCGGCGCGTGGCGTCCGGCCGAGCCCGCCGTACCGACCGCGCCCGGCGACGTGCTGAGCGGCTTCGACCCGTTCTTCCGCGTCGGCGCGCCCGCCGCCGGCCCGGCGGTGGTGACCACGCTCCAGCTCCAGCTGTTCGGCACCCGGCTCGACGACGCCACCGGTCGCGGCTCCGCGATCATCGCCGGCCCCGACGGCGTCCAGGAAAGCGTCGCGGTCGGCGAGGAGATCCAGCCCGGCGTCGTGCTAAAGGCGGTCGCCTTCGATCACGTCACGATCGAGCGCGGCGGCGCCGACGAGGATTTGTTCCTCGACCAGTCCTCCAGCGTCGCCCCGACCACCACTCCCGCCGGCGCCCCCCAGTCCGGCGGCGCGCCCGTCACCGTCGACCGGCTGCGCGCGGAGATCGGCTTCATCCCGCGCCTCGATGAAGGGCGTGTCAGCGGCCTCGTCGTCCGCTCGCAAGGGTCTGGCACGGTGTTCCGCCAGGCGGGCCTGCGCGACGGCGACATCATCACCGGCATCGCCGGCCGCCAGATCAGCGACGCCAGCGATCTCGAGCGGATCGGCGCCGAGTTCGCCGGCGGGGGCAACATCCCGATCATCGTCGAGCGCGGCGGCGGGACGCTGCCCCTGTCCATCGCGGTGGCGCCGCGATGAAGCGCCCGATCCTCGCCGCCACGCTCGCGCTGGCGCTCGCCCCCACGCTGGCGACGCCCGCCCGGGCGCAAACCACGCTCAACGTCCGCGACGCCGACATCCGCGCCTTCATCGCCGACGCCGCGCGCGTCACCGGGCGCACCTTCATCATCGACACGCGGGTGCAGGGCAAGGTGACCGTCGTCACCGACCGGCCGCTCAGCCGTTCCGAATATTTCGAGGTGTTCCTCTCGACGCTGCGCGCTAACGGCCTCGTCGCGGTGCCGACGTCGAACGGCGCGTTCCGCATCCAGCCGGTCGACAACGCCGCGTCGCAGCCGAGCCGCGTCGGCTCGGCCGGGGCCAACCGCAACAGCTTCGTGACCGAGGTCGTCCGCCTTCGCGCGATCGAGGCGACGTCGGCGGTCGACACCGTCCGCCCGCTGGTCTCGGCGCAAGGGTCGGTGACCGCCAATCGCGGCGGCAACAGCATCGTCATCGTCGATTTCGCCGACAATATCCGCCGCATCCGCGAGGTGTTGAGCCGCATCGACACCGACAACGCGTCGACCCGCGTCGTCGCGCTGAAGAACGCCGGCGCGCGCGAGATCGCCGTCGCCTTGCAAGGGTTGGTCGGCGCGGGTGGTGGCGGCGCGAACGGGCAGGGCGGGGCGGCCACCGCCGGTCCCGCCGTCTCGGTCGTCGCGGTCGAAAGCTCCAACTCGGTCGCGCTCCGCGGCGACCCGTCCACCGTCGCGCGCTTGGCGGCCGTGGCGCTCGACCTCGACCTGAAGGCGCGTAGCGGCACCGAGATCCGTGTCGTGTTCCTCGAGAACGCCGACGCCGAGCAACTCCTGCCGGTGCTTCAGGAACTCGTCGGCCAGACCCCGACGCAACCCACTCAATCGGCGTTGTCGCGCTCCAGTTCGGGGATCAACGGCAGCGGTAACGGCACGAACTCGACCAGCACGACGCCCGCGCCGATCCAGTCGCTCGCCCCGCAAGGATCGAACGGCGGCACCGGCGAGGTCGCGATCGCCACCCAGGGCGGCCGCACCGCGTCGGTCATCACCCGCTTCGTCGGCGCCAACGCCATCGTCATCGCCGGCCCGGCGGACGTCCAGCGCCAGCTCGCCACCGTCATCACCCAGCTCGATACCCGGCGCGAGCAGGTGCTGGTCGAGGCGATCGTGGCGGAAGTGTCCGACGCGACGGTCAACCGGCTCGGCGCGCAGTTCCTGCTCGGCAACACCAGCGGCGGCGCCTTCGCCGCGTCGACGTTCAGCAACTCCGCCCCCAACATCCTCCAGATCGCCGGCGCGATCGGCGCGCGCGAGCTCGCCACGCAGACCACGACGATCAACGGCCAGAACGTGATCACCGGCACCAACACGGCGGTGTCCGATTCGCTGGCCCAGTCGGCGATCGCCTCGATCCTCGGCTCCAGCGGCGGCTTCGGCGGCTTTGGCGGGCGGATTGGCGACACCATCTTCGGCGCGATCATCAACGCGGTCAGGAGCGACACCAATTCCAACCTGCTGCAGGTGCCGCACCTCGTCACGCTGGACAACCAGGAGGCGTACAGCCTGGTCGGGCAGGAGATTCCGATCACCACGGGCCAGGCGCTGTCGAACAATTTCGACAACGCGTTCCGCACCACCCAGCGCGAGAATGTCGGCATCGAGCTGACCGTCCGGCCGCAGGTGAACTCGTCGGGGACGGTCAAGCTCAACCTCCGGCTGGAGGTCAGCTCGATCGCCGGCCCGGTGGCGAACGACAACAGCGACCTGATCCTCAACAAGCGCGAGGTGCAGACCGTTCGCACCGTCGACGACGGCCAGATCGCCGTCATCAGCGGCCTGCTCGACGACAATGAGCGCCGCACGATCGAGAAGATCCCGCTGCTCGGCGATATCCCGGTGCTCGGCAACCTGTTCCGCTCGCGCGCCCGTTCGCGCGCCAAGACCAACCTGATGATCTTCATTCGCCCGACCATCCTCCGCACCGCCGAGGACAGCCGCCGCGCGACCGAGCGCCGCTACGGCTATCTCCGCCAGCTTCAGGGTTACGCGACCCCGAACGAGGAGCCCTCGATCGACCAGCTCGTCCGCGACTATCTTGGCGCCGCCCCCCCGATCCCGCCGTCACCCGTGCCCGGCAACATCGAAGACCCCAATATCGCCGTTCCCGTGATCCGCAGCTCGACGACGATCCGCCCGGAGCGGGCGCGGTGATCCGGTTCGGCAAGGATGTCGAGGTCGAAGCGGCGACTCCGGCGCAAGGCGGTACCCCGCTGCAAGACAGTACCCCGGCGGAGGCCGGGACCCAGCCACGGAGCGTCTCGTCCCTGCTCGCCACCGTGGCGTCCCTCGACCCCGGCCTCCGCCGGGGCAGCACATCGGGCGTCGAGGATACGCTCGGGGCTATCCCCATCACCCCCCCCATCCCCTACGCCTTCGCGCGAAAGTTCGGCGTCGTCCTCGACGGTGACGCCGTCGCCATGCGCGAAGGGGCCGACCCGAAAGTCCTCCCCGAACTCCGCCGCTTCCTGCGCCGCCCGTTCGACATCGGCTTCGTCGAAGCCGCCGCCTTCGACAAGCTCCTGGGCGAACGCTACGCCATGGATGGCCAGGCCAACGCGCTTGCCGCCGGCACGCTCGGGCTTGGAGACGAGCTCGACCTCCTCGCCGGCGATATGCCGACCGCCGAGGATCTGCTCGACACCGCCGACGACGCCCCCGCCATCCGCTTGATCAACGGCATCATCGCCGACGCCGCGCGCAACGGCGTGTCCGACATCCATATCGAGCCCTACGAGACCGGCCTCGTTGTCCGGATGCGGATCGACGGCGTGTTGCGCGAAACGCTGCGGATGCCGCCGCACGTCGCCCCCGTCGTCGTCAGCCGGGTGAAGGTCATGTCGCGCCTCGACATCGCCGAGCGCCGCGTGCCGCAGGACGGCCGCATGGGGCTGACCTTGGGCGGCAAGCTGCTCGACGTCCGCGTCTCGACGCTGCCCAGCCGCGCCGGCGAGCGCGTCGTGCTGCGCATCCTCGACAAGGACAATGCCGGCATCGACCTGGAGGCGCTCGGCCTCACCCCGCCGCTATACGCCATGCTGCGCGAGGCGCTGGCTGAGCCAAACGGCATTCTCCTCGTCACCGGCCCGACCGGCTCGGGCAAGACCACCAGCCTCTACGCCGCGCTGCGCCTGCTCAACGACGGCAGCCGCAACATCCTGACCGTCGAGGATCCGGTCGAGTACGCCGTCGACGGCGTCGGCCAGACGCAGGTCAATCCCAAGGTCGGGCTGACCTTCGCCGCCGGCTTGCGCGCGATCCTGCGCCAGGATCCGGACGTCGTCATGGTCGGCGAGATCCGCGACCGCGAAACCGCCGAGATCGCCGTCCAGGCGTCGCTGACCGGTCACCTCGTCCTGTCGACCGTCCACACCAACGACGCCGCCGGCGCGATCACCCGGATGCGCGACATGAAGGTCGAATCCTTCCTGCTCGCCTCGACGCTGCGCGCGGTCATCGCCCAGCGGTTGGTCCGCCGGCTGTGCCCGACCTGTCGCCGCCCGGTCCGCGCCGAGGGCACCGTCGCCGCCATGCTCGGCATCGCCCCCGACACGATCGTGTACGAGGCCGCCGGCTGCGGCGAATGCAACGGCTCTGGCTTTCGCGGCCGCATCGGCGTGTTCGAGGCGATCCGCGTCGACGACACCGTCCGCCGCCTGATCAACGAGGGCGGCGACGAGGCCGACATCGCCGCCCACGCCTTTCGCGCCCAGCCCAACCTCGCCGCCGCGGCCCGTTCGCTGGTCGAGGGCGGCCAGACCACCGCCGAGGAAGCGATCCGCGTCTCCCGCCGCGACGCGACCGACACGGTGGTCGACGCTCCGGTCGCCGCCGATGGCTGACTTCGACTTCCTCGCGATCGACACGCGCGGCAACGAGCAGCGCGGCCACGTGGCCGCCGACAGCCTCGACGCGGCGCGAAACACGCTCGACCGCCGCCGCCTCTACGTCGTCCGCCTTGAGCCCGGCGCGCCGCCCGTCGCCAAGGGGCGCCCGCTATTCGGCCTGACCCTCGGCCGCGCCAAGATGTCGACCAAGCAGCTGACCTTGTTCACCCGCCAGCTCGCGACCCTCAACCGCGTCTCCCCGCTCGAGGAGTCGCTTCGCACCATCACCCGCCAGACCGAGCAGGAAAGCGTCCGCGCGATCGTCGCCGACGTCCACGCCGGCGTCGTCGAGGGTCGCCGCCTCGCCGACGCGATGGCCCGCGCGCCCAAGAGCTTCCCGCCGCTCTACCGCGCCATGGTCGCCGCCGGCGAGAGCTCGGGCTCGCTCCCGACCATTCTCGACCGCCTGTCGGTGCTCCTCGAACGTCAGGCCGAGATTCGCGGCAAACTGTTGACGACGTTGACGTATCCGATCGTCCTCGCCACCGTCGCGCTCGGCGTCGTCGTTGCCCTGATGATGTTCGTCGTCCCCCAGGTGGTCGAGCAGTTCGACACCGTCGGCCAGGAACTCCCCTTCCTGACCCGCATGGTCATCGCCCTGTCAAGTTTCCTTGTCAAATACTGGTGGCTCCTGCTCGCAGGGGTCAGTTTCTTCAGCTTCGCCTCGTGGCGCGCGCTAAAACAGCCGGCGCTACGCCTGTCGTTCGACACCCGCCTGCTCCGCGTACCGCTCCTCGGCCGGCTCCTCCGCGACCTCCACGCCGCCCGCATGGCCCGGACCCTGTCGACCATGATCGCCAGCCGCCTGCCGCTGCTCGAGGGCCTGGCGCTCACCTCCGGCACCATCCACAACCGTCGCCTCCGCCTCGCCTCAGACGAGATCGTCGACGCCATTCGCGGCGGCGGCAGCCTGTCCGCCGCGATGCGCCGCGCCGGCGTCTTCCCGCCGCTGCTGACCTATCTCGCCGCGAGCGGGGAAGCGGCCGGTCGCCTCGACGAGATGCTGGAGCGCGCCGCCGACTATCTCGAACGCGAGTTCGACCGCTTCACCGCGACCGCCCTGTCGCTCTTGGAGCCGGCGATCATCGTCATCATGGGCGGCATCGTCGCCACGATCGTGCTATCCATCCTGCTGCCGATCCTCCAGCTCAACACGCTGGCGGGCCAATGAGGTTGTCCATGCGTCCTGAACACAAAAAGCGCCGCCGCCGCAACGAGGACGGCTTCACGCCCGTGAGGCGTTCCGCCGAACACGGCTTTACGCTGGTCGAGCTGATGGTGGTCGTCGTCATCATCGGCCTGCTGGCGACGATCGTTGCGATCAACGTCCTGCCCTCGGGCGACCGCGCCCGCGTCGAGACCGCCCGCGCCAACATCGCCATTATCGAGGACGGGCTGGAGATGTTCAAGCTGCAGAACCTCAACTACCCGACCACCTCGCAGGGCCTCACCGCGTTGCAGACCGCGCCCGCCGGCCTCGCCGACCCCTCGCGCTATCAGGCCGGCGGCTATATCAAGCGGCTGCCCGACGATCCCTGGGGCCGGCCCTATCTCTACGCCTCGCCCGGCCAGCACGGCGCGTTCGACCTGTGGAGCTTCGGCGCCGACGGCCAGGAAGGCGGCGAAGGCAACGATGCCGATATCACCAGCTGGCAATAGGCACCAAGGATCGGCTGGGTTCACGCCCTTGAGGCGTTCCGCCGAACACGGCTTCACGCTCGTCGAGCTGATGATCGTCGTCACCGTCATCGCCCTGACCAGCGCGATGGCGGTGCTGGCGATGCCCGACCCGCGCGGGCGCCTGGTCGACGAGGCCGAGCGCTTCGCCGCCCGTGCTCGCGCCGCGCACGACCTCGCGATCGTCGACGCCCGGCCGATCAGCATCTGGGTGACGACCGGCGGCTACGGCTTCGACCGGCGCGTGGCCGGCGCCTGGTCGCCGATCGCCGACAAGCCACTGCGCGTCGAACGCTGGCGCGAGGGCACCGAGGCGTCGGTCGCCGACCGCGCCGGCCGCGAGCGGATCACCTTTGACCCGACCGGTTTCGCCGACCGCCCGCTCAGCGTCCGGCTGTCCCGCGACGACGCCGCCGCCTCGGTCGAACTCGGCGCCGACGGCAGCGTCCGTGTCGATGCGTGACCGCGGTTTCACCCTGATCGAGGTCATGGTGGCGCTCGCCGTGTTCAGCCTGGCGGCGATGGCGCTGATCCGCCTGGAGGGCGCGACGATTCGCAGCACCGGCGTGCTGGACGCGACGCTGGTGGCGCAGATCGTCGCCCGCAACGTCGCGATCGAGGCCGTAACCGAGGCCCAGCCGCCAACGCTCGGCACGGCCAAGGGCACCGAGCGCAACGGCGGGCGAGCGTGGAACTGGACGCGGCTGGTCCGCCCGACCGGCGATCCGCGCATCCTCCGCATCGAGGTCGCGGTCACCGACGAGCGCGGGGCGGTGCTCGGCCGTCTGACGATGGTGCGCCCGCCGCAACCGCCGCTGGTGAGCGTGACATGACCCCGCGCTCCACCATTCCCAGCAAGCAACACGGCTTCACCTTGGTCGAGGTCATGGTGGCCCTCCTGATCTTTGGCATGCTCGCCGGCGCCGGCGTCGCGATGCTGTCCTTCGCCATCCGCGCCCAGGCCGCGACCGGCGCGCGCCTCGATGATGTCGCCGCGCTCAACCGCCTCGCCTCGGCGATGTCGGCCGATCTGGCCCAGGCGACCGCCCGCGCGACCCGCGACGAGAGCGGCGTCACGCGTCCCGCCTTTGTCGGCGAGGGCGCGCGCGTCCAGCTCGTCCGTGGTGGTTGGACCAACCTCGACGGCGCCGCTCGCGCCGGGCAGCAAAAGGTCGCCTGGCAGCTCGCCGACGGTACCTTGTCGCGCGTCGCCTGGCCGATGCTCGACGGCGCGACGCCGCTCGCGCCCGCGGCGATGCTGACCGGGGTTCGCGTCGCCACCTTCCGCTACCGCGTCGCCGGTGCCTGGACCGACCGTTGGGACGGCGAGAACGGCATACCCTTGCCCCAGGCGATCGAGCTGCGCGTCGTGCGCCGCGACGGCGCCGAGTTCCGTCAGCTGTTCCTCGTCGGCACCGGCTACGCCCCGCTGCCCGACGATCCCGCAGCCGCTGGCACTCCCGGTGCGTGACGGCGAGCGCGGGGCCGCGCTCCTGACCGTCCTGTTGCTGGTCGCGGTCGTGGCGGTGATGGCCGGCACCGCGCTGGAAAAGCTGCGCCTCGCCACGCGCCTCGCCGGCAACGCCGCCGCGATCGAGCAGGCGCGCGCCTACGCCTACGCCGCCGAGACGCTGGCGACGTCGCGAATCTCCGCGCTGTTGGCGCAGAATCCGTCGCGCGTCACGCTGGCCGGCGGCTGGAGCGATCGCCCCTTCGGCCTGCCCGTGCCAGGCGGGCAGGCGGTCGCGCGGGTGACCGACGGCGGCAACTGCTTCAACCTCAACGGCTTGGTCACCAGCGCCGGACCAGGCAATCTCACCGCCGTCGACCCGCAACGCATCCAGTTCGCCCGGCTCATGCGGCTGCTCAGGGTGCCGACTCAGGCGGCGGAGACGATCGCCGCCGCGACCGCCGACTGGATCGACACTGACTCCGCGGAGCAGCCCCTCGGCGCGGAGGACGCCCGCTACACCGCGCTGCCGACGCCCTATCGCACCGCCAACACGCTGATGGCCGACGTCAGCGAGCTTCGTGCCGTCACTGGGGTCACCCCGGAAATCTACGCGACGCTCCGGCCCTGGCTCTGCACGCTGCCGATCGCGCGGCCGGCGCGGATCAACGTCAACACGCTCGCCCCCGAACAGGCGCCGCTGGTCGCCATGCTGCTCCCCGACACGCTCACCGTCGACGGCGCCCAGCGCGCCCTGTTGCAGCGTCCGCCTCAGGGTTACGGCGACACCAGCGCGTTCTGGCGCGTGCTGGCGCTGGACGGCACCACCAACGCCGAGGCGGAGGGGCAGACCGGCGTCACCTCCACTTGGTTCGCCCTGCGCGTCGATGTCACCGTCGGCGCGGCCGAGGTCGAGGAAAGGGCATTGATCGACGCGTCGCGTCTTCCCGCGCGGCTCGTCTCGCGGCAATGGGGGGAGGACCTGTGACGACGATCCTGTTCCTCCCGTATGCCGACACGGACTATCGCTGGCTGCGGCTGGGCGAGGACGGCGTCGTCGCGCGTGGCGAGGGCGTGCCCGCCGCCGACGGCCCGGTCGTCGCGGTCGCCCCCGCCGATGCGGTGACGCTTCACTGGGCGGCGCTGCCTAATCGATCGCCGGCGCAATCGGTCGCGGCGGCGCGCATCCTGGCGAGCGAGGCGAGCGCGTCGCCGACCGCCGATCTCCACGTCGCGGTCGGACGCGAGGACGCCGACGAACGCCCGATCGGCGTCGTCTCGGTCGCCGACATGCGCGGCTGGCTCGCGTCGATGGCGGCGGTCGGCATCGACCCGCAGGCGGTGCTCCCCGCGCCGATGCTGCTGCCGCGACCCGATAGCGGCTATCTGCGCGGCGAAATCGGTGGGCAGGGGGTCGTGCGCGGCGCCGTCGCCGGTTTCGCCGACGAGGCGCGGCTGACCGAGCTGGTCACCGGCGGCGTCGCGCCGACGGTGGTGCCCCGCGACGAGGTCGACGCGGCGATCGTCGCGGCGGTCGCCGCCCCCGCGCTCGACCTGCGGCAAGGGCCGTTCGCCCGGCGTCGCCGGTTCGCGCTCGACTGGCCGTTGATCCGGCGGCTGGCCCGGCTGGCGCTGGCGATCCTGGCGATGACGCTGATCATCACCCTGGTCCGCATCGCCAAATACGGGTTCGCCGCCGACGCGGTGGAGGCGAGGACCGAGCAGGTCGCGCGTCAGGGGCTGCCGCGCGGTGAGACGGTGGGCAACGCCGATCGTCAGCTCGACGAGCGCCTGTCGCGGCTGCGCGGCCCCGGGCTCGGCTTCAGCCGCACCGCCGCCGTGCTGTTCGCCGCGATCCAGGCGGTCGAGGGCAGCGAGGCGACCGCGCTCGCCTTCGAGCCGAACGGCGCGCTCCGCGCCACCGTGTCGGCGGCGGGGGAGGGGCAGGCGAACGCGCTCAAACAGCGCATCGAGGCCGCCGGCTTCCGCGTCGCCGCCGGCACCTTCCAGGCGGTCGGCGGCCGCGTCACCGGCGAGCTGACGATGACGCCGCGATGACGGGCCTTCGCGCCTGGTTCGAGGGTCGATCTCTGCGCGAGAAGCGGATGATCCTGGTCATGCTGGCGCTGCTGGCGCTGACGATCATCTGGGCCGGCGTCATCCGCCCGCTCGGCGACGCGCTGGCGGCGGCGCGCGAACGCCACGCCGACGCCGTCATCCAGCTCGGCGAGACGCAGGCGCGCGTCGACGCGGTGCGGGACC